>DATDOY010000191.1:0-12426 GCA_035293045.1 Acidimicrobiia bacterium
CCGCACGGATCTCGACCGAGCGGCGCGGGAGGCCGTCGGCGACCCCATCGAACCGGTCACGGCCCCGTTCGGCGATCTCGACGAGCTCGAATCGTTCTTCGAGGGGTCCCGCGGTCCCGACCTCGTCACGATCGAGCGCCGCGGCTCCCACGTCGAGATGACGATCGACCTCGCGGGCTTCGCTCACGAGGTGCTCGGCGAGACCGGCTCGGCCCTCATCGAAGGAGTCCCGGTGTCGTCGTCGGCCATCCCCTCGCGCTCGGACCTCGACGCGACGCTGTCGATCCGAGCGGAGGGGTCGTTTCGGACCCACAACGCGGATGCCCGCCGCGATGGGGCGCTCGTGTGGCGCATGTGGCCCATCCCGGATCGGCCCGCGGTGGTGTCGATCGACCTTGAAGGATCTGCGTCTCGGACCGTACCCCTCCGCGCTGCGGGTGCCGCCGGGACCGCCGGACTCGTGGCGTTCGTCGCATGCGTTCGATTCCGACGCCGGCGGCGGGCGACGCCACGTCGCAGGCCCGTCGGAGTCGAGCGGTCCGCCCCCACCGCCACGCCGTAGGGTGAATGGCGCATGGACCTCTCCGCGCTCATCCAGCCCGCCGACACCAAGATCGTGCTCGTCGTCATGGACGGTCTCGGCGGGTACGCCGACGCCGAGCACGACACCGAGTCGGAAGAGGCGAACACCCCCAACCTCGACGCCCTCGCCGCCGACGGCGTCTCGGGGCTCGTCGAGCCCGTCGGACCGGGAATCACGCCGGGCTCGGGCCCGGGACACCTCGCCCTCTTCGGGTACGACCCCCACGAGTTCGAACTCGGGCGCGGCGCCCTGAGCGCGGCGGGTCTCGAGTTCGACCTCGAACCCGGCGACGTCGCCGCCCGGGCCAACCTGTGCACCCTCGACGCGGACGGCGTCATCACCGACCGACGCGCCGGTCGCCTGCCCGACGAGGAGGCCGAAGCCCTCGTCGAGCGACTCGGGCAGCAGGTCGACATCGACGGCGTCGACGTCTTCTTCCGACACGAGCGCGAACACCGCGTGCTCGTCGTGCTGCGGGGGGCGGATCTCGACCCGGGAGTCTCGGACACCGATCCCCAGAAAGAGGGGCACAGGCCGCTGCCGGCGCAAGCGCTCGCCCCGGCCGCGAAGCGAACCGCGGAACTCGTCAACGAACTCGACGCGCAGATTCGCACGACGCTCGCCGGAGAGCGACGCGGCAACGCCCTGCTGCTTCGGGGGTTCGACACGCTGCGCGAACTGCCCTCGTTTGGTGACCGCTACGGCCTCCGGGCGGCCGCCGTCGCGATCTATCCCATGTACCGAGGCATCGCCGCGATCCTCGGCATGGACGTTCTCGGCCGGCCGGCTTCAATCGCCGAACAGATCGAGATCATGCGTGAGGCGTGGGATCGCCACGACTACTTCTTCGTGCACCACAAGTACACCGACTCCGCCGGAGAAGACGGCGATCGCCCGCGAAAGATCGCCGCGATCGAGAGCCTCGACGCCGCGCTCCCCGAGATCCGCGCCCTCGGTCCGGACGTGATCGTCGTGTCCGGAGACCACGCGACCCCGACCCAGATGGCGGCGCACTCCTGGCACCCCGTGCCCGCCGTGCTGTGGTCGCCGCGGTGCGGGCGCGACGACGTCGACCGCTTCGGGGAACGGTGGTGCCGGGCGGGAGGCCTGGGGCTGCGCCCCACGGCGACGCTCATGCCGATCATGCTCGCCAACGCCGGCCGCCTCGCCAAGTACGGGGCCTGAGCGCCCTCCCCTTCCTTGCCGTCCGCCGGTGAGGTGGACGAATCGGGCAAACTGAGTGCCCGCTCCGCGGCGCGAGCACCTCGTCGTCGGAACGGCCGCGCCGACCCGTCTGACAGGGTGATGCCCACCTGTGTTCTCATCGAACCCGCACCAACCCGGGTGATGGACGATCTTGAGCTCGTCGACCGCGCAGCCGCGGGCGACGCCTCGGCGTTCGAGACCCTCGTACGCCGTCACACCGACGCCGCGTGGCGGATGGCGCGTTCGATGCTGCGCGACGACTTCGCGGCCGAGGAGGCCGTCCAGGACACGTTCCTCAAGGCATACCGGAACCTCCACACGTTCCGGGGTGACGCCAAGGTCAGCACCTGGCTCTTGTCGATTTGCCACCGGTGCTGCATCGACCGGCTGCGCCTGAAGCGCCACAACGTGGTTTCGCTCGACGAAGCCGGCCGCGAACCTCGCACCGAGGACCGCACCGACCTCAAGCTCGCCGTCGACGAGGCGATGGCCGCGCTTCCCGCCGACGAGCGCGACGCGTTCACCCTCGTCGAAATCGTCGGCCACAGCCGTGAGGGTGCCGCCGAGATCGCCGGGGTGCCCGCGTCGACGATGCGCTCACGCGTCTCGCGAGCGCGCGAAAAGCTGGCCAAGGCCCTCGGCGACGCCCGGCACGAAGCGAGCGGGGAATGACCGCCGCGGAAGGTCGGGGCGGCATGCGGCACTCGGCGTGCCGGCGTGCGCTCATCGAGGGCGACCTCCACCCCGAGGTCGCCGAGCACCTCGAGGAGTGCGAACGCTGCCGAAGTTTCGCCCGTGACCTCGGACAACTCGCGGAGTACGCGCAGGCGATGGCGCCGGGGCCTGCACCCGAGGGGCTCGCCGATCGAGTGATCGCCCACGTCGGGCAAGCAGGCGGCTCGGCCGCCGATCCCGACGCCGTCATCACCCCCGTCGACCTCGATCGCGAACGCGCCGCTCGCCGCTCACCGCTCACCCAGCGGCCCGTGGTCGCGGTGCTGTCGATCGCCGCGGTCGCCGCGCTCGTCCTCGGCGCCCTCGCGGTGCTCCCTCGCTCGGCGGACGACGGCACGCAAGTCGCTGACGACGGCGACCGTTCAGCCACCATCGATCCGCTGCTCGCCGCTGCTCGCGAGACCATCGACACCCGCACGGCACGGGTGCGTCTCTCCGGAACTGCTCACGCCACCATCACACCGCCTGACACCCTCGCCTTCCCCGAGGTCCAACTCCCCGCCGTCCCCACCGAAGCGCTCACGCCGCCGCCGTTCCAGCCGCCTCCAGAACCCGACTACTCGCAGATTCCCCCCGACCAGCAAGAGGAGACGCGCCGTCAATACGAGGAGTACGTCGAAGAATCGCGCCGTCAATACGAGGAGTACGCCGCGACCGCCGAGGCGATGTACGAAGAGCAGTACCGGCGCATGCAGTCCGACGCCGCCTCGGTCTTCGCCCAGATCGAAATCCCCGACCAGTACTCGTTCGACATGACCATCGAAGGCACCGGTGCCGTCGAGTTCCCCGACCGCATGCGGGTCGACGGTGAGATGAAGGTGGAGACCAGCGAACCCGGCGCACTTCCGCTCGACCCGTCGGCCCCCTTCGGCGTCGCCGTCGACGGCGATCGCACCCTGATGCGATCGCCCGATGGCTCGTGGATCGAGGTTCCGGGCGCGGCCGGTCCGCTTTCTCTCCTTCTCGCCGACCCCAATGGCGTGGCGCGGTTGCTCGAGGGCGCCAAAGGAGAGGTTGACGATCTCGGCGTCGAGACGATCGAGGGCGTCGACGTCCGGCACTATCGCTTCCGCGTGAAGGCCAGCCTCGTCGCCGCCTCGCCGAGGATCGACGGCGATCCCTCCAGGGACGCCTCCGACGCCGACGCCGAGGTCACCGCCGAGGCGTGGATCGGTGTCGACGACGACATCGTCTACAAGATGACGGTCCGATCGTCGTCGTCCTACGACGGCGGAGGCGGCTTCACCAGCAGGGTCGAGAGCGCCATGACCCTCGAGCTGTTCGACTTCGGTGCGACCGTCGCGGTCGAGATTCCCGAGACGACCGCCTCCTCCTCCGCACCACTCGGACCCTCAGCCCTCCTCGCCCCGTACACGAGCGATATGGCCGCGGGATTCTTCTACGCGCCACCGGCCGAGACGACGCCGCCGACGTTTGTGTACCCGGCGCCCACCTTCTCCTCGCCTCCTGCGCCGCCACCGTCGTTCCAATCGCCAGAGTCGCCGCCCACGAGCGAGGGATAACCTCCTGCGCGTGAGCGCACCTCGTGAGTCGACGGACCCGGCGAACCCGCCGTCCGAGCAGTTCGTCGTGCACATGAGCGACGCCGACGCGCTCATGTGGAACATCGAGAAGGATCCGATGCTCCGCTCGACGATCACGGCGATCGCCGTTCTCGACCGGGCACCCGACTGGGACCGCCTCGTGGGCGTCATCGACCGGGCGACGCGCATGATCCCGCAACTGCGCCAGCGCGTCGTCGTCCCACCGCTCCGGGTCGGCCCACCCCGCTGGACGTTCGACGCCAACTTCGACCTCGAGTACCACCTCCGTCGAGTGCGGGCGCCCGAACCCGCGACGCTCGACACGCTCCTCCACATCGCCGAGGGCATCGGGATGGCCGGCTTCGACCGCGCGCGGCCGTTGTGGGAGTTCGTCCTCGTCGAGGGGCTCGGCCTGGGCGAACCCACCGCATCGGGCGGTCGCTCGAAGCGGCGCGACGGCGCCGCACTGATCCAAAAGGTGCACCACTCGATCACCGACGGCGTCGGCGGCATCAGGCTCGCCATGCACCTCCTCGACCTCGAACCCGACCCGCCCGATCGTGAGCCCGCCCCGGACGCTCCCCCGGCCGAAGAGCCAAGCCTTTTGGACCTCATCGCCGAGGCCGCCGCCCACAACCAACGACGGGCTCGGAACGCCGTGGCGCGCTCGACGGTCGGACTCACGGGCGCGGCGCTCAGCGCGTTCTCGGCGCCTGACGCGGCGGTGGCGCGAGCGATCCGCTCCGCCCGGTCGGTCGCCCGGATCCTGGCGCCGGTCAACGAGCCGCTCTCCCCCATCATGCGGGGCCGCAGCCTGTCGTCCCGCTACGCCGCGGTGAGCGTCGGCCTCGACGAGTTGAAGGCCGCCGCCAAGGCGGTGGACGGCACCCTCAACGACGCCTTCGTGGCCGCCGTCGGTGGAGGCCTGCGCCGCTACCACGAAGCCCACGGCGCGGCGATCGACGACCTGCGCATGACGATGCCGATCAACATCCGCGTCGAGGACGACCCCACGGCGGGCAACCGCTTCGTCCCGGCGCGATTCCCGGTTCCCGTCGCCATCGTCGATCCGGTGGAGCGCATGCGCCAGGTCGGGCGCCTCGTCCGCGAGTGGCGCTCCGAGCCCGCTCTGGCCCTGACCGACACGCTGGCCGGGATCCTCAACCGTCTCCCGACGTCAGTGACCACCCGGGTGTTCGGCGGCATGCTGAAGGGGGTCGACTTCGTCACCAGCAACGTGCCCGGCGTGCCGTTCCCCGTCTACCTCGCGGGGTCGGAGGTGACCGCCCAATACGCCTTCGGCCCGCTGTCGGGTGCCGCCACCAACCTGGTGCTGGTGTCGCACTGCGGGACGTGTTACGTCGGCGTCAACGTCGACGCGTCCGCCATCCCCGATCGCGACCGTTTCGTGGCGTGCATCCAAGCCGGGTTCGACGAGGTCGTCGCCGTGGGAACTGCCTAGCTCAGGTACCGACCGGGGGGATCAGGAGTCCCCACCCGGACCCGCGTTGTCGCCGTCTGGATGGTTGGTCTCGTCCTCATCATCCGCGTGGTCGCACTTGTCGTCGTCGGACTGTCCGGGGGCATCCTCGTTGCCGTTGTTCTCGGATGACGCCTCCGCCGAGACCGCCTCGCCGTGCAGGCACCCTTCGAGGCTGTCGTCGCGAGCAACGCTCGACACGGTTTGGCCGTGGTTGTCAGGGTGGTCGCCGTCCGGGTGGTTGGTCTCGTCCACGTCGGTACCGACGTTGTGGTTGTCGTCCTTGTCCTTGCCTTTACCGCTCTCGTCGTCGTCAGGATCCGGGAGGTCGAGGCCGACGTGGCGCACCGTTTCGGAAACGACGCTCTGAGCCGAGTTCGGCAGGACGTTGACAGCGGCAAGTCCCAGGACGAACGCCAACAACAGTGCGCTGCCTGTCGCGAGCCAACGGGGCGTGAGTGCGGGCATCGGATTCCTCCTCAACGTGGCGCGTTCGCGGACACCAGCCCACCCTCCGGGCGTCGCCGCACCCGAGGCCTTCTCGGCCGCCGCCGAACGCATCGCCGCGAGATGCCGCTGCGCGACGTGCTCCTCAGGTGGACGCGAGAACGCACGACGCATGGCCTCATGGACGGCGTCGTCGTGGAGGGCCGGGTCGTCGCCCGCTCCCTCGTTGGTTCCGATGTTCTCGTGTGCCCGGTGTTCGTCCATTCCGTTGGGAGTGATCGCTCAGCTCCCCTCGGAGGAAACGGGTGCGGACCGTGAATCGGCGGAAGGGGGTGCACCTTCGGCAGGTTCATCCCGTTGCTGACCTTCTGGGCTGTCCGGGTACGCCCGCTGGCGTTCGAGGAGCCGACCCAGGCTGGCGAGGGCCCGGCGTTGCATCGTCTTGATCGCCCCGGGCCGCTTGCGAAGGATGCGCGCCACCTCGGCAACGGGGAGATCGGCAACGACGCGCAACATGAGCACCGCGCGTTGTTCCTCGGTCAGCTGCTCCATGAGCGCGAGCATGTCCTCGTCAGCGGTGCCGGCGACGGCTTCGGATTCGGCGCCCCGGGCCACCGACCCGACCGTCTCGCCCATCACGTCGGGCTCGACGAGGGTCTCAGGCCGGCGGCCTGAGCGCCGTCGGGCGTCGACAAGGCGGCGATGGGCGATCGTGAGCACCCACGACCGGAACTTCGTTTCGCCACCCCGGAACCGATCCACATTGCGCACCACGGCCACGAAGGTCTCCGACGTGAGGTCCTCGGGATCGCGGGCGCCCCGGGCGCGCAGGTACCCGAGCACGAGGGGAGCAAGGTCCCGATACAGAGCGGCGAGGGCGTCGGCGTCGCCTCGCTGGGCCGCGTCCAGCACGTCGTCGAAGCGGTCGCCGAGCGCCATCCACTCAGCCAAGCACGGAGCGAGTGTGCCCGCGGCACCGGGACCCCTAACCTGCGCGTCGGTGTCCCGACCCTTCGTGATCATCGCCGCGGTTGTCATCGTCGCCGCAGGAGTCATCGCCGTCGTGCAGCGTGACAGTGATCCGCGTCCGAGCCGCGAGGCGGGCATCGCCGCGAGCACGAGTCCTCGGGCGACCTCTTCGACGTCTGGCGTCACGCCGCGCGAGTCGGCCGCCGACATCGTCGCGCGAGCGGAGTCCGCCGATGTTCCCGGCGACGTGGTCGACGTCGTTCGCGCCAGCGAGGGAGCCATCCGCGATCCCCGCACTCCCGCCGCCGACCTGCCGATGTGGGCCCGCGCCCAACAGATCGTCTATCGAGAGCTCGCTCGGCACCCCGAGTGGGACGGCGAAGTCAGCGCCGCGCTCGGAGGTGAACTCGCGGTGATCGCTTCCGGCCACGCCGGCGCCTTCCGAGAACTGTGGGCGCTCACCGATCCTCGCGACGAGCTGCCCGAGTGGGAGATCGTGGCGCCACCCCCCGCCGAGGAGCTGCTCGGGTACTACCGGGCCGCGGAAGCCGAGTTCGGCGTGGGTTGGGAGTATCTCGCGGCGATCCACCTCGTCGAAACCCGGATGGGCCGCATCCGAGGACTGAGCACCGCAGGCGCTCGGGGTCCGATGCAGTTCATCCCCTCGACGTGGGAGGCGTACGGAGAGGGCGACATCGACGACCCCAACGACGCCATCGCGGCCGCCGCCCGCTATCTCATCGCGGCCGGTGCTCCGACCGACATGCAACGAGCCCTGTTCGCGTACAACCACAGCGACCATTACGTTGCCGCCGTCCAGACGTATGCCGCGTTCATGCGGGCCGACGAGCGGGCGTACCTCGGCTACTACCACTGGGAGGTCTATTACCGACTCAAGACGGGAGACGTCGTTCTCCCGGTCGGCTGGACCAAGGCCGACGGGTCCCCGTAGACCTGTCGATCAGGAAGGCCGATCAAGCCGGGACCGATCGCGAAGGAAGGAACACCCATGGTCGAACAGATCGCCGGTGCCGACGTCGAGGCGTACCTCGTGGAGCTGTCGCAGGCCCAGCATCGAAGCGACGTCCTCGACGAGATGGAGGCGCGCGCCCGGGAGCACGGCTTCCCCATCGTCGGGCCCGCTGTCGGACGGTTTCTCGAAGCGGCGGCCCGGGCGGTCGGGGCGCGTCGAGTGATGGAACTTGGTTCGGGATACGGCTACTCCGCCTACTGGTTCGCGCGGGCGATCGGCGACGGCGGCACGGTGATCTGCACGGACGGCAGCGCCGACAACGCCCGGGATGCCGAGGACTACCTCACGCGCGCCGGGGTGTGGGATCGCATCGACTACAGAGTCGGTGACGCGCTCGCCGGCATGGCGGACACGAGCGGCGACTTCGACGTCGTCTACTGCGACGTCGACAAGGACGGCTACCCCGACTGTTTCCGCGCCGGCGCCGACCGGCTGCGGGTCGGCGGGGTCTACCTGTGCGACAACACGCTCTGGCGAGGGCTCGCGGCCACAGGGGAACCCGACCCGAACTTCCCCGGGTGGGTCGAGGCGATTCGCGAACACAACCGGCTCGTCACGAACGACGCCCGCTTCGTGTCGCAGATCGTGCCGATCCGTGACGGCGTGATGATGGCGGTGAAGGTCGCCGCGTAGACGACCTTCACCGCCATCACTCTCGGATCAGGCGCAGCAGTCGGACGCCGCGGCCGGGTCGCCGCAGGAGTCGTCGGCGCAGGTCTCGCCGGCGTCCTTGACGTCTTCGAGGACGGTGTAGACCTCCCACTTGAGGTCGTCGGGTGCGGTCGCCCACACCTTGTCCTGGACCGCATAGCAACAGGTCGTCGCGCGCTCCTCGTCGGTGGCAACGCCCTCGCCGTTCAATCGACGCTGGGTGGCGTCGACGTCGTCGGTGTTGGCGACCTCCACCCCGAGGTGGTTGATCGTGCCGCCGTGCTTGCTCTGGAACAGCACCAACTTGAGCGGCGGGTCGGCGATGGCGAAGTTCGCATAGCCGGGCTCACGCTTGCGGGGCTCGGTGGCAAACAGTCGGGTGTAGAAGTCGACGGCCTCGTCGAGGTCGCTGACGTTCAGGGCCAGTTGGACGCGTGATGGAGTCATGGCACCATCCTTGTCATATACATTGAGATCTGTCAATATAGAAGTTCATCAATATTTTGGAGCACCCGAGCCGCCCGCACGGGACCAAGGGAGACCGCCATGGAGACCATCGCCTGTTGCTCGGTTGTCGACAGCCCACTCTCCGATGCCGAGGCGGAGGCCACCGCCCGGGTGTTCAAAGCCCTGTCCGACCCGGCGAGGGTCAAGCTGATCTCGCTCGTCGCCGCCAGCGCCACGGGCGAGGCGTGCGTCTGCGAGCTCGTGATCCCGCTCGGCCTGTCCCAACCCACCGTGAGCCACCACCTCAAGGTGCTCGTCGACGCCGGCCTCCTCGATCGGGAGAAGCGGGGAACGTGGGCGTGGTTCAGCCTGCGCCGAGACGCCCTCGAAGCGGCAGGACGGGCCCTGCTCGGGTAACAAAGGGGCATGGGACTTCTTCACGATCGACCCCTCGCCGCCGTCCTCGCGGTCGTCACCCTTCTCGGGGTCGGTGCCTGCGGCGGCAGCGGCGGCGACGACAAGGTCTCGACCAAGGGCGCGACGTCGACCACCACGTCCGAATCCGGCGGGGCCGCCGATGGCGAAGTCGATGCCGGTGGATCGGGATCGGGCCAGGGAGGGGCCGGCGGCTCCGGGTCCGCGGGCGCTCAGGGCGGCGGGTCGGGGGCCGGCGGGTCGGGTGAAGGCACCCCCGCACCCCCGCCGCCGACGGCGTCGGGCGCCGCGCAGCCGGCTCGCGCCGGCACCTACACCTATGACGTCGAGGGCACCGTCACCCAGACCGGTCCGCTCGGGCGAACCGGGCCGCTCCCCACCCCCCAGACCCTCACGGTCGAAGCCGCCGACGGCGGCCGTCAGCGGTCGGTGCTCGACGCCCGTGACCCGGACGGCGAGGGCACGATCACCACGACCGTCCTCGTCTACCGCGACGACGGGGTCTACCTCGAGTCGCTCAAGACCCAGAACAGGGTGAGCGGCGTGACCGTCACCTATGAGTTCATCCCTGACTCGCCCCAGCTGATCGCGCCAACGGGAGCCGACGTGGGGTTCCACACCGAGTTCTCGATCACGAGCACCAACGGCGGCATCCGGACGACCACCACCATCGATGCCCTCTCGCGAGAGACGATCACGGTCGGCGGCACCGAGGTCGACACGGTGAAGGTCCGCATGCACACCGTCCTCGAAGGCGACGCCAACGGCGAAACGACGTCGACGATCAACGTCGACCCGCGGACCACGCTCTCGCTCGTCGATCACACGGTGGCTGACGTCGACACCGCGTTCGGCGGCTTCAAGACCAACGGCACGTCGACGATCCGAAGCCTGACCCCCGCGTAGCCAACGAGGTCAGGGCTTCGCGCGCAGGCCTTTGATCTGCGTGTCGAGCAAGCGCTCCACGAGCGCACTCGCGTCGCCCCACGGGAACCACGGCTTGGAGATCATCGCGGACGTGAACCCGTGGACGACGACCCACAGGCGCGTGGCGACGTCGAAGGCCGTTCCCGCGGATGGCGGTATAGCGCCGGCGTCGATGCAGCGCTGGACGGCGGCGACCGCGCGGCCGAAGCCCCCGACCTCCAACAACGTGTCGACATCGACGTCCGAGGGCACGTCCAACGGGTGGCCCATGAAAATGATGCGGTACTCCTCGGGGTGCCGGAGGCCGAACCGCACATAGGCGCGGCCCACCGCGCGCAACTCCTCGATCGGATCCTCCACGCCCCGAACCGCGCGCGCCAACCACCGGTCGAGGGCCTCGAAGTGGCGGACGCAGACCGAGAAGATCAGCTCGGTGCGGTCGACGAAGTGCAGGTAGATGGCCGCAGGCGTGCAACCAACCCGCGCCGCCACGGCTCGCATCGTCACGGCCTCCGCGTTCCCGGTCTCTCGCAGGATCGCGTCCGAGGCAGCAAGGATCTCGTCGCGTAGGCGGTTTCCATCTCCCTTGGCGGCCGGGGAACGTCGCGCTGGCGACCGGGTCGACGCCCGCGTCATCGACCCGCGGCTCGCAAGGGCCGTTCGCGTACGCGTTCGTGCGGCGGTTTGCGGCCCGGACCCTTGGCCTGGTCTCGATTGCGTGCGTTCCCGGGGACACCGGCGCGTGGCTGATCGCGCAGATCGAGGACTGCGTCCGGCGCGCCGACGGGGGCTACCTCGCGTTCGGTCAGGCCGAATCGGTCGTAGAACCGCGCGAGCGGACCAGGCGCCCACCAGTTGCCGCGACCCGCGAGCCGCATGAAGGCGGGAACGAGGGTCGCCCGCAAGATCGTGGCGTCCATGATCACGCCGAGGGCCATCCCGAGTCCGAACAGCTTGATGAACGTCACCTTCGACGTGAGCTGAGCGATGAACACGACCGCGATCAGCGCCGCCGCCGCGGTCACGATGCGACCCGTGCGTTCGAGCCCGACCGCCACCGCGCGTTCGTTGTCCAGGGTCGTGTCGTACTCCTCTTTGATGCGTGACAGCAGGAAGACCTCGTAGTCCATCGAGAGGCCGAAGGCGATGCAGAACATCAGGATCGGCGTCGCGACGTCGATGTAGCCAACCGGCGTGAAGTTCAAGAGTCCCGCCAGATGGCCATCCTGGAAGATCCACACCATGGCGCCGAAGGTCGCGGTGAGGCTGAGCATGTTGAGCACCAGCGCCTTGATCGGCACCAGCACGCTTCCGACCATGAGGAAGAGGACGAGGAAGGTCGTGAGGGCGATGATCACCAAGGCGAGGGGCATTCGCGAGAACAGGGAAGCCTTGGCATCGACGAGACGCGCCGACGTGCCGCCGACCAGTACCTCGAACGGCGCCTCGGTCGACCGCACGTCCTTGACGAGGTGCTCGCCTTCTCCACTGATCGGCTCCACCGTCGGCACGACCGATAGCCACGTGGCCGTCGGCCGCGCAAAGCGGTCGACAACCGGCGAGGGAGCGACCTTTACGCCGCGGATGTAGATCCCCGTCTCGGCGTCGACCCGCCCCACGCCGCGAACGCTGGACAGCGAGGTGGCATATCCATCGACGGCGGCGGCGCGCTGGTCCGGTGCCGGTGCATCGCGAACGACGACCGACAGGGCGGCGGCCTCGTCGGTGGGGAACTCCTCGCGAATGACGTCGTGCACTTGGCGCGAGGGCGCCGACTTTGGAAGCACGCGGTCGTCCGGAAGACCGAGGCGGATGTGGAGGAAGGGCGACCCGAGGAACAGCAACACGGCGACGGCGGAGACCCCGATCAATACGGGACGCCGCATCACCGCGACGGCGAGCCGGTGCCAGAACCCGTCGCCGACCTCTTTGGGTTGCGCGGCGCGGATCGCCCAACGGTCGATACGCG
>DATDOY010000192.1:0-2991 GCA_035293045.1 Acidimicrobiia bacterium
AGCTCGCGTCGAAGCAGCGGAAGCGCTGGCCGGAGTTCGCATCGACCCAGGCGCCGGCCGCCATCCCGCTTCCGTCCTGACCGAGGCGCGGCTGTGCTTCCGCCCCGTGTCGCTCGCGCCATCGATCGCGCCCACGAGCTCGGCTTCCAGCTCTCGAGCGAGCCTCCTGTCGGCCAGCTCCTGAGCGCACTCGCTGCCGCGGTCCCACCATCGGGTCGCATTCTCGAACTCGGGACGGGCGCAGGGGTTGGGCTCGCCTGGCTCGTCGAGGGCCTCAACAATCGAAGCGACGTCGAGGTCATCACGGTCGACCTCGATGGAGAGCGTCAACGAGCCGTCCAGCTCGACGCGTGGCCGGAGTTCGTTCGCTTCGAGGTCGGCGACGGGGCAACAGTCGTTGGCGCCAGCGGCACCTTCAATCTCGTGTTCGCCGATGCGCCGGGGGGCAAGACGACGGGGCTGGATCGGACCATCGCCGCCCTCGCGCCGGGCGGAATCCTCGTCGTCGACGACATGAAGATCTGGCCCGACGGAGACGCGTTACGGCATGCCTCGATCAACCGTGTGAAGGATCAGCTTGGCAAATCGTCGGAGCTCGTCCTCGCCGAGATTGACTTCTCGTCAGGCGTGATCCTTGCGGTGAAGCGACGGGGGTGATGCCGGGCTCACCGAGTCGATCTCATGGCGGCGGGGCTCACGGCGCCATTGTCGCCGCCGTCGCCGTGTCGACGACGTGTGTGCTGCCTCCCTTCTTGGTCGGCGCGTTGTCCGTCCAAGTGCGGCGCGATCTCGGGTTCGGCGAGGCGTCGCTCGGGCTCGCGGTGGCGGGGTCCTTCCTCGTCGCCGCGTTCATGTCGGCGCTGGCGGGTCGGATGATGGAGCGCATCGGTCCGGCCACCGGCATGCGCGGCGCGGCGGTGATCGCCGCGCTCGCGTTGCTGGGGATGGCGGCCTCGTCGTCGTTCGGTGCGCTCGCCGCCTTCCTCGCGGTTGCCGGCTTCGCCAACACCGGAGCCCAGACCGGCTCCAACCTCATGCTCGCCCGCGCCGTGCCGGCGGGGCGCCAGGCCACGGCGTTTGGCATCAAGCAATCGGCGATTCCCGCCGCCATGCTCCTTGGAGGCATCGCCGTACCCGCGGTGGCGCTCACGATCGGGTGGCGATGGGCCTTCGTGGGCGCGGCGGCGCTCGCGCTGGCGTCGGCCGGACTCGTGCCCCGGTCGCCTCGGCCCGACCGGTCCGTGGACGCCGATCGCGCTCGGCTGCGGGTCACCCCCACGCTCGTCGTGCTCGGTCTTGCCGGTGGCCTCGGCGCCACCGCGGCAAACACGCTCGGGGCGTTCCTCGTCGCGTCGACGGTGAACACAGGCGTGAGCGAGGGCGCGGCGGGGTTGCTGTATGCGCTCGGAAGCGCCGTCGGACTCGCCAGCCGGGTCCTCGTCGGAGTCGCCGCCGACCGGGCCCGGCGCAGCGACACCTTGCCTATGGTGGGCGTCATGCTGACAGGTGGAGCGGTCGGCTTCGGTCTGCTCGCCACCGGCAACCGAACCGTGCTGATCCCCGCGGTGCTGCTCGCCTACGGGCTCGGATGGGGGTGGCCGGGGCTGTTCAACTGGGCCGTCGTGGCCCGCCATCCTGAAGCACCCGCGGCAGCCACCGGCATCACCCAGACCGGCGTCTACTTCGGCGCGGTCACCGGCCCGGTCGTCTTCGGGCTGCTCGCAGAAGGGGTCTCGTACCGCGCCGCGTGGCTCGTCGCGCTCGGGTGCTCGCTGGCGGCCGCGGCGGCGGTCCTCGCGGCCGGGCGCGTGTCCGAGCGGGCAGGACGTTCGGCTCCCCCGCCGCCGGGAGCGGGAGCGCTGAGCGGGTGAAGTTCGCCGACCGGGCCGGCGCCGGCCGTCGCCTCGCCGAGGCGTTGGTTCCGCACAACGCCGACGACGTCGTTGTGGTCGCGCTCGTCCGCGGCGGCCTTCCCGTCGCCGCCGAGATCGCCGCCGCGCTTCGCGCTCCGCTCGAAGTACTCGTCGTCCGCAAGGTTGGCGCACCGTCCAATCCGGAGTACGGGATCGGAGCGGTCGCCGAGGACGGTCACACGCTGGCGAACGGCCGCGCGGTGGCGGCTACTGGCGTGTCCAACGCGCAGTTCGAGCAGTTGGCCGCCGCCGAAATGGTCGAGGTGGCGCGGCGCGTGCAGCGCTATCGGGGTGATCGGGCGCGAGCGTCGTTCGCCGGTCGCGCGGTCATCGTCGTGGACGACGGCCTCGCGACGGGCGTGACGGCGCGCCTCGGCATCGAGACAGTGCGCCGAATGGGCGCTCGGACCGTCACCTTGGCGGTGCCCGTGGGCGCGCCCGAGACGGTGCGCGATCTTTCGTCGGTGGCCGATGCGGTCGTGTGCCTCGAACAACCGCCCGACTTCCGCGCCGTCGGCACGTGGTACGCCGACTTCACCCAGGTGAGCGACGAGGAGGTCGTCGCCCTCCTGTCAGCCGCGCGGGAGAGTCAGCACCCGCCCGTGGCGTAGCACTCGAGCGGGGGCTCGGCGTTCGAAGGATGGAAGTTGGGGAAGCCCTCTTGGAAGTCGCGCGCCATGATGGCGGGCGCGTGGCTCACGGGGTCGGCGCCGTCCATGAACGTGCGAGTGCACACGCCAAGGAGGCCGCCGGCCCGCTCGACGTCGGCCGTGCCCGGTTTCGTGAAAGCGTCTCTCACGAGGGCCTCGACGGCTCCGTCGACCATCATGAAGGCGTGGTCGACCGGACGGCCGGGGCACACCGCTTGGATGAGCAGGTTCGTCCCGCCGTCGAGCGCCGACGTTGATTCCGGGAATTGCGGCTGCACGAGTTCGTCGAAGGCGGAATAGATACTCGTGTAGTCGATGTCGCCGGGGGTCTCGTCGTCCGCGTTGAGGGCAGCCAGGTATTGCGACGGCGGCATCATCTGCCAGCACGACTCGAAGCAGCCGAACGGTGACTCTCCGCTCCCGCCGAG
>DATDOY010000193.1:0-6043 GCA_035293045.1 Acidimicrobiia bacterium
GTCGAAGACCTGTTCGACATCCTCGATCAAGTGAACCGGACCGGCACGGCGATCCTGATTGTCGAACAGTTCGTTCACATGGCTCTTGCCAATACGCACCGAGCGTACGTCCTGCAAAAGGGCGAGGTTGTTGCAGCCGAGAACTCGTCGAAGCTCCTCGGGGATGAATCCCTCGTGGCGTCGTACTTGGGTGGGGAAACATGAAGCGCGTCGCGATCGGAGCGGCGATCGTCGTCGCCGCGGTCGCGGCGCTCCCGCTGTCGGGAGTCGTCGATCTTGGCGGAGATGACGGTCCCGACGAATCTCGCACCGAGCGGACGAGTCTGGACGGCCGGCCGCTTCGGGCCGGCGAGGATTGGAACGGGACCGGCGTTGCGGGATCCCTGAGCGAGCAGACCGGTGGCGCTTCGGGCGACGGCTCAGGAGGGGCGGACGGCGGAGGCACCGCCACTGGGGCTACGCCCGCGACCACTCCCTACGGGTGCGCCGGAACGGAGCAAGAGGATCCGCCCCCCGAGTTCGCCAATCCGCTCGGGGGCACGCCCAACAACGACTTTGTCCTGAAGGCGACGATCACGCCGCTGCGCGGGGACGCCGGCTCCGAGGTGACGATCGATGTCGTCGCGGTGGGCGAGCCCAAGGCGCTCGCCGTCATCGCCGCATCGTTCTACGACCAGGAGGATCACGGGATGAAGGCCGCCAAGTTCACCGACGCGACCGGGCGCGCCCAGTTCAAGGGTCCCATCCCGCGAGACGCTCCGATCGGGTGGGCTGCGATCGCGGTTTCGGTCTCGACCCGAGACAACGAGTCCGCCGTGGACATTCTCAACTTCATCGTGACCGGACCCGGCTGCGACTGATCGGTCAGAGCGCTGAAGCCGTCGCTACCGGCGCCGGCGAGTCGTGGTCGGTGGCGCGGGACAGGTGCCGACGCTGACGTTGAGTTCCGGCGAGATCGCCGTCTTGCCCAACGCATCGGTCGCCGCGACGGTGAGGGTCACCGAGCCTTCAGGGAACGGCCCGAGGGTGGCCGTCCACAGGCCGTCGACCAGCGAGAGTGGCACGTCGCCGAGCGACGTCTTGGCCACGACCGAGGCGAGTTCAGACGTCGCCGCGACGGTCGCATTGATCGTGGTCGTCGACACCTTGCCTTCCGCGGTGGTGCAGCCGTCGGGGACGAGGTCAGGCGGATCGAGGACGACGCCGAGGATCTGCGGACCGCGAGGGATCTCGGCGGTGATGTCGATCTCAGTCGTCGCCCCTCCGCCGCGGACCCGAACGGTTGTGACGATGGCGCCCTCGGGCGCGGTGATCCGGTCGAGGCGGAATGCGAGTTCGGCCTGTTCACCGACGCCGACGCGACCCGAGGTGGGAGTGACGGTCAGCCACGGCACGTCGACCTCGACCCGGTAGTCGACGGCGCGGTCGGCCGCATTGCGGATCGACGCCGTTCCCTCGTTGCGGTCGGTGCCGAGATCGACCGTGCGGGTTTCGGCCGTGAGGACAGGGAGGACCGTGGTCGCGGTCGCATCGATGGTCGACTCCGAGTCTTCGCCGACGAACTGCACGGCGATGAGCGAGCCCGCCAAGACGACGAGGATCATCACCGCGACGAGCGCCATCCAGCGCCGGCGCCGACGGGACGCTTCCTGTGCTTCGACGTCTTCCTTCTCCCAGAGGTGGCCGACCGCGTCGTGCAGGGCCTCGGGAGCGGGCCGGGCAGGGATGGCGTCGAGCATCGAGGTGACCGCCGATAACCCGAGCCGACGATCGGTGCAGAGCGAGCACTCCTCGAGATGGGCGTCCACTCGCTCGGCGAGCGGCGCGAGCCGGTCCGGCGGCGGATCGCCGAGCGCCTCGCGCAGGCGCGGGCAGGTGTCGTGGCCGATGCGGGCGAGCACATAGTGCCCGAGCAGGTGGTCGGCGGCGGTCGAGGCGTCGCGCACGACGCCCGCCACGAAAGGTTCGGCGACATCGAGGGCCGAGGCGAGGTCGTCGCCCTCGAGCCGGCGCCGAACGGCGAGGTCGAGGACGGCCCGGTCGGCGGGCTCGACGCCGTCGAGGACGCTGAGCGCGATGCTCTCGATCATGGCCACCGGCAGGTCGGCTGGTGCCGGAAGTGCGGCGTTTACATCGATAACGGCGTCTTCGGGCGACTCCGCGCGGGTGATGGCCGCGGTCCTTACCCGGGCGAAGAGGTCGGGTGCCTGCACCGAACCGGGATCGATGCGCGACAGGGCTTCCCGCACGGCGGCATCGGCGGCCTCGGGATCCCAGGTGGTCGTGAGGGCGAAGTCGAACAGCGCATCGACGAGCTCGCGCGAAAG
This sequence comes from Acidimicrobiia bacterium, assembly GCA_035293045.1. Classification (GTDB taxonomy): domain Bacteria; phylum Actinomycetota; class Acidimicrobiia; order IMCC26256; family JACPCJ01; genus DATDOY01. The sequence goes on from DATDOY010000193.1 coordinate 2,328, forward strand.
CGCGGTCGAGCGTGACGAAGGGGAGGGGCTCCGAGCCGGGACCGGCATCGCCCGAGAGTGTACGGAGCGATCACCTGGCAATCGAAGCCACGCGGCTCAGCGTGGGAGCGGGCTCCCCATCCTGGTGGCGGTGATGGTCGTGAGTTGATCACGAAGGGTGAAATCCCTATGCTGGCAGGTCGCTGAGCACCCCGGAGTTGGGGGTGCCCGCTTGGGAACCCCGGTTTCTCTCGCGGTGCTCATTCGCGTGCATCGGTAGGCAGCCAGAACCAGATCGGAAAGCGCGTGCCCACGATTCAGCAGTTGGTCCGCAAGGGCCGGATCGACAAGACCAAGAAGGTGAAGACGGCGGCCCTCAAGGGGTCACCGCAGCGTCGTGGCGTGTGCACGCGCGTCTACACCCAGACCCCCAAGAAGCCGAACTCCGCGCTCCGCAAGGTCGCGCGCGTCCGGCTCACCTCGGGCGTCGAGATTACGGCGTACATCCCCGGTGAGGGGCACAACCTCCAGGAGCACTCGATCGTCATGGTGCGCGGAGGTCGGGTGCGCGACCTGCCGGGCGTTCGCTACAAGGTCATCCGCGGCACCCTCGACGCCAGCGGCGTGTCCGATCGCAAGCAGGCCCGCAGCCGCTACGGCGCCAAGCGAGAGAAGTAGGAGAGCACGATGCCGCGCCGAGGAGCCGCACCACGGCGGGACTTGCCCGCCGATCCCATCCACAAGTCCGTGCTGGTCACGCAGTTCATCAACAAGATCCTGCTGCGCGGCAAGCGTTCCCGCGCTGAAGAGATCGTCTATACCGCGCTCAACTCGATCGGCGAGAAGGCGGGCGGCGAGCCCGTCACGGTCCTGAAGCGCGCCGTCGACAACGTGCGTCCCCAACTCGAGGTCAAGAGCCGACGCGTCGGTGGGGCCACCTATCAGGTCCCGGTCGAGGTTCGACCCCGGCGTGCCACCACGCTCGCCGTGCGCTGGATCGTCGACAACGCCAGGTCTCGGCGCGAGAAGACAATGGCCGAGCGCCTCGCGAACGAACTGCTCGATGCGAGCAATTCGACCGGCGCCTCGGTGAAAAAGCGCGAGGACATGCAGAAGATGGCCGAAGCGAACAAGGCGTTTGCCCACTACCGCTGGTAGGAGCCCCACGCAGGTGTGCGTGGCTGCCTTGTCATACGAGGGCAGACACTCACACAGGAGGCGAAGACTGTCCGTGACTGTGACCCACAACAAGACGGCTCGGAAGGAACCCCGCGGCTAGCGGCGCATCGACGTCGCGGTAGTCGCGGGCCGGGCCCACCTGCAAAGGGGGCGCCCGGCCGTTTCGCGTAACGAGGCCGCGGACCGCCGCCGACCACCCGATTCCATCCAAGAACGAGACGTAAGGCAGCAGCGATGTCAACAGGGACTGCACAACAGAAAAAGGGTGCCCCGGCCATCCGGGAGTACCCGCTCGCGCGCTCGCGCAACATCGGGATCATGGCTCACATCGACGCGGGCAAGACCACCACGACCGAGCGGATCCTCTACTACACCGGCAAGTCCTACAAGATCGGCGAGGTCCACGAAGGCGCCGCCGTCATGGACTGGATGGCCCAGGAGCAAGAGCGCGGCATCACCATCACCTCGGCCGCAACCACGTGCAACTGGAAGGGCACGTGGATCAACATCATCGACACGCCGGGCCACGTCGACTTCACCGTTGAGGTCGAGCGCTCGCTGCGCGTCCTCGACGGCGCCGTCGCCGTGTTCGACGCCGTCGCCGGTGTGGAGCCCCAAACCGAGACGGTGTGGCGTCAGGCCGACAAGTACGGCGTGCCGCGCATCTGTTTCATCAACAAGATGGACCGCGTCGGGGCCGACTTCTTCGCCGGCATCCAGTCGATCGTCGATCGTCTCGGCGCCAACCCCGTCGTCGTGCAGATCCCGATCGGCGCCGAGGGCGAGTTCCGCGGCGTCATCGACCTGATTCAGATGAAGGCGCTCGTGTGGGGCGACGGGCTCGGTGAGGACTGGGAGACCGCCGAGATCCCGGCCGACTTGAAGGCCCTCGCCGACGAGTGGCACGAGAAGTTGGTCGACGAAGTCGCACATCACGACGAGTCGATCCTCGAGAAGTTCGTGGGGGAGGAGGAGATCACCCCCGACGACCTCCGGGCAGGCCTTCGCCACGCCACCATCGCCGGTGAACTCGTGCCGGTGCTGTGCGGATCGGCGTTCAAGAACAAGGGCGTGCAGCCGCTGCTCGACGGCATCGTCGACTACCTGCCGAGCCCGCTCGACGTTCCGCCGATCGAGGGCGTGGATCCAAAGACCGAAGAGGTGATCACCCGTCCCGCCGAGGACGACGCGCCCTTCTGCGCCCTGGCCTTCAAGATCATGAGCGACCCGCACGTCGGGCGCCTCACCTACATGCGGGTTTACGCGGGCACGGCCAAGGCCGGCGACGCGGTGGCCAACGCCACCAAGGACAAGAAGGAGCGCATCGGTCGCATCCTGCAGATGCACGCCAACCACCGCGAGGACAAAGAGGCGGTCTTCGCCGGCGACATCGTGGCGGTGGTGGGCCTGAAGGACGTCTCCACCGGCGACACGTTGTGCGTCCAGAGCGCGCCGATCATTCTCGAGCGCATGGAGTTCCCGGTCCCGGTGATCTCCGTGGCCATCGAGCCCAAGACCAAGGCCGACGAGGACAAGTTGTCCCGCGCCCTCCAAGCGCTCTCCGAGGAGGACCCGACCTTCCAGGTGCGAAGCGACGAGGAGACCGGCCAGACCGTGATCTCCGGGATGGGCGAATTGCACCTCGAGGTGCTCGTCGACCGCATGCTCCGCGAGTTCAAGGTGGCGGCCAACGTGGGACGCCCCCAGGTGGCCTATCGCGAGACGATCACCACGACCGTCACCACCGTCGAGGGGCGGTACGTGCGCCAGTCGGGTGGTCGCGGTCAGTACGGCCACGTCAAGATCAACCTCGAGCCCACGGGTCCGGGCGGGGGCTACGAGTTCGCCGACAAGATCACCGGCGGCGTCGTGCCCAAGGAGTACATCCCCGCCGTCGATGCGGGGATCCAGCAGGCGCTCGAAACGGGCGTTTTGGCCGGGTATCCCGTGGTCGACGTGCGGGCCACCCTCGTCGACGGCTCCTACCACGACGTCGACTCCAGCGAAATGGCGTTCCGGATCGCCGGGTCGATGGCCCTGAAAGAGGCCGTCCGCAAGGCCAATCCGGTCCTGCTCGAGCCGATCATGGCGGTGGAAGTCGTCACGCCCGATGACCATCTCGGCGACGTGATCGGCGACCTCAACGGGCGCCGCGGCCGGATCCTCGGAACCACGCAGCGGGCCAACGCCCAGGTGATCGAGGCTCAAGTGCCGCTGGCGGAGATGTTTGGCTATGCTACCGACCTTCGTTCGCGCACCCAGGGGCGCGCGACGTACACGATGCAATTCGACTCGTACCAGCCGGTGCCGGGCTCCATTTCCGAGGAGCTCATCGCCCGCGCCAGGGGCGAGTAGGCCTCCAACAAGGCCGAGCGGTCGTCCAGAGCGGAATCAGAGAGAAGCACGAGGGGTATCTCCATGGGTAAGGCGAAGTTCGAGCGGTCCAAGCCGCACCTCAACATCGGCACCATCGGTCACATCGACCATGGCAAGACCACGCTGACGGCGGCCATCACCAAGGTGCTGGCCGACAAGAACCCCAACGTCACCTTCACCGC
>DATDOY010000194.1:0-22614 GCA_035293045.1 Acidimicrobiia bacterium
GGCGGCGATGATCGGGGCGATGGTGTCGAGCGCCTCGGCGGTGCCGACGGGCGTGTGCACCCTCGCGGCGTACGCCAACCCGTTCGTCGCGTAGCGGCGGGCTTCGTCCAGGTGTCCATCCAACCGGCGAACCCGCGCCCCCACAGAGTCGCGGAACTGGAGGAAGTTGTGTTCGCCGCCCATCGCCTCGGACTCCTCGAGCAGGCCTCGTGCCAACGGGAGATCACCGACGGAGAGCGCCCAGGTGGCTTTCACTGCGAGGACCGCAGCGGCGAGGCGCGGGTCGCCGAGGCGCCGGGCGGTGGCGAGCGCGTCGTCGATCGCTCGCAGGAACTGCTCAGATCCTTCGTCGGCCACCGCGCACAAGGCGGCCTTGACCTCGATGGCGGCGGCGGCGGAATCGTCACCGAGGGCGCGGCGGATGGACGCGACCTCACGGAAGATGGGCGCTGCCGATTTGGCGTCGCCGCGCTGCCAAAGCACGGCCGCGCTCAAGTGCATGGTGCGGGAGACGCCCCAGGAGTCGCCGATGCGCTCGTAGATCGCTCGGCATTCGCCCCAGATCCGGCGTGCCTCATCGAGATCGTCGACCGTGTAGGCGATGACACCCTGCGCGGAGAGCACGCGGGCTTCGATCCACTCGTCGCCGCTCGAACGGGCGATCTCGAGCGCTTGCGCGAGCAGCTCCTGCGCTTCGTGCGGATCTTCTGTATGCCGGTGCATGCCGATGACCGAGAGCGCCCAGGCCTCGAGGCACCCGTCGCCGATCTCTCGGGCGATCCTCGCCGCCTCCCTCGGCGTCGTGCTGGGCGAGGGCGTCGGCGACGTCGAGATCGGCGAAGGCCAACTCCGCCATCCGGACGCGGGCGTGACCGATCAGCGCCGCCGGCGCCCCCGGCGCGGCGGCGAGGGCGGCGGCGAGGCATCGGCCTCCCTCACGAATGTCGTGCACGTACCAGAACCGCCACAGCGCGCTGGCGAAGCGGAGGAAGTCGTCGGCGGCCTCGGGGTCGCCCTCGGTCCACGCGAGGGCCGCCCGAACGTTGTCGGCCTCGGCGCGCAGGACCCGGAACCACGCTGCCTGATCAGCGCCGAGGAGCTCGGCCTCGGCGCGCGTCGCCATGTCGAGGTAGAAGTCGCGGTGGGCCGTGTGGACGACGGGGCTCTCGCCGGAGTCGAGGAGCTTCTCGCGTGCGTACTGCCGGATGGTGTCGAGCATCCGATACCGAGTGCCCGTCGATCTCCGTTCGACGACGAGGAGCGACTTCTCGGCGAGCCGGCGGACGAGGTCGACGATCTCGACTTCCTCGACGCCGTCGCCGCCGCAGACCGCTTCGGCGCCGTCGAGCGTGAAGCCGCCGACGAACACCGACAGTCGCCGAAAGACGGCGCGCTCGGTGGCGTCGAGCGGCTCGTGGCTCCAGTCGATGGCGGCGCGAAGGGTTTGCTGCCGCTCCAACACGGTCCGACGACCTCCGACGAGCAGGCGAAAGCGGTCATCGAGCCGAGCCGAGATTTCTCCGGCCGACATGGTCGACGCGCGCGTCGCCGCCAGCTCGATGGCGAGGGGGATGCCGTCGAGGCGCCGGCAGATGTGGGCCACGGTTTCGAGGTCGTCGGGGTCCTGGAACTCGACGGTGGAATCGGCGAGTCGAGCGCGGTCGATGAAGAGGCGGACGGCCTCCGACTGTTCGGTCTGTACGCCCGGTTCCGGAAGCGAGAGCGACGGTGAGCGCCACGCCGCTTCCCCTGCCACGCCCAGGGCCTCGCGCGAGGTGGCGAGTATGCGGATCGCTGGGCACGCCATGAGCAGCCGCTCGGCCAGTTCGGCGCACGCGGCGAGGAGGTGCTCGCAATTGTCGAGCACAATGAGTGCCATTCCTGATCCGCAGTACTCGGCGAGGAGGTCGGCGGTGGCGCCTTCTCCGCTCGTGCCCATCCCGATCGCCCGGGCGACGGTGGCGGGTACGACGTCGGGGTCCGAGATCGAGGCGAGGTCGGCGAACCACACGCCTCGCGGGTAGGCCTCGATGACATCGGCGGCCACCTGGAGGGCGAGGCGGGTCTTGCCCACGCCGCCCGCGCCGGTCAGCGTCACCAGTCGCGCCGTCTCCAGCAGGCGGCGCACGTCGGCCAGCTCCTGCTCACGGCCGACGAAACTCGTGAGTTGGGCGGGGAGGTTGGTCGGCAACGCGTCGAGGGAGGCGAGGTGGGGAAAGTCGTCGGCGAGATCGGCGTGGCACAGCTGGTAGAGACGCTGCGGTCGAGACAGGTCCTTGAGCCGGTGGGTGCCGAGATCCTTCAGCATGGCGCCCTCCGGAAGGGAGTCCGTCACCAACTCGGCGGTCGACTCCGAGAGGAGGGTCTGGCCCCCGTGGGCGACGCCCCGGATTCGCGCGCACCGGTTGACCGGAGGACCGTAGTAATCGCCGTCGCGGACGTCGGCTTCCCCGGTGTTGAGGGCGGCCCGCACGGCGAGCGGGTGGGGCCAGGGCTCCTCCGACACGCGGCGCTGGAAGGCGAGGATCGCCGTCACGCCGTCGGTGGCGCGAGAGAACACGGCGAACCGGGAATCCCCCTCACCTCGGGGCTTGACGTTGATCCCCTGATGGGTCGAGACGACCTGATCGAATATCTCGTCGTGGCGGGCGATCATCGACGCGGCGTCGGCCGGGTGTTCCTCCCAGAGGCGCGTAGAGCCCTGGATATCCGTGAAGAGGAACGTGACCGTGCCCGTCGGCAACCCCGCCATGGGGTCAGTCTCTCGCACGACGTCGACTCCGTGCTCCGCAGCGCAGCCGAGGAACGCCCCGCAATCCTGTCTGTGGCGCGTTAGCGGGGTATATCCCCGCTAACGCGCCACAGACACGGAGAACAGGGCATGGGCGCCCGGGCTGGTCAGCGGGTTCGCAGCGCGTCGTCGATCTGCGCCGCGAGATCGGCTGGCGTGTTTACCGGGAGCTTGCAGGCGAACCGCTCGCAGACGAACGCCGTTGGGCGGTCGGCGAGCAGCGCGCGGTCGGCGAGCAGGGGCGTGAACGTGCCACCGGAAGCGGGCGGGGCGGCGACGCGCACGGAGGCGGGGAGGAGCCGCCGCCAGACCTCGCGACGCAACGCAAGCGTGGCCGGGTCGTCCGCGCCACCGACGACGGCGATCTCGATCGGTGGCGTGAGGTAGCGCTCGAGCGCGCCGAGGAGGTACGGGAAGGCGGACGGCTGGCGGGTCATCGCATCCCCCACGAGGCGCAGCGTTGCCACCGCCGCCTCCTCGTAGCGGTGCTCGCCGGTCAGCGTGGCGAGTCGCAAGAGCGCGTGGGCGGCAAGAGAGTTCTCGGCGGGCGTGGCGTTGTCGAACAGGTCCTTGGCCCGCACGACGAGTTGCTCGGCGTCCGCGCCCGTCGTGAAGAACCCTCCCGCACCGCCGGCGGCTGGATCGTCGTAGAACAGCTCGAGCAGCCGATCGGCGACGCGTCGCGCTACGGCGAGCCACGAGACGTCGTCGACCTCGGCCATGGTGACGAGCGCCTCGATGAGCGCCGCGTAGTCCTCGGCGTAGGCGAGCACCCTGCGATCCTCATGGGCGTCCGATTGCCATGACCGCAGCAGGCGCCCGTCCTCTTTCTTGAGCGACGAGAGCAGGAACCGAACGTTGGCCCGAGCCGCCTCCATCCAGTCCTCGCGATCGAAGATGGCGGCGGCCTCGGCGAGCGCGTCGAGGAAGAACGCGTTCCAGGCCAGCAGCACCTTGTCGTCGAGACCGGGACGCACCCGCTGCTCTCGCGCCGCGTACAGGCGGGGGAGGGTCTGCTCGACCTCGGGCGGACGCCGCAGATCGCGACTGGGGACGTTCAGGATGTTGGCGCCCTCGAAATTCCCCTCCTCGGTCACGCCGAAGTAGTCGATGACGGCGCCGGCGTCGGCGCCGCACACCGAGCGGATCTCGGCGAGCGACCACACGTAGAACTTGCCCTCCACGCCCTCGGAATCCGCGTCCTCCGCGGAATAGAAACCACCGTCGGGGTGACGCAGGTCGCGCAGCACGTAGCCGACCGTCTCCTCGACGACCCGCTGGTAGCAGGCGTCGCCGGTGGCCAAAAAGGCGTGGGCGTAGGCGCGAACGAGCAGCGCCTGGTCGTAGAGCATCTTTTCGAAGTGGGGGACGAGCCAGGCGGCGTCGGTCGAGTACCGGGCGAACCCGCCACCGACGTGGTCGTAGATCCCGCCGGCCGCCATGGCGTCGAGGCTCGTCGTGATCATCGTCAGGGTCTCGGGCGCGCGGTTCCGCGCGTGCATACGCAACAAGGCGTCGATGAGCATCGCGTGCGGGAACTTCGGTGCCCTTCCGAATCCTCCGAGGTGGAGGTCGAAGGCGTCGCGGGCGTACGCGTACGCGCCGCGCAGGGCGTCGTCGGTCAAGATCTCCCGGGAGGGCTGGAGTTTGGTCGACACGGCGATCGCGTCGACGAGCTTCTCGGCCTGCTGGTCGAGCTCGCCGCGATGGTCGCGCCACGCCTCGGTCACCGAGTCCAGAAGTTGGACGAACGAGGGCATCCCATGGCGCGGCTCGTCGGGGAAGTAGGTCCCACCGAAAAATGGCTTGCCGTCCGGCGCGAGGAACACCGTGAGGGGCCATCCTCCCCCTCCCGTCATGGCCTGAACGGCTTGCATGTAGATGGCGTCGACGTCCGGACGCTCTTCGCGGTCGACCTTGACGTTCACGAAGCGCTCGTTCATGACCGACGCCGTGGCGGGGTCTTCGAACGACTCGTGCGCCATCACATGGCACCAGTGACAGGCCGAGTAGCCGATCGACAACAGGATCGGCACGTCGCGCTCACGGGCTGCGGCGAACGCCGCGTCCCCCCACGTGTACCAGTCGACCGGGTTGTCCGCGTGCTGGCGCAGATATGGGCTGGTCTCGCCCGCGAGCCGATTCACCCTTCGACCCTACCCATCCGGGGTGCTCATGCGATCCGTGCCATGGAGAAGCACAGACCGCTCATTGCCCTGTTGGTCGCTCGCTCTTGACGGCGGCCCACGGGTTTCGTGCGTGGCTCGTCATTCAGGAAATCTGGCGGCGCGGCGTCCGTATGGCCTTCCCCGCGTCAAGGCGGACAAGGCCATACGGACGCTGAACGCTACGGCGAACCGGTGTAGGCGCCACTCTGGGAGCTCGAGATGATCACCTGGGCACCAGCGGGCAGGCCAAGGGGGTTGGCCTCGCCCAGCACCCAGATGTGCACCGCGTTCACCGTGATCTCGCCCGGCCCCGTGATCTGCTCGTTCAGCATCACAATCACGTCGAACTGGTCGAGGAACAGCACCGTGTTGGGCGGCGGCTCGCAGACCTGAGCCTCGAGGTCGGGATGGATCATCGGACAGACATCCATTCCACCGATGATGAGGTTGGCGATCAACGCCGCGCCCACGGAGCCGCCGAGCGTGCTCGCTGTCGATGCCTCGACCTTGGTGGCGGTGATCATCCCTCCGAGGAGGTCGAGCCCTTCGGTCCGGGCGAGCGACGCGCTCTGAACGGCGACGCCGTCGCCGGGGGTCACGAATTCGCCGTCGTTCACCTCCCCTACGGTCTGTGTCGTGGCCGTGCCCGCGGCCGCCACGCCCGGCAGGGTCACCGCACCCCCGTCTCCCTGGACCCCTCCGGTGCTCGGGAGGTTCACTTCGGCCACCCGCGCCGGACCGGCGGCCGGACTCTCGTCCAGGCTGAGGGCGAAGGCCCGACCCGACACCTGGTCGGCCATCACCCCGCAACCGAGCGTCGACGGGAAGGTCGCCTGGGCTTCGGCATGGGCGACGATGACGTCAGAGGCGGTACTGAGGGGCGTGCCGTCGACGTCGTTGACGACGACGTGGATCCCGTTCACCGTCAGATCACTGGCGAACAGGCCGGCGTCGGACGCGCCCGTCCCGCTCGGCTGCCCGAGCCCCGAAGCGGCACCGGACGACACCTGCTCGAGCACGAAGACCCGGGCGAGCTCGGCTCCGGTCACCGGGTGGTTGATCGCGATCTCGGTCGGTTTGTCGACGTCACCGCTGAACACTGGGGTCGGCGCGCCCGCCGCGGTGACCGTGAGGCCCTGGATCGTGGAGCCGGCCGACGTCGACGTGGCGCTCGTTCCCGTTGCCCGGCTCGTCGACTTGGTCACGATGCTCTCGGCGTCGATGGTTCCCACGCCGGGCACGGCGAGGTGCACGTCGAGGGCCGTGGCGATCGCCGTGTACTGCGAGGCGCCGTCGCCGGACTCGTCGAACTCGGCCACGCTGAGCAGCGTGGCCAGCGACCCGGGGCCGCCGAAGGGGTCGGGTATGGCGGATGCGTTGTTGGGGTTGGCGTCGTCGCTGTCGCTGACCACGCCGGAGTCGAAGCCGTCTCCGATGTTGACGCGCATCCCGTACGCCCGACCTTCCGCAGTCGCCGCCTCGTCGCTCACCAGGAGGTCTTGGGTGATGCCCTTGCTGACGCCGTCGGCGGTGAGGTCGAGCGAGTTCGTGATGACCTGGCCCGTTGGCACGGCGTCATCGACTTCGACGACGACGGCGCCGAAGTAGTCGCCCTCGGCCAGGCTGGGGAACTCCCAGACCACCGACCCGTTCGGATCGCCGACGTCCGGGGCCGAACTCGGTGCCTCGTCGGTGCCCGGGCCGGTGATATTCGACGCGCTCACGAAGTTGGTTCCAGCGGGCAGGTCGTCGGTGAGCGTGACGTTGGTGATGGCCCCGCCGGTCACGGAGAAGGCGATGGCGTATTCCACGACCCCGCCCGGAGGTGAAGGCGCGGGGCACGGAACCTTCGCAAGGTCGATGTCGACGAAGAGCTTCCCGCCTCCGTCGCTGCGGGACCCGGTCGAGTCGCCGACGGCGCCTTGCCAGGTGGCCGTCAGCACCACGTTGCCGGGGGAGGCCGAGTTGACGACCACCGCGCACGTACCCGTCTCGTCCTCGGGGGTGCCGAGGTCGTCGGCGCGGGTGGTGCAGGAGTCGCTCATCGTCCCGGGGTCGCGAGGCGTCCCGTTCACGGCCACGATGCGGGCGTCGGGGTTGCCGTCGGGCACGCCGTCGCTGTCGGTGTCGGGGCCGAGGGCGAGCGTCACCGTCTCGCCGGCGAGCGGCTGGAACCCGTCGCCGGAGTCCTTGTCGAGCAGCACGACGAACGTGTGCGGGTCGCCGATGAGGTTGGTGGCGGTCGTCGGGGTGACGTTGACACGGAGATCGACGTAGAGCTTCGTCCCGCCGTCGCTTCGCGTCAGATCACCCGAGTCCAGCGCGATGCCGAAGGTCCCGGTCAAGGCCACGCTGCCGGGGGAGGCCGAGTTGACGACCACCGCGCACGTACCCGTCTCGTCCTCGGGGGTGCCGAGGTCGTCGGCGCGGGTGGTGCAGGAGTCGCTCGTCGTGCCAGGGTCGCGAGGCGTCCCGTTCGCGGCCACGATGCGGGCGTCGGGGTTGCCGTCGGGCACGCCGTCGCTGTCGGTGTCGGGGCCGAGGGCGAGCGTCACCGTCTCGCCGGCGAGCGGCTGGAACCCGTCGCCGGAGTCCTTGTCGAGCAACACGACGAACGTGTGTGGGGCATCGATGAGGTTGGTGGCGGTCTCCGGGGTGACGTTCACGCGGAAGTCCACGTACTCCTTGGTCCCCGCGCTGTCGAACGACTTCTGGCCGGAGTCGTTGATGGTGGTGAAGGTGGCGACCAGGGTCACGCTCCCGGTCTCGCCGGAATGGATCACGACAGCGCACGTACCCGTCTCGTCCTCGGGGGTGTCGAGGTCGTCGGCGCGGGTGGTGCAGGAGTCGCTCATCGTCCCGGGGTCGCGAGGCGTCCCGTTCACCGCCACGATGCGGGCGTCGGGGTTGCCATCGGGCACGCCGTCGCTGTCGGCGTCGGGGCCGAGGGCGAGCGTCACCGTCTCACCCGCGAGGGACTCGAAGCCGCTCCCGGTGTCCTTCTCGAGCAACGCGGTAAAGGTGTGGTCGGAGCCCACGACGTTCACGGCGTCGGGCTGGACGGTCACCCGGTAATCGACGAAGCGCTTGTCGGCGCCCGCGTCGGCCTCTCCGGTATCGAAGCCGGCGGTCGATGCCGACGCAGAGCCGTTGACCCATGCCCGCACCGATGTCGTGCATGAGGACGTGGACGACAAAGTGGTCGAGGCCTCGCCGTTGGCGTCGGTCGTGTCGGTCAGCGGGTCGATCGTTCCGCACGGCCCCGTCAGTTCGAAGTTCACGGGGACGTTGGGCAGGCCCTGTCCCGCACCCACCTCGAAGACGGTCGCCGTGAGGACGTGATCGTCGGGGGCGAAGTTCTCGGCGTCCTCGGGTTCCAGTGTGGTGTCGTACGCGAGGGATCCGCTGTTGGTCCTGGTCTCGTTGTCGCTGAGGGTTTCGGTTGCCGCGGGGCTGGTCCAGACGACGTCGTCGCCCATGCGCACCTGGAACTGGTAGTCGACCTGACCCGGGGGGACAACGGCGTCGGTGGCGGTGAAGACGCCGTCACCGTCGGCGTCGAGGAGTGGTGTCGACCGGCTCTCCTCGTTCGGACCCCCGACGTCCACCGTGTACAGGGCGAAGACGGAGGCGCCGGCGATGGGCTGGGGGCTGAAGTCGAACTCCCAGTGCTTGGTCGCGCAGTTCGACAGGTTGACGGGCTCGCGCACGGTCCGGTCCTTGAGCGCGGCGGTGCCGAACTCCTTGGACGACGTCGACTTGATCCAGGCGTGTCCGAATCCCGGGCACGACGGTTGGAGCCCGAACTTGTCGACGCGCAGAGCGGCCTCGGCGAAGGTCCACCGGCCCTTGGGGTCGGCGTTGGTCGCGGCCTCCCAGTCGGTGCCGCGTACGGCACTGACGCCGGTCAGCACCCACTCGCCGGAGAGGTGATTGCCGACCCAGCGCCGCACTTCGATGTTGGTGGTCTGGCCGCCCTGGCTGACGAAGATCGCCGCCAGCAGGTCCCCCTCGGTGCGCGCGGGGATCTCGGCGCCGAGGCTGTTCACGTAGGTGTCGTCGGTCTGGTTGAACTCGAAGTTCAAGAAGGCGTCGCCCGAGTTCGCCTTGCGCTCGAAGAAGAGGGAGAGCCACGTGGCGCCGTCGACGTCACGTTTGAACACGCCGCCGTGGAGGATGTCGTCCTTTTGCGGCACCTGCTGGACGGAGAACAACCACGTGGTGTCGGGGAGGAACTCTTTCGAGCCCCCGTTGAAGCTGTTGTCGAACTCGCCGGTGGGATCGGTGAACAGGATCGCCGACCCACCTTGCGTCGGATCGACCTCGGGCGAATTCCAATCGAGGGGGTCGCCGGGGCCGGTGTCGTCGGCCCGGTTGCCCTCGATCTCAAACTTGCTGTGGTCGGCAAAGCTCACGCCGGGAAGGTCCGTCGCCAGGCTCGGGGCGAAGGGCATCCCTGCGCCGGCGAGGGCAGCGATGGCGGCGACCACCCAGACGCGGCGACGCCCGCCGGCCCCAGCCCGGCGCGCTGACACCACCAGGAGCCCGATCAGGACCAGAACCCACGCTGCCAGCGCCCCAATGGTCGCAATCTCGACCATGCCCGCCACCTCCGCTCGGCTTTCCTTCGTCCGCCTAACTCTTTACGAAGCGGGGTTGAAAGCGTCGCGAAATGCCACAATCCGCGCGAGCGTTCTGCGGAGCGTGACCGGATGCTGGCAAAAACGCCGGTTCTTGCCCGCCGCCCACCGGCGGACGAGCGGAACGCCGGTTACGTCTGGTCCCCGGCCAGGGTCTCCACCGCGACCCGGCGAGCCCACCGGTAGTCGGGCTTGCCCATCGGAGCCCGCTGGATCTCGTCGACCAGCACCACCTGTCGCGGCACCTTGTAGGCGGCGAGGGACGTCCGCACTTGCGCATCGAGGGCCTCGAGACTCGGCGCGCATCCTGGTCGCGGTTGCACGACGGCGACGACTTGTTCGCCCCATCGCTCGTCGGGCACACCGACGACCACGGCGTCGAACACGTCGCCGTGTCCCTTGAGCGCCGCCTCGACCTCCTCGGGATACACCTTCTCGCCGCCGGTGTTGATCGAGACCGAGCCGCGCCCGAGGAGCGTGACGGTGCCGTCGTGCTCGCGTACGCCGTAGTCGCCGGGGACCGACCACCGCTCGCCCCCGATCACCGGGAACGTGGCGGCGCTTTTCTCCGGATCCTTGTAGTAGCCGAGGGGCACCCGCCCTTTGCGGGCGAGCCGTCCGATGACGCCGACGTCGGAAATCATCGTCAGGTCGTCGTCGAGCAGCGCGGTCTGGTCGTTGAGGGTGAAGCGGGGCCCGACCCGACCTGATCCGGCCGTCGTCACCACCACCCCCTGGCCGCCGGTCTCCGACGCGCCGTAGGTGTCGACGACGAGCAGACCGGGGAGGCGCTCGGCGAGGCCCTCTTTGATGGAGGCAGACAGGATGGCGCCGCCTGAGAGGATCACGCGCAGGTTCGAGAGATCGCAGTCGTCTCCGGTTTCGTCGAGCGCATCGATCATGGGCCGGGCGAAGGCGTCGCCCACGATGGTCAGGAACGTCGCCCGCTCCCGCGCCGCAAGCCGCCAAAGGTTGCCCGCGTCGAACCGGCGATCCGGATTCACGATCACCGTGCCGCCGGTATAGATGGCGGTGAAGGCCATCCAGTGCGCGGTGCCATGCATGAACGGCGACGCGGGCAGCGAGCGCGCCCGCCCCTTGGGCGCGGTGATGGCGAGTTCCTCGGGCATCGCGATGGGCTCTCCGCCCGGGTGCCCCCCGCCGAAGGCGGCGAGAAAGATGTCCTCGTGTCGCCACATCACGCCCTTGGGCTTTCCGGTCGTGCCGCCGGTGTAGAGGATGTAGAGATCGTCACCTGACCGCGCGGGGAAATCGCGGGTGGGCGACGACGCGGCGAGCGCCGGCTCGTAGTCGGCGAGCGACAGCGTTGTTGTGAGCAACGGCAGTTCCAGCCGAACGACCCCGACGCGTTCGGTGAACTCCGCGTCGTGCACGACCGCCTTCACGTCCGCGTCGGCGAAGAGATAGCGGATCTCGTCGTCCACGTACCGGTAGTTCGCGTTGATCGGCACCGCCCGCACTTTGAAGGCCGCGATCATCGTCTCGAGGTACTCGACGCAGTTGTGGAGATACACCGCGACGTGATCGCCCTCGCCTATCCCCTGAGACTCGAACCAATGGGCGAGGCGGGTGGTGCGCTCGTCGAGTTGCGCGTAGGTGAGGCGGCGATCGCCATCGACGAGCGCCTCCCTGTCCGGCACCGCGTCCGCGACGATCTCGAAGAGATCGGCCAGAGAGAACGTCGGGGACCCACCCATGCGGGGCCGACCGTAACGAGCGGGTCCGAGTGGCGACGAACCCTGACCCGCCGTCAGGCCTTGCCCATGAGGTTGACGAGGACCGCGTCGACCTGCGCCCACGCCGCGTCGCCGTCGGTCTCGTCCCAGATCCGCCTCTCGACGTCGTCGAGGGCCGCTCGGATGTCGGCGAGGCGCGCAGGGTCGTCTTCGACGTGCTCCCGGAGCCGATCGAGACGCGCCCAGGTGGCGGGATCGGCCAACGCGGCCGGCGGACCCTCGGCGACGGGCATGTAGACGCTCACACACGGGCTGCCGACTGCTGCCCACGCCCGGACCGGCTCCGCCGGATCACGGGGAAGGTGGCAGATCATGGAGGCGGCGGTCGCTTGGTACCCCCGCACGTGCATGCACACGGAGACGCCGGCGCCGGTGGCCGGGTCGGCGTCGCGAGGAGGGAAGTCAGGCCCGCCGTGATCGCGCATGGTCGCGGCGACCTCACGGGGGTCGAGCGACCCCGGTGCCGTCGCGGCGCACGCGGCGGTCACGGCGAGGCGCACGTCGGCGTGACCGGTCGGAGCGCGCGGATGACGGAAGGCGTCGAACTCGGGAAGCGAGATGCGGTTGGAGAGAGCGGCGCTGCCGATGCCGTCGTGGGCCTCGACTTCCTTCGCGGCCCAGTCTCGCCCGCTCGTCTCGAGGATCCACGCGGTGGTGCGGTCGGCGACGAGGAACGACGAGTAGTACGCGTCCCCGGTGGCGAGCTCCGCAACCCCACCCTGACCGTGCTGTTCGAGCAACGCCGTCATCTCTTCGACTGCACCGGCCGCGGACTCGCCGCGCTCGAGCCCCAGCCGAACGAGGTCCATCCCGATCAGCGCCGGCGCGGCTCTCTTGGGGTTCTCACGCGTCCACACCTTCTCGTTGCCGATGGCGACCCCGTGTTCGTTGACCCCGTGTTCAAGGCCCCACAGCCATTCCGGTCGCGACCCGATGAGCGCGTGGGCGCCCGAGTCGGGGATCTCGAGGTACTGGGTGTGGAGGCGGCCACCCCCGGAGCGCCGGCGAAACGCCTCGACGACCTGCACCTCGCCGATGGGACGATCGGAGTTCTTGGCGAACAGCGTTCGGTCGGGGCCGATCGCGACGAGCGAGTCGCACATGGTGGCGCCTAAGCGACCGACATCGCGATGTCGGCCTCGAACGCCGCGACGGAGAAGGGTCGGCCCGTCGCGCGCTCGATGAGATGGTCCCATCGCAACGACGCTCCCGGCCCGAACACCCGCTCGTTCCACCACTGGCCGACCGCGGGATCGGCCAGGCGCGCTCCTGTCATCTCGAGGAGGGCGGCATCCATGTGCGAGGCGAACAGCTCTCCGTACATGTAGTTCTGGTAGTAGACGGGAGCGACGGCGATGTGGATCTTCGCCGCCCAGTCGGGAGCGTTCCGCCCGCCGGGGACACGCACACGCTGGAACCGCTCGACGAGCTCCCACCATCGGCGGTCGTGGTCGTCGTCGGGGTCGCGGTACAGCCCCCGCTCGAAATGCATCATGACGAGGACCCAGCGCGCGAACACGAGCAGCGCGGCGCGCCGCTTCTCGGTCACCGGGCCTCGGAGCGCGTCGAGGTCCTTGCCGCGCACTCCGGCCACCGCCTCGAGCCAGTCGGCGTCGTGGACGAGGCGGCCGAACCACATCGCCGCGCCCTCGGTGGTGAGCGAGTGCGCGGGAGTTCGGAAGATCCACGGCATGGCCGGGTCGATGCCCTGGTCGTAGACGCCGTGTCCGATCTCGTGGAGCGTGGTCTCGGCCCATCGCTCCACGGGCGCGATGTTGCAGAGCACGCGGATGTCGCCTTCGCGGTCGATGTCGGTGGCGAAGGCGTGTTGGGTCTTTCCCTCGCGGGGGAACAGATCGCTGCGACCGATGATCTGTCTCGCGTCGATGCCGATGCCGTCGTAGGTCTGGATGGTGAGGTCGACGATGTCGGCCTCCGCGAAGACGCCGTCGAGCGAGGCCTCGGGGAGCTTCGGCGCGTGCTGGAAAAAGGGATCGGAGTAGTGCCACGGGCCGAGGTCGGCGACCGCGCAGCCGAATCGTTCGGCGAGGCGGGCGTCGACCTCCGCCTTCCACCGCGCGAACGGTTCGGCGGTGGCGCGGTCGACCGCATCGAGGGTGGCAAAGAGGCGCTCCTCGTCGAGGTCGGTCGTCTCGAGGGCGAGCGCATAGTGATCGCGGTATCCGAGGCTGCGCGCGGCCTCGTTCCGCAGGCGCGCCAACTCCCTGACCCGCTCGGCCACCTCCGCCCCGACCTCCTTGCCGGCTTCCCAGTGGCGACGGCGCGCCTCCGAGTCGTCGCTGTGTTCGAGGACTTCGAGGATCTCGTTGTCGCTGACCTCGCGTCCGCCGACGTGACCGCGGTGACGGTTGAAGGTGGCCTCGACCGAGGTCTCGACGTCCACCATGGCGTCGCGCAGTTCCTTGTTCACCTGGTTGGGCACGAACTCGTCGTGGAGGAGTTGAAGCCGGCGCTCGAGTTCGGCGTCGGCCCCGGCGACGCGGACCTCGTCGAGGGCGGCGCGCAGCCCGGCGAAGACCTCCGGGTCGCCGAGGAAGTCGCCCATCTTGCGGCCCGCCGCCGCTTGGCGTTCCGTGTTCTCGTCGGTGGCCTCGGTGGAGGCGTCCCACCAGGCCTGGTGCAGGTCCTTGGCGAGGGGGGCAAAGGCCGCCTCGATCTCGTCGGCGGACGCGCGTGCGGAATTCGGTGCGGGGGTCATGGCGCGTAAGTTAGGACCCGCCGACCGACCACTCGCGGAATTTACGCGGCAGCGTCGGCTTCTCGCTCGAGGCGAAGGGCCAGCCCGGCCCTCAGGATATTCCGGGCCGCGTTCACGTCGGCGTGGTCGGTGTGGTCACACCTTCGACACCGAAACGCGGTTCCGTCGCGGTTGGCCCCGCAGACGTGCCCGCACTCCGCGCACGTCTGGGAGGTGTGGCGGGGGTTCACCGCGATGACGTGCCTGCCAGCCTCTTCCGCTTTGTAGGCGACCATCGACAGCAACTGTCCCCAGCCCGCGGCCAGGATCTCTCGGTTGAGCCCCGCCTTGGCGGCGGCCCCGTTGGGCCCATAGGTCCCCTCAGCACTCGCACGGCGTGGGGGACGGCGCACCAGATTTGTGATCTCAAGGTCTTCGTGGACGATGAGGTCGTAGGCGTTCACCAGGAGCCGCGAGACCTGGTGGGCAAAATCGCGGCGCTGGCGAGCGATCGTGCGATGCAGCCTTCCCACGTGGGATGCGGCCTTGCGGCGCCGCTGCGACCCCCGGCGCCGCCCGGCTACCAGGCACTGTCGTGCGGCGAGCTTGGCAAGAGAAGCCCGCAGGTGCCGGGGGTTGCCGACCAGCTCACCGTGGGAGGTGGCGACGAGCTCGGTCACGCCCAGGTCGATGCCCACGGCCCGGCCGATGGGCGAGAGGGTCTCGGGCCTGACCCCGGCGCAGAACACGGTGACGCGCCAGCGCCTCCCCTCTCTGCGCACGGTGAGGGTCTTCGGCGTGCCCCGTAGGCCCCGCTTGGCCCCCCGGTAGCGCAGCGTTCCCACCCCCTTGAGATGCAGGTGGCCCACGCCGCCCCGGCGTTCGTCGAGGCGCCAGCACGAGGTGTCGGGGTACTCGACCGAGTTCCAGCGGGCGGCGCCCTTGAAGCGCGGGAACCCGGGCGCCTCGCCCCGCTGGCACCGCCGGTGGAAGGCGTTGAAGGCGCGGTCGAGTCGCGTGAGAGTGCCCCGGGCCGGGCAGACGCCGAACTCGAGGATGGGGTGGCGCCAGCCGGTAAGCGACTTGAACTGCTCAAAGCGGGTCACCGATCGGTGCTCCCAACGCCAGGCACCCCGGCGCTCCTCCAGGGCGGCGTTGTAGAGTTCGCGCTGCGCGGTGAGGAGACGGGCAAGGGCCGTCTCCTGGCGACGGGTGGGCTGGAGCAGCGCCTGGTAGGTCCGGAACACGATCCCGATCGTACGGGTGGCGTGTGACAGTCACGGAGGGGGGTCGGGTGCGGGCTCGCAACCGGGATGGAGCGATCTGTCTTGTGGCGGGCCCTTACAGGCCATGACCGACATGCATTTCGGCGCGTTCGTGCCGCAGGGCTGGAAGATGGATCTCGTCGCCGTCGGCGATGACCCCCAGGCGAAGTGGGCCCGGGTCAAGGAGGTGGCGCAGATCGCCGACGCGGCGGGGTACGACTCCATCTGGGTCTACGACCACTTCCACAACGTGCCCCGCCCCGCCCACGAGGCGGTGTTCGAGTGCTGGACGACGATGGCTGCCCTCGCCGAGGTCACCTCCAACGTCCGCCTCGGGCAGATGGTCGGCTGCGCGGCCTACCGCAATCCGGGTCTGCTCGCCAAGATCACGTCCAACATCGACGTCATCTCGGGCGGCCG
The DNA here is from genome assembly GCA_035293045.1 of Acidimicrobiia bacterium. GTDB lineage: Bacteria > Actinomycetota > Acidimicrobiia > IMCC26256 > JACPCJ01 > DATDOY01. Next base: position 15,740 of record DATDOY010000194.1, read on the forward strand.
GCTCGACTGGGGGATCGGCGCGGGCTGGTACGACAACGAGTTCCGGGGCTACGGCTACGAGTTCCTCGCCGCCAAGGACCGCCTCGGCGTACTGCGCGAGACGGTGGAGATCGTGAAGTCGATGTGGACCCAGCCGGAGACGACGTACGCCGGGAAGTACTTCACGCTCGAGCGGGCCAACTGCGACCCCAAGCCGGTGCAAACCCCGCACCCTCCGGTTTGGATCGGCGGCGGGGGCGAGAAGGTGACCCTCCGGATCGTGGCCGAGCACGCCGACCGCTCCAACTGGGGCGGGAACCCCGAGGAGTGGGCGCACAAGGCCAAGGTGCTCGAGGGACACTGCGCGGCGGTCGGCCGCGACTACGACGAGATCACAAAGACGTGGCACCCCGACTGCGTCGTTCGCGAGACCGAGGACGAGGTCAAGGCGCTCTACGACGCCGGCGTCCGCTCCCTGTGGAATGAGCCCTACGAATCGTGGCAGGCGGGCAACCTCATCGGCACCCCCGACCAGGTGGCGGACCGCATCCGCGCCTACATGGAGCTGGGATGCGGCGGGCTCGTCCTGTGGTTCCCCGAATTCCCGGGCACGGAGTCACTCGAGTTGTTCGCCAGCCGCGTCATCCCGCAGTTCCGCTGACCCACGGGTGCACACGTCTGTGGCGCGTTAGCGGGGATATAGCCCGATAACGCGCCACAGACAGGAAAACAAAAAACAGCGTCGCGTTTTCGCTCCGGATCGCGCTTAGAGGGGGCATGTCTCCGGATGTCCTCCTCGCCGCCGTGGCCCGCGATCAGCACGGGCTCGTCACTCGTGCCCAGGCCCGGGCCGTCGGGCTCACCGTCGATCAAATCGAGGATCGCGTCGCCCGAGGCCGCTGGGACCGCCTGTATCGATCGGTGTTTCGAATCGCCGGCACGCCTTCGTCGCGCGAACAGCGCTGTCTCGCGGCGTGTCTCGCTGCCGGGGAGGGAGCTGTCGTCTCCCATCGCTCGGCGGCGGAACTCTGGGGCATGGACGGGGTCGAGCCCGGGTGGAGCGAGGTGACCGTGATGTCGGCCCACCATCCCCGCCACGCCGGATTCCTCGTGCACCGGACCAAGGACCTTCGTCCGACCCACACGACCGTTCGATACGGGCTCCCGATCACGAACCCCATGCGAACCCTCGTCGATCTCGGGGCTGTGTGCCCGCAGCCCGTCGTCGGGCGGGCGATGGACGACGCACTTGGCCGCAAGCTGGTGTCGATCAAGGGTCTCGTGCAGGTGTGGCGCGATGTCGCCCGCCCCGGACGCAACGGATCGGGCGTCCTCCGAACCCTGTTGGAGGAGCACCTGCCGTACCCGAATGCGACTCGCCTCGAGAAGGCCATGCTTCGGCTCCACCGCGACCACGGGCTGCCCGAACCGGAAGCCGAGGTGGAGATTCGAGATGCGCAGGGTCGTTTCATCGGGCGCGTGGACTACGCCCACCGCGCCGCTCGGATCGTGATCGAGGTCGACGGGTACGACAAACGAACGTCGAAGGAGGCCTTCGTGAGAGACCGCGTACGCGACCGTCGGCTCCGAGCGATGGGCTGGACCGTCCTGCGGTTCGTGTGGTTCGAGGTGATCTACACGCCCGCCGAGGTCGCCGCCGAGATCCGCCCGTTCCTCTCCGTGTCTGTGGCGCGTTAGCGGGGATATAGCCCGATAACGCGCCACAGACGCGAAAGCCGTGGGCGATCGCGCTGCTAGCGGAACCAGATCTTTTGGTACTCGCGGCTCTGCGCGTGGAGGAGGAGGGCGACGAGGGCGATGTCGAACATCACCGACACGACGAAGCCGAGATCGTTGAACGCGTCACCGAGGGTCACCCCGTCGTAGCGGATGATGAAGATGAAGGGCAGCGAGACGTTGACGATCGCCGAGGCCACGGCGGCCTGGTATCCCCACTTCTGCTCGTTGGCGATGCCGTACGCGCCGGCGACCATCCCTCCGATGATGACGATCCCGAGGAGCGTGAAGACGGCGCCGCGGAGCACGAGAAAGGCGGCGTTGATGTAGAGCAGCATGACGGCCATCTGCAAGGTCTGCGGCTGCGACTGGTTGAACCACCGACGCGGTTCTTCGAAGTTCATGGGGTCAGTCTCGCACGCAGTTGGCCGCACGCCGCATCGATGTCGACGCCGCGATTCTTCCGAATGGTCACCGAGATCCCGGGCCGCTCGAGGGTGTCGGCGAACCCGCGCAGACGCAGCGCCCGGCTCGGCTCGGCCACGAGTCCCGGCGTCGGGTTATAGGGAATCAGGTTCACGTGCGACGGCAGCCCGTAGCTCGGACCGGTCAACAGCGAGCCGAGCGCCTCGGCTTGGGTTACCGAGTCGTTGATTCCGTCGAGCATGACGTATTCGAAGGTCACCCGCCGGCCCCTGCCGCTCATGTACACGCGAGCGGCGTCGAGAATCTCGGCGAGCGGGTACCGACGGTTGAGCGGCACGAGTGTTTCGCGCAGCGCGTCGTCAGGGGCGTGGAGTGAGACCGCAAGGGTCGTCGGGAGCGGAAACTCGGCCAGGCGGCGCATGGCCGGAGCCACTCCCACCGTCGACACCGTGATCTGGCGTGCCGAGATGCCGAGGTCGCGGTGGATGCGCGCGACCGCCTCGTGGACGGCGTCCTCGTTGGCGAGCGGCTCGCCCATCCCCATGAACACGACGTTGGAGACGCGTTGCGGCGATGCGAACTGCGCCCGCACCACTTGCTCGAGGATTTCACCCGCCGACAGGTGGCGCTCGAACCCGGCTTGCCCGGTGGCGCAAAAGCTGCACGCCATGGCGCACCCTGCCTGCGACGACACACAGACCGTGGCCCGGTCGGGGTAGCGCATCAGCACGGTTTCGACCTGGGCCCCCTCGTGCCCGGTCCAGAGCCACTTGCGGGTCATCCCTCCGTCGCCCTCGAGGTCGGCGCGCGCTTCGAGCGCGAGCGGGAGCGCCGATTCGAGGCGCGTCCGCAGGTCCTTGCCGAGGCTGGTGATCTCCTCGAGCGGCCGGCGCTGCGACCACAGTCCCTCCCAGACCTGATCGGCGCGATACCGCGGCTCGCCCCATTCGACGAGCATCGCCGTGAGCGCGTCGCGATCGATGCCGTACCGGGTGGGGTCGAGGAAGTCGGCCACGTCAGACGTCGGTCGCGTACGCGCGATCGACGTGGTGTGGTTGGAAGCCGAGGGCTCGATACAGAGCGACGGCGCGGTCGTTCTCGTCATCGACATACAACCGCACTTCGGGAACGCCGCGCGTCGTCATGCGGTCGAGGCCGGCGAGGACGAGCGACCGCCCCAGGCCGAGGCCCTGCGCGCGCGGATGCACGCCCACGACATAGATCTCCCCATGGGACGGCGCCGGGATCTTCACCCAGCAGAATCCGGCGATCCCGGCGTCGTCCTCGGCGATGAGGAAGTCGGACGCGTCGAACCACGGCTCGGCGATCCGCCCCCTGAGGTCGGCGGCGGAGAACACCTGCTGTTCCGGGTGCCCGGCGAAGGCGAGCCGGTTGACCTCGAGCCACGACTCGTCGTCGGTCCCGGAGGCAAAGGGTCGCAGCTCGATGCCCGGGGGAAGTTCGGCCGCCTCGTGGTGCGGGAGCGGCCGCCGCATCTGCACCAGGTCACGCCAGGCCGACCATCCGAGTTCGGCGGCGAGGGCGTCGTCGTCGCCACCCGCCTGGAACGCCCACCACTGGAGGCGCCGGGCACCTCGCTCGCGCGCCGCGTCCGCCGTGGCACGTACGACCGCGAGCCGGTCGGCCGCGTTGCGAACCGCGTCGCCAAGGTTCCACACCGCGGCCCCGGGGTCGGTCAGCACGCCCACGCCCACGCCGACCACCGCGTCGCCGCCGTTCCCGCCGTCCCGTGGAGCGTCGTTGTCGACCGCGACCACCACGACTCCGACGCCGTGGCCATGAAGCACGTGCAGCTTCGGGTCGGCGAGCGGGGGGTGCCCCGTGGCCTCCTCGACGTCGTGGAGCGCGCGGCGGACGGCCTCGGTCACCTCGACCGACGCTGGCGCGTCCGCGTCGACGACCGAAAGGGTGAGCACGTCCCCAACCTAGACCTCGGTATGGTGCACGGCCGATGCCGCCCAAGCCTCCGAAGAAGCGCCGCGCTGCGGGACGCCGCGTCTCGCCCCGACTCCGGGCGCAGGCCGAGACGGTGTTGGCGCGCCTCTCGGAGGAGTACCCGGACGCGGTGTGCGCGCTGACGCATGAGGGCCCCTACCAGTTGCTCGTCGCCACGATCCTGTCGGCGCAGTGCACCGACGAGCGGGTGAACATGGTGACGCCGTCGGTGTTTCGGCGCTACCCCACGCCCGGCGATCTCGCCCAGGCCGACCCCGACGAACTCGAAGCGCTGGTCCGCACGACCGGCTTTTTTCGCTCGAAGGCGAGGAACCTCATCGCGATGGCCAAGGACGTCGACGACCGGTTCGAGGGCGAGGTGCCCGTCGCCCTCGAAGACCTGACGACGCTCGGAGGGGTCGGCCGCAAGACGGCGAACGTCGTGCGTTCGGTCGCGTTCGGCGAGCCCGGCCTTCCGGTCGACACGCACGTCGGGCGGCTGAGCCGCCGTCTCGGGCTCACCAAGCACACCGATCCGGTGAAGGTCGAGTTCGATCTCATGCCGCTGTTCGCGCCCGAGGCGTGGGGCGACCTCTCGCTTCGGCTGATCCAGCACGGCCGCCGCGTGTGCGACGCCCGCAAGCCCAAGTGTGGCGAGTGCGTGCTGAATGACGTCTGCCCGAGCGCCCAATAGGCCCTGGGAGGGACCCGTGAGGGGGTCCAGCGATCGGCCCCCGTGAGGGCCCGAGTTCACCGTTCCCTCACATTCGGTCCACATCCTGCTCACTTGAGCGCCCGATTCTGGTGGAGCACGGAATCTGAGGGCGGATCACATCCACACATTCAGGAGCAGGAGGCAGTCCCCCATGAGCACGACACTGCAAGCCAAGACCACGGCGCGGCTGATCCTCGGGGCGGTCGCGCTGACGCTCGTCGCCGGCCTGGCGCTGGCGGCCTCGAGCGGCTCGGGCACCCTGTCGTTCACGAACACGGCCCAGGAGGGCCCGGGTGGCGAGGGGTCCCCTCCCGACGGAGCCCCAGGGGAGGGCCGAAGGCCCTGTCGCGGCGGCCCGGGCGGTATCGCGGCCCACGCCATCCATGGTGAGCTGATCGTGCCTCAGCGCCCCGAGCCCGGCGAGGACCCGCCCGAGCCTGGGACGGAGCCCACGGAGTTCGAGACCATCGTGCTCGACGCCGGCGAGGTCACGGCGGTGAGCGACGACTCGCTCACCCTCGAGCGGCCGGACGGCAAGAAGGTGACGGTCACGATCACCGACGACACCCGGCAGCGTGAAGACGCCGACATCGAGGTGGGCGACAAGGTGCGCGTGATCGCCGACACCGACGGCAACGCCCGGGCGATCATGTCCCGGCCCGACCGCCCCAGCGGGCCTCCCGACGGCGAGGTTCAGGCCCGCCCGGAGACCGGGGCCGAAGCGGGGATCGAGCGTGCGAACAAGCCCTGCCGGCCGCACCGAGGCGCCCGAAGCGGCGCTCCGGGTGCTCGGGGACGCGGTGACGGCGAGGGTCCAGAAAATCCGCTGGAGGATGTTTCGAGCCCGGTGTGAACGGGAAGAAGGGCCGTGCGGCTCCGGCCCCGAGATCGAGCCGCACGTGCGTTCCGGTCCCCGTTTCCCGAGGTACCGCCGACCCGGGAAGCGGAACCAACGGAGGGCGGCACCTTGCCCACGGGTGCCGCCCTCCGACGCGCTCGCACATGATGGAGTCGCCCGACGGCGAACCCGGGTCCCGGTCGTCCGGATTCGCGGCTAACGGACGTCGGGCTCGGAGAAGCGGCCGACGGCCACGGCGGTGAGCGCGGCGAGCACGATCGATCCGGCCCAGATCTCTCGGGGCCACGCAATGCCGGTGTCGAGTCCGACGAGGCCGAAGAACACGGTCCACATCGCGACGGCGGCACCCGCGAGCGCGGCCGTCACGCCCAACCGGGCGCGAAGGCCCGGCGCGGTGAGCACGTCGAGCACCACGCCGGCGGCGCCGGCAGCGACCACGCCGGCGGCCCCCTCGTCGAAACCGAGCGACACGAGGCCGGCGACGAGCAGGAACATCGTCGTGAACCACAAGCGCGGCGGGTGGCCACGGCGCAACAGCGCGGCCGCGACGCCGAGCAAGATCACCGTGGTCACGAGCACGCTGCCCACGCCGGCGATCACCTCCGCCTCCCCGGTCTGCGAGACCGGGTCGTAGGGCACGACGACCAGTTCCCCGATCCCGAGTCCCCACACGTAATTGGCGAAGAACCCAGCCAGCGCGGTCGCCAGGCCGACCGACCACGCCGCGGCGCCACCGATACGGCGGTCGGGGACCGTGTCGTGACGGGCGGCGCGCCATGGTGAGAGGAGCATGAGGAGCAGGCCCGCGAAGAGCACGAGATGGGTCGGGCTCATCAGCGCGTCGATCCCGGTCTCGACGCCGAACGCGGTGTGCCATGCGGCGTCGCCCGCGCCGCCCAGCCCGAACAGGATCATCCCTGACCACGCGAGCTCGTAGCCGTGGGGGAGGGCGTCGATGAGCGACTGCCCGCCGGTGCGACCCCTTCTCGCCAGCACGACGAGCCAGGCCACCGTCGCGCCGAATCCGGCGTAGAAGACGGCGTGCCAAGGGGTGACGAACGACTCGTCGCCGGTGAGGACGTCTTCGTGTGCGTGGCCGTCGAGGAACAGGCCGACGATGAGCCAGAGAGACACCAGGATGGTGCAGGCGTCCTCCCGAGTCGTGGTGCGCCGCCGGGTCGCGGTGTGGTCGTACGGTCCTGG
>DATDOY010000195.1:0-2306 GCA_035293045.1 Acidimicrobiia bacterium
GGCGCTCGCGAGCCGGTCGGCGTCACGTGGCTCGCCTCAGGCGAGCAGGAGCCGGTCGATGAATCCGAAGGCGACAAACGTCGCCGCCATGGCCCCGATGAAGCGGGCGGACTGAGCCCGAAGGGCCCGCTCCAACCGCTCACCAATCCGGGCCTCCATGAGGTCGAACCGCTGGTCGACGAGCTGGAACCGCAGTTCCATCCGCTCCTCGAGGCCGGTCCGCAACCCTTCGAGGTCGTGCTTGGTCGCCACGTCGGCCCACCCAACCGGGGGGAGCATCTCCATCAGGCCGTCTGCCACGTGGTCGCCGAACGAGGTCTTGAACGCCTCGTAGATCTCGTGCCGAATCGCTTCGTTGATCGCCATGATCGTCTCCCGCGCACTGCTTCCTCCTGGGCAGAAGAGTCATGAGCCCGACTCATGCGGCGTCATTGCATCGTAACCCGGCCCTGGGACAGCCATCACCGGCCGTGGGGGAGCCCCCGACGCCCCACGTGCCTATGCTCCGGAGCGCACGCGAGGGCAACGGAGCCCGATCCCCGAGGAGGTGGTCACGACGGCCGAGCACCATGACGTGGTCGTTCTCGGCGGTGGGCCGGGCGGCTACGCCGCCGCCCTGTATGGCGCCGCCGCCGGTCTCGACGTGGCCCTCGTCGAGGAGAGCCGGGTGGGGGGCACGTGCCTCCACTGCGGCTGCATCCCGGCCAAGGAGCTGCTCCAGACCGCCGAAGTGCTGCGCACCGTCGCCAATGCCAAGGAGTTCGGGGTCGACGCCGGCACGCCCGGGCTCGACCTCTCGGTCAGCCAGCAGCGCAAGCAGGGCATCGTCGATCGTCTGACCAAGGGCCTCGAGGGATTGCTGAAGGGCCGCAAGGTCACCGTCGCCAACGGCCGGGGCCGACTCGCCGACGCCGGATCCCTCCGGGTCGTCGTCGACGACGGCACCGAGTTCGAGGGGGACGCCGTCGTTCTCGCCACGGGATCGTCGCCCCGCTCCATCCCCGGCTTCGACTTCGACGGCGAGGTGATCCTCTCGTCCGACCACGTCCTCGCGCTCGAAGACGTCCCCGCTCGCACCGCGATCATCGGCGGCGGCGCCATCGGGTGCGAGTTCGCGTCGTTCTTGGCCGACGTCGGCAGCGAAGTGACCATCCTCGAAGCCCTCCCGCAGATCCTCACCGGCGTCGACGCCGACTGCGCGGCGGCGGCGGTGAAGGCGTTCAAGAAGCGGGGCATCACCGTTCACACCGGCGTGACCGTCGAGGGATACGAGCGCAACGGTGCGGCCGACGGCGGGGTGACGCTGAAGTACTCCGGCGGCGAGGGCGCCACCTCCCTTGCGGTCGACAAGGTCATCGTCAGCGTGGGCCGGGCGCCGCGGACCAAGGACATCGGCCTCGAGGGCTCGCCCGTGTCGGTCGACGAGCGCGGCTTCATCGAGGTCGATCCGTACTTGCGGACGACCGCCGACGGAGTGTTCGCGGTCGGCGACGTGGTCGCGACGCCGCAGCTCGCGCATGTGGCGTTCGCCGAGGCGATCGTCGCCGTCAAGACGATCCTCGGCGAGCACGCCATCCCCATCGACTACTCCAAAGTGCCCTTCGGCATCTACTGCCATCCAGAGGTGGCCTTCGCCGGGCTCACCGAACAACAGGCGCGCGACGCGGGGTACGACGTGGTGACCTCGAAGCACTCGTTTGCCGGAAACGGGAGGGCGATGATCATCGGCGAGACCGACGGCCTCGTGAAGGTGGTGGCCGAGAAGAACGGCCCGCTGCTCGGCGTGCACTTCGTGGGCCCGTGGGCCACGGAGTTGATGGTCGAGGGGTATCTCGCGGTGAATTGGGAGGCCCTGCCCGAGGAGGTCGGGGCGTTCATCCACCCGCACCCGACCCTGAGCGAGCTCTTCGGCGAGACGCTGATGTCGCTCACCGGGCGCGGCTTGCACGGCTAGTTCGTAGCGGAACGAAGGGGAGAGGGAGAACGCAGTGGCGCGTCACGAGATCACGATGCCCCAACTCGGTGAGACGGTCACGGAGGGGACGATCACCAAGTGGCTGAAGCAGGTGGGCGACGAGATCAAGCCCGACGACCTGCTCTTCGAGGTGTCGACCGACAAGGTCGACTCCGAGGTGCCGGCTCCCAACGCGGGCTTCCTCGTCGAGATCCTCGTTCCTGAGGGCGACACCGTCGCCGTCGGAACGCCCATCGCCGTCGTGGGCGACGAACCCGGCGGAGCCGGTGCCGCCCCCGCACCCGCGGCGGCGCCTGCGCCGGAACCGGCGACCGAGCCGGCACCGGCCGCC
>DATDOY010000196.1:0-6616 GCA_035293045.1 Acidimicrobiia bacterium
CGGCCAGCCGCCGCTGCACCAGCGCCACCCGTCGATCGGTCGGCCACAGCGCGAGCGCACCGTTCAAGGCGACGACCGCGGCGCGCACCGTCGTCGACGTCGCGGCATCGAGAGGGCGCGGCCATTCCGCGCCATAGAGACGCCGGAGCCGGCGGGGAATGAGGCCGAGGGCCGCGCCGCTCACCAACCGCCAGGCCGGCCGCAACGGCTCCTGCCACCAGGGTGCGGGCGGACGGAGCAGAAACTCGAACGTCGCGCGCGTGGCGTGTGACACGCAGAGTTGGGGCTCCACCGACGCGAAGTACTCGCGCATCTCGGCGCGGGAAGCGGGAACCGACGACGGCGGGATCCCCACGAGTTCCGCGGTTCGCACCTGCTCGGCGAGGTAGCGATCCTGATCGGTCTCGCTCAGCCGCCCGCCGTAGGTGCGGTAGGCGATGAGGAACGAGTGGACCTCGGCGCAGTGAACCCACAGCAGCGTGGCGGGGTCCTCGGCGGAGTAGCGGTCACCGGTGACGGGGTCGATCCCATTGATGAAGGTATGGACGCGCTGGACGAGTTGACCCGCGGCACGCGCCTGTTCTTCGGTTCCGTAGGTGACCGTGGTGACGTAGTCGCCCGTCCGCCGGAGCCGGTGTTGCGGATCGGAGCGGTAGTCGCTGTGCTCAGCGACACCCGCCATGGCGTGCGGATGCAGGGCCTGCACCATGAGCGCGCGCACCCCACCGATCATCATGACGGGATGGGCGTGGACCCTCCACGTCACGGTGTCGGGCCCGAAGAACGAGGCGACCGGGTCAGCCGACGTCACGACACAAAACGTACCCCCGGGGATCGATCGACCGGGTCATTCTTGGATCCCCTCTAGGCACGAAACTCGTGCGATCCGCCATCAAGAACCAGGTGGTGACTGCGCTCCTCGCAGCAGGCGGCCGGGGAGCGCGCCCGTGGGTTCGCCGTCACGGAAGGTCACCTGGCCGGAGGCGATGGTCGTGCGGTATCCGCGAGCCGACTGCATGAGCCGCTTCCCGCCCGCGGGGAGGTCGTGCACGATCCTGGGCGGCGGCAGCGCGAGACGCTCGAAGTCGATGATGTTGACGTCGGCTTTGTACCCGGGCGCGAGCAGGCCGCGGTCGAGCAGTCCCACGGTCACGGCCGTCTCACGGGTCTGCGCGTTGACGACCCACTCGAGTGGGAGCCGCTCGCCCCGGGTGCGGTCTCGGGCCCACAGCGTCAGGAGGGTCGTCGGAAAGCTGGCGTCGCAGATGGCACCGCAGTGCGCGCCACCGTCGGAGAGCCCGAGGACGGTGTGCTCGTGGAGCATCATCTCGCGGGCCGCGTCGAGGTTGCCGTGCGCGTAGTTGAACAGCGGGTAGTAGAGCAGTTCGTGGCCGTCGCGCTCGAGGAGCAGGTCGTAGACCACTTCCTCGGGGCGGCGTCCTTGCGCGGCAGCGAGCGCCTCGACGCTCTGGTCGGGCGAGGGCTCGTAGTCAGCGGGGTCGCCGAGGGCGAACATCTTGTGGAACGCCTGCGAGAACTGCGTGAACATCCCGCCGAGCGACGGCTCCTCGCTGAGAATGCGCGCCCGCATCTCGGGGTCGCGAAGGCGGCGCACCTTCTCGTCGAGCGGGAGCAGGTGCAGCGGCCCGTAGCTCGGGTGCGCGATGAACGGGTGCACGCTCGCTTCGAGGCCTAGCAGCACGCCGATGGGGCGGCACGCCACCTGCGCCTTGATGGGGATGCCGTCGGCGTTGGCTTCGTCGATGCGCTTGAGGAACTCGCGCCACCCCTCTGGATAGTCGTCGTGCTGGCTCAGCGACAGCGTCAGCGGGCGACCGGTGGAGGCCGCGAGTTCGCGGATCATGGCGAACTCGGCGTCGAAGTCGTCGAAGTCGGAGACCATCTCGAACACGCCAGCCCCAGCCTCGGCGAGCGCCCGACCGATTCCCCAGAGTTCGGACGGGGCCGCGCCGAGCGACGGCGTGAAGTCGCCCGCGCTCGTGCGGTGGCGCACGGTTCGCGACGTCGTGAATCCCAGCGCCCCCGCCTCGATGGCCTCTCGCGTGAGGCGCGACATCTCGTCGATCTCCTCGGCCGACGCGTCCTCGCGGGCGGCCCCGCGCTCCCCCATCACGTAGGCGCGCAGCGACCCGTGGGGCACCTGGGCTCCGATGTCGACGGCGTGGGGGATCCGCTCGATGGCGTCGAGATACTCGGGGAAGCTCTCCCACTCCCACGTGATGCCTTCGGCAAGGGCGGTGCCGGGGATGTCCTCGACGCCTTCCATGAGGGCGATCAGGAACTCGTGGGCGTCGGGGCGCACGGGAGCGAACCCCACGCCGCAGTTGCCCATCACGATCGTCGTGACCCCGTGGAGCGCCGAGGGCGTGATGTACGGGTCCCACGACACCTGGCCGTCGTAGTGCGTATGGATGTCGACGAACCCGGGCGTCACGAGCAGCCCGTCGGCGTCGATCTCCTCGTTGCCCTTGCCGGCGACGGTCCCGACCTCGGTGATCACGCCGTCGTCGATGGCGACGTCTCCCGTGAACCGGTCGGAGCCGGTGCCGTCGACGATGGTCCCTGCGCGGATGACGAGGTCATGCATGGGCCGCAGGATACGGGGCGCGCGGGTGAAGCGGCCAGCGCCGTATGGTGACCCACCCTGTCCCCGGTTTACGGTGGCGCCCATGTCTCCTTCTCACGAAACCCCTTGGCTCGAAGACGCCTGCTCGCTCGTCGACGCGTTCCGATCGGGCGAGCGCTCGCCGATGGAAGAATTGGAAGCGTCGCTCGCCGCCATCGAGGCGTCGGAGTTGAACGCCTTCACCCACGTCGACGCCGACGCGGCCCGCGAGCGCGCCAAGAACGCCGACCCGTCGCAACCCTTCGGTGGTGTGCCGGTGGGGATCAAGGAACTCGAACCCGTGCCCGGCTGGCCCCACACCGAGGCGTCGCTGGTGTTCAAGGATCGCGTCGCCACCTACTCCAAGACGTGGTACGACCGCCTCATGGCGGCGGGGGCCAACCCCGTCGGCCAGTGCTCGGCGTCGGAGTTCGGCGGGCTCAACGTGAGCGTCAGCAAGCTCAACGGCGTGACCGGCAACGGCTGGGACCCGTCGCGCACCGCCGGTGGGTCGTCGGGAGGGAGCTCCTCCGCTGTGGCGGGCGGGCTCGTGTCGATCGCCAGCGGCGGCGACGGCGGCGGGTCGATCCGCATCCCTGCCGCGTTCAACGGCCTCCTCGGCATGAAAGGCACCGCGGGGAGAATCCCGCGGGGCCCGCACACCGAGATCGCGCCGCTCACCGTGGTGCTGGGATGTCAGGCGCGGTCGGTGCGCGACGTCGCCCGCTGGTACGACGTGTGCTCGGGCCACGACAAGCGCGATCCCTACAGCCTCCCCAAGATCGATGGGTGGGAGCGCGACCTCGGCACGCGCGACCTTCGAGGCGCAAAGGCCGTGATCGCGCCCGACCTCGGCAGCGCCGTCGTGCGGCCCGAAGTGGCGGAGGCGATCGCGGCTGCGGGCGAAGTTCTCGCCAAGGACGCCGGCCTTGAACTCGTCGACGTGCCGGTGAAGCTGCCCGGCCTCGGGGTCGAGTGGGCGATGGCCAACCTGTGCCAGCTCCTCCGTGATCTCGGCGACCGCTATCCCGACTGCGAGCCCGACCTCACCATGGAGATCGCCTTCGGCCTCAAGGTGGCCAGCGACTACTACAACCTTGAGATGGCGGCGCGGGTCGAGGAACAGCGCACGGAAGCCAACGAGGTGATGGCGGCGATCTTCGACGAGGTGGACTTCATCATCTCGGCCACCAACCCCGACGTCGCCTACCCGGCCGAGCTGTCACTCAACCTGCGGGTCGGCGACGTGCAGGTGGGGCCCGAGAACAACGGCGCGCTGACCATCCCCGCCAACATCGTCGGCAATCCGGCGGTTTCGATTCCCGTCGGCGTCATCAACGACCTCCCCGTCGGGATGCAGGTGATGGGACGCCACCATGAGGACGCGCGGTTGCTCGACCTCGCGCTCTGCGTCGAGCGGGAACGGCCGTGGCCGCGCGTCGCCCCCGGCGCGCCACGCTGAGGATCGGGAGAGCCGGGGTGGGCAACGCACCTGGGGACTCGGGAGGCTGGGGCGTGATGAGCCGCCCACCCACGGCCACTCCGATGGTGGCTTCGGCGCTTCGGCCGCTGGCGTGAAGGGTCGGGCCCGACGCTTCGCTCCCGGTGTCCGCATTTGAACCGGTAGCGTCACCGCCCATCAGCGCCACGAACGGACACGATCTTCGCAGACGTCTCGAGACGGGCGAGCCCGTGCTCATGCCCGGAGTGTGGGACGCGCTCTCGGTGCGTCTCTGCGCGGCCGCCGGCTTCGACACCGTCTTCTTGTCGGGATACTGCACGGCGGGCACGCAGCTGGGCGTTCCCGACCTCGGATACCTCACCCAGACCGAGATGGCCGAGGTGGCTCGCCGCGTGTGCCGGGCGGCCCCCGAGATGATGGTCGTCGTCGACGGCGACACGGGGCACGGCAACGCGCTGAACACGATTCGCACCGTCGAGCTCTGGGAGGAGGCGGGCGCGACCGGAATCTTCATCGAGGATCAGGTGTGGCCGAAGCGGTGCGGTCACATGGAAGGCAAGGAAGTGGTCCCGCGCGAAGAGTGGCTCAGCAAGCTGCGGGCAGCCGTCGAACACCGCAACTCGCTCTTCATCACGGCCCGCACCGACGCTCGGGCCGCCGTCGATCTCGACGAGGCGATCAAGCGGGCCCGCCTCGCCGCCGATCTCGGCGTCGACGCCGTCTTCATCGAGGCACCCGAGTCGGTGGCCGAGATGGAGACGGTGTCCACTGCGCTCCCCGACATCGTTCGGGTCGCCAACATGATCGAGACGGGCAAGACCCCGCTTCTCACCCCGGCGGAACTCCACGACCTCGGCTACGACCTCATCGTCTCGCCCCTCTCCGGGTTGTTCTCGATCACCAAGGCCCTGCGCGACACGCTCGCCACGCTGCGGGCGAAGGGGACCCTGCGGGACGACCTCGATCAGCTCGTGAGCTTCGAGGAGTTCGGCGAGGCCGTTGGCGCGCCGGCCCATTTCGACCTCGACCGCCGCTACCGCGCCTGACGGCCAGAGGTGGACCCGGGCAGTAGCGGCTCTCCCCGCGGCGGAAAACTCCCCCAGTTTCGTCACGCGACGCGGTTTCGGCCGTGGAACGGCTGATCATCGGTCGGAGCGCGCAGCCGGCGGGACGCGCGGCATGGGGAGGCAACGGCATGGCGAGTCGCCGAGGAACCACTCGGGCACGCATCGTGCTCGCAAGCTGCGTCGCCTTGATGGCGGCGCTCCTCGCACCGGGCGAGGCGGGGGCGATGTGGACGCCCGATTCGGGCTCGTGGCCGACCTTCCGCGGAGATCTCACCCACTCCGGACAGCCGGTGGGGACGAGCGCGTTCACCGCCGGACAGGGTGGCTTCGCCCGTCTCAAGTGGTCGGTGAACACCGAATACCCGGTCCTCGGTCCACCCACGGTGGCCGACCTCGACGAGGACGGCGTGCCGGAGGTCGTCGTCAACTCGAGCGACGTCAAGGTGACGATCGCGCCGCCAGCGGCGCCGGACTTCGACTTCACCCACGCCGTCACCGCCCTCGAGGGTGACGACGGCGCGCAGGACTGGCACCAGGACGAAGGCGACTCGTTCATCTTCGCCCTCCCGGCCGACAACGCCGAGATCGACAACGACGACAAGGCCGAGGTCGTCGGATTCAAGGGCAACCCGCTGCTCAACGTCGACGACGAGCGCCTCATCGCCCGCTCGCACACCGGTGCACAACAGTGGACCTACCAAGACGGCGACTGGAACGACCTCGGCGAGCAGGTCGTCGGCATCCTCGGCGCCGTCCACACCGCAAACGTCGACAACGAGGCCACCAACCCCGAGGTGATCTTCGGCGCCAACGAGGCGCTGCTCGCCATCTCGATCGGCACGCAAGAGCCCGGGTGCCCCAACGCGGGCGCGCCGAGCGCCGACATTGAAGCGTCGAGCATCTCCTATTTCATCCACGCGCTGAACGGCGAGGGCGGAAGCGCCAGCGAGCAGTGGCAATTCACGAGGTCCGACGCCCTTTTGGTGTCGACGCCGGTCATCACCGACGTCAACGCCGACGGCAAGAACGACGTGCTGTTCGGCTCGGGCGCACCCGAGGGCAATCTCCTCGGCGAATGTGAGGTGCACGTCTCGACCGACGCGTCCGCTGTCGACGACAAGATCATCGCGCTCGATGGGAACAACCCGGGCCAGATCCTCTGGGAGACCGAGGTGAACGACAACGGCTTCGACCGGCCGCCGGCCGCGTCGCCGTTGATGGCCGGCACCACCGCCGGCGGCGACAAGATCGTCGCCTTCCTGATCCCGGTTCCCAAGACCCTGCCGCCGGCTCAGAACCCGGATCGCAACGTGCTCATCGCGCTCAACGCGCGGACGGGCGCGGAGTTGTGGCGGCTGGACCTGAAGCCGGCGACGATCTCGCCGCTCGCCGCCGCCGACCTCGACGCCGACGGCCAGCCCGAGATCATCGCCCAGGTCGGCAATCGGCTCGCCACGTTCG
>DATDOY010000197.1:0-8413 GCA_035293045.1 Acidimicrobiia bacterium
GGCAACGACTGCCAGGACGCCGGCGACACCTCGTGTGACCACCGCTGGATCGAGGTTGTCGTTCCCGCCGGTGGAGCCAACGTCGAGGTCGAGATCGCGCCCCATAACCCGACGACGGACTTCGACCTCTACGTCTACGGCCCGGACGGTGCGGAACTCGACCGCTCAGCGACGGAGACGGGCTTCGAGAGCGTGGTGATCCCGTCGGCACCGAGCGGGTTGTACCGGATCGACGTCGATGCCTACACGGCTCCGTTGGGGGACGGCTACGACGGCGTCATCCGGCTCGCGCTGCCGACCCCGCCGCCTCCGCCTCCGCCTCCGCCGCCGAACCCCGAAACGAAGCGGTACGACGCTCCCACCGGGGACGCCGCCAACGCTTCGTGCGCCATCGCGAGTCCAGGGATCGGCGGCGCGTGCTTCAACGTCCTCGCCGGTTCCACGAGTGCGGGACTCGTCATGACCGACGATCTCACGGCGACCGCGAGTGGAAGCGCGCGGTTCCTCGACGCCAGCGGTGCGGTCATCGCGGGGTCAACGACTCCGATCTGTGGATCGGCGACGCTGACGGTTCCGCCGAATGGCGCCCGACTCCAAGTGTTCACCCGCACCGCCACGCCGCCCGCCGGGTGCACCGGGCGGGCAACGACGGGTTCGATCACCGTGACGTGGAGCTGATCCGGCCGCTTCGAGGACGGCTGAGCGCGCTCGTCGCGTCAGCCGTCCTCGTCTCGGGCCTCGTCGTCGGGCTTCCGGCGACGGCGGAGGTGAAGCCGGGCGGCTTCATGTCCGCGAACGTCACATGGCTTGGCCACATCCCACTCGACGCGCCCGGGGTGGGTGGGCGAGTGGTCACGGTCGCCACGCCAGCGGGTCCGCAAGTGCGGTTCTTCGTCACCGGGGCGAAGGGCCTGACGATCTACGACGTCACCAATCCCACGCTTCCGATCCCACTTGGCACCGTCGCCCTCCCGCATTTTCAAAACGAGGACGTGTCGGTCTCCGATGACGGTGACCGCGTCATCATCAGCGGCGAGCGCGTGAGCGGCGGTGCGACCGTCCCGGGCTTTGGGCCGACCTTCGTGATCGATGCGTCGGACCCCCGCGTGCCCGTCATCGCGAAGGTGCTGACGGTCGGCTCCCACACCGTGACCTGCGTCGACGCCGACTGCGACTGGATCTACTCGTCCTCGGGTGAGATCTACGACCTTCGCGATCTCAGCGCCCCGCAGTCGGTTCTGAAGGGGGCGGCGGGTTGGACGGCGAAGGTGCAGGCGCAGGGTGTCGTGTTCCAACAAGGCGCCCATGACCTCAACGTCGACGCCGCGGGCTACGTGATCACCGACACCGTGCCGCGGGTGATGCTCGACGTCGCCGATCCCCTCAACCCCGTCGTGTTGACAACGTCGGACGAGGGGCATGGCGCGAACCTCGCCTATCAACACAACAACCTGCGCCCTGGTGCGGACACCTGGGTTCCGCGTAACGACAGCGCGGCGTATGTGCCGGGGGAGGCTCTCTTCGACGGGGAGATCCTCCTCGCCAACGGCGAGACCAACTTCGAGCCCGAATGCGGTCCCGGCAGCGGACCCTTCTCGACGTGGAGCACAAAGAACTGGGACAAGGGCCAGCCGTTCACATTCATCGATGTGTACCGACCGCTGAACGGCGAGTGGGTCGACGGCAACCCGGCCTTCAATGTGGTCGGCTGCTCGGGTCACTGGTTCACCGAGCGCGACGGCGTCGTGGCAACGGGTTGGTACGAGCACGGCGTCCGCTTCCTCGAGGTCGACGATCGCGGGTTCATCTCTGAAGTCGGGTTTTTCCAGCCCGTGGTCACTTCCGCCTCCGGCGCCTATTGGGCCAGTGACGACATCGTCTACACGGTCGACTACGCGCGGGGCATCGACATCCTGCGGTTCGATCGCGACGCACTGGTGCCCGACCAGGCCGAGATCGACGCGTCGTGGCAGGCCGGGCTCGGTGCCGCTCCGACCTCGGCGGCGCTGGCGGAGCGGTTCGCATGTCAGCTCGCGCAGCGGGCGGCATGAACGCGCAGGCCGAGCCATAACGACGTAGACAACGGGAGTGCGGGCGCGGCGCGCCCCTGACCAGAGGAGTTGGCGCAATGAAGCACCGACTAGGGAAGTGGTTTGCGGCGGCCGCCGCAACGGCCATCGCCATGGGGTCGGCACCCTTGCTGCCCCACGCGCAGGCCAACCATTGCGGTCCGATCTTCATGTTCTCGGGCCATCACGCCGAAGGGAATTTCGGCCCGTCCGCCAACGCGGGTGCGGGTGGCTGCACGCTGCGTGACGAGAATGTGAACACAAATTTCTTGCTGCCGGGCGCGACCTTTGTCTCCGTTGGCACGACGGTCACCCCGGTGAACGGGACCGGTTTCGTGACCATCGATGGCGGTGCGCCGGTCCCGCTCACGTGGACGTGGTCCGCGAGCAGCGTTCGCTGGAACAGCCAGCGCGTATTCCTCAACGGCGGAACCGTCGTGACCGCCTCGGTCCAGTCCGTGACGGGCGTAACGGTCAGCAACACCTACCGCGCCGTGACCGCGGAGGTGGGGGCATGAACCGCGGTCGCCTCGTGACGATGGCACTGCCCGCCCTGCTCGCGCTCGGCGGCATCTCGGGGATTCAACCCTCGGCGGCCGCTGAGTCGGTCAACACACCGAATATGTCGCACGTCGCCAACCTTCAGTATCCGACCGAGGTGTACCCGCTGGGAACCCCGTTCGAGTACGAGCTGGAGTTTGGCTATGAGGATCCAACGGTGCCTCCCCAGGGCGGCAGCGACCTCGAGACGACGACGCTCATCGCGGACGTTGGCAACGGCGCCGAGTCGCGCGATTTCGTCGTGTCGGGGGCGTATCGCAACGGTCTCCAGCTCATCGACGTCACCGACCCGGAGAACCCGGTGATCGCCCAGACGTTTGGCTGCGGCATGGCGCAGGGCGATGTGCAGATTTTCTCCCGAGCCGGGCGCACGTACGCGCTCTTCGGCCAGGACGACATTTCGGGGCACGCGCTCTACACGACGAAGTGCTTCCAGGACGCGCTCGCGATCTACGGCATTGGTACCCCGCAGTCACCCGGCGATGTCGACGCAATCGAGGGATACGGGACGCTCATCATCGACATCACCAACCCGTACGACTCGACGAGCGCAAACCGGGTGCGCACCGTCGGCTGGGCGCGTGAGTGGGACGGATCCCACAACACCACGATCGACCCAACTGGCAACTACATCTACAACTCCAACCAGGACCTCATCCCCAAGACGCCGCTGGGTGGCCAGGCCATTTACCGGATGGAGGTGTTCGACATCCAGAACCTCGCCAACCCGATCAAGGTCGCCGAGGTGCCGTTCTCGATGGGGGCGGGTCCGCACGACGTGACCTTCAGCGCCGACGGCAACCGCGCCTACGTGGCCGCGCTCACCCACACGGTGGTGCTCGACACGACCAACAAGGCGGCCCCCACGGTGATCGGCGTGATCGAGGACCCGGCGATCACGATCCACCACCAGGCCGACCCGATTGACATCGACGGACGGCGGTTCCTCGTGATCAGCGACGAGCTCGCAGGCGTGATCGAGGGGCTCGCGGCTTGCCCGGGTGGCGGCCTCCACATCTACGACGTCACCGGCGACCTCGAGAAGACCCCGCTCAAAGTGGGCTTCTTCGCCATTCCGCAGGTGGCGCCGCCCCTGCAAGACCACCTGCGGTGCACCGCCCACGTGTTCCGTGCCTATCCCGAGCAGGGCATCATGACGATCGCCTGGTACGGGGCCGGCGTGCGGGTGCTCGACATCTCCAACCTCGCAGGCGTGTCGGTCGGACTCGATCCGAACCTGACTGGTTCGCTTGGAGCGGGGATCAAGGAACTCGGGTCGTTCTACTTCCCGCAGACCGAGACGCAGGTCGGGTCGCAGACGTGGGCGGCGAAGATCCACGAGTTCGAGGCCGACGGATCGGCGTACATCTTTGCCAACGACCTCGATCGCGGGTTCGACGTATACCACTACGACGCCGGCGCGCCGAGCGCATCCGACCCCGGCACCTGGCTCGCGGGACAGGACGTGCTGCACACCTTGGGGCCCGCCGCCGTGACGACGACGCCTGCACTGCCGTACTGCGCCCTCCGGACGACGTGACGCTTCCTTGAGATTTCGCCGGCGTGCTCGGGCATTTGGCACGCCCTTGGCCCTCGCCCTCCTGGCGGGGGCCCTCGGCGCAACGCCGGTGACGGCCGACGGGGTGGAGCCGGCGCCTGGGGGAATCCAATGCGTCGGCGACCCGCCGCGCCAGACGGCGGATCCGCTGTCGCCTCCGTGCGTCCCGTTTTTTGAGGGCGACAACGGGTGCGAGACCTATCCCCTCGGCGTGACGTGCAATGAACTGCGCATCGTCGTGTACCTCGACGGCGGGATCGGCTACGCCTCGGCGAGCGACCCCAGCAACGCGTTCACCCCGCAAGCCGCGGTCTACGACCTCTGGAAGACGCCGGCCGAGAACGCCGAGGCCAACGGCGATCCGGCGACGACCTCCGAGCACCTCACCGTCAAGGGCCTTCGGACGTGGCAGGACTATTTCGCGCAGCGCTTTCAGACCTACGGGCGCGCTCCTCACGTCTTTGTCGCCTTTTCCGATCCAGACGGATGGACCCCGGAGGGACGGCGCCGCGACGCGGCAACCGTGCTCGAGTACCTCGAGCCCTTCGCCGCGCTCAACTTCGCCACCGAGGACTCGGCTGGTGAATTCACGACCGCGCTCGCGCGCAAGGGGGTCGTGAACTTCGCGGGGCCGAGACCGTTCTCATCCAGCGCGCTCCAGGCGTTTCCGCGACTGATCTGGAGCTTCGCTCCATCGGTCGAGCAGATCGTCGCCAACTATGGCGATTATGTCTGCACGAAGGTTGTCAACGGCGTGCCGGTGCTTGCGGGGGACGACATTCAACAACGGTCACAGCTCCTCGATGGCGGGAGGCGGAAGCTCGGCCTCCTCCGTCCCGGCGATCCGGACTGGCCAGGACTTATCCGACTCGGGGAACTCGTCCACCAACGCGTCGAAGGGTGTGGCGGCGAAATCGCGGCCACCGCGGCCTTTCCGGATTGTTGTCTCGCCCAGGACAACGGTGAAGTTCCCGAGTACGCGCTCGCCCAAATGACGGACTTCAAACTGAAGGGCGTTACCACGATCCTCTGGGCGGGGGGCGTCAATGGCAACTACGGGAAGGCCGCCGCGCTCCTTGGCTACGAGCCGGAGTGGATCGTCGCCGGGGATGGCTTCCTCGACTCGAACCGCGCCGTGACCCTCTCGCAGAGCACGGCGGCATTCGACGGCCGCGCGATCGTCGTGACCCCGGAGGTCGTGGAGGGGGGACTCGAGGATCGGTGGTGCGCGCAGGCGTTCCGCGAGATCGACACCGAGACCGCCTCCGCTGACCTCGCGTACGTGTGCGAGTTCTACCGAGATCTGCACCAACTCTTCGTGGGCGTGCAGGTCGCCGGACCGTTCCTCAGTCCAACGACCCTGACTCAAGGATTCCGTGCCGTTCCCACGCGCGGGCCGGGCGAGCCCGACGCTCCGGCGTGCTTCTACCCGGCCGGCGACTTTTCGTGCGTGAAGGACGCCCAGGCCGAGATTTGGGACGCCACGGGCATCGCTCCAGGAGCGTCAACTCCTGGATGTTGGCGGGCGATCGAAGGTGGCCGCCGGTACATGACCGGCACGCGGCCCTGGCCCGAGGGCAACATCGACGCCGAGTTGGCGGGCGACGAGCCGTGCAACGGGTACTCGCGGTCGATCCGCTTCAACCTCACATGACGTCGGGGCTCCGAGCCCCGAAGTAGAGAGCAGAAAGGGACAGTCGCCATGCGTCGTTTTCGTTCATCACTTCTTCGTGCGGCGGGCGCCGTCGTGATCGTTGTCGAAGCGTGAGCGCGCAGGCACCGCAACCGACGCCGCTGATCCCGCTCGAGGTGCTCCTCGGGAACCCCGAGCGGGCTCTGGCCCGCATCTCGCCGGACGGCACGCGCATGTCGTGGGTGGCGCCGGTCGAGGGCGTCCTCAACGTATGGGTGCAGACGCTGGGCAAGGACGACGCCGAGCCGGTGACGGCCGACCGCGACCGCGGGGTCCGGTCCTACGACTGGGCTGAGGACGGGAAGAGCCTCCTCTACATCCAGGACGCGGGCGGCGACGAGAACTGGCACGTGCATGTGGTCGACCTCGACCGCGGCACCGATCGTGACGTCACGCCGTTCGATGGTGTGCAGGCCCAGATCATCGCCACCGATCGCAACCGACCCGACGAGGTGCTCATTGGCCTCAACCGCGACAACGAGCAGCTCCACGACGCCTACCGCCTCGTCTTGTCGACGGGCGAGTTGACCAAGGAAGTCACCAACCCCGGTCTCATGGCGTGGGTGGCCGACTGCGACCTGCAGATCCGCGGCGGCATGACGATGGGACCCAACGCCGAGATCGTGCTGCTCGTCGGCGAGGGCTCCGATCCGTCGGCGTGGAAACCCATGGTCACCTGGGAGAACGAGGACGGCATGCTCGCCGGGCCGGTGTCGTTCAGCCCCGACGGGACGCGGTTGCTCCTGCTCGACCCGCGCGAGGCCAACGCGGCCCGTCTCGTCTCGCTCGATCTCGAGAGCGGCGAGGCCACCGTGATCGCCGAGGACCCCCAGTACGACGCGTCGGGGGTGGAGTTGCACCCCGAGACGCGGGCGCCCCAGATGGTCACCTTCCTTCGGGCGCGCTCGGAACACGAGGTGCTCGACGACGCCATCGCCGCGGACATCGAGGCCATCAAGGCCGTCCACCCCGGCGACTTCGACATCGTGAGCCGCACCCACGACGACACCACGTGGATGGTGGCGTTCACCGCCGACGACGGCCCGATCTCCTATTACCTGTGGGACCGGGCGGCGCGGTCGGCCACTTTCGTGTTCGAGAGTCGGCCCGATCTGCATGCGTACACGCTGGCGAAGATGGAGCCGTTCTCGTACGAGGCCCGTGATGGCCTGACAGTCCACGGCTACCTGACTTTCCCGCCGGGGGTGGAGCGCACCGCGCTGCCGACGGTGCTCAACGTCCACGGCGGTCCGTGGTTCCGCGATCAGTGGGGCCCGCACCCGGAAGCGCAGTGGATGGCCAACCGGGGGTACCTGTGCGTGCAGGTCAACTTCCGCGGTTCGCTCGGGTACGGCAAGGACTTCTGCAACGCTGGCGACCGCGAGTGGGGCGCCAAGATGCACGACGACCTGATCGACGCCGTGCAATACGTGATCGACCAGGGATTCGCCGACCCGGACCGCATTGCCATTTACGGCGGGTCCTACGGCGGCTACGCCGCGCTCGTCGGTGCGACCTTCACGCCGGACGTGTTCGCGTGCGCCGTCGACATCGTCGGGCCGTCGAGCATCAAGACGCTGATCGAGAGCATCCCGCCCTACTGGGCGCCCCAGGTGGCGATGTTCCACAAGCGGGTCGGCAACCCCGAGACCGACGAGGAGTTCCTCTGGTCGCGCTCACCGTTGTCGAAGGTCGACCAGATCAAGATCCCGATGCTGGTGGTGCAAGGCGCCAACGATCCTCGGGTGAAGCAGGCCGAGGCGGAGCAGATCGTCGGGGCGATGAAGGAGAAGGGCATCGAGCACGACTACATGCTCTTCGACGACGAAGGCCACGGTTTCGTCAAGCCCGAGAACCGGCTCAAGTTCTATTACGCCGCCGACCGCTTCTTGGGCCGCCACCTCGGCGGCCGCGTGGAGGAAGAACCCGCCCGCTGACGCCGCCAGGAGTTACGTGACGGCGCGTTGGAGCGCGGCGTCGTCGGCGGCGAAGTCGAAGTCGTCCCACGACGCGTGCGGGTTGGCGAGGTGCCACTCCACGGAGCGGCGCGTGGCGACGGCCGGATCGGTGTCGGTCCACCCGAGCAGACCCTTCGCCTTCGAGCAGTCCACCACGAACGGCTGGGGGATGGCGACGGTCAACTCCATGTCGGGTGGCAGCGCATCCGTCGGCACGCGCACCAGCTCGACGGCGCTCCCCACCGGCGCGCCGGCCGCGTCGGCGATCTCCTCCGCCCAGCGGCGGATCGTCCAGTTCTTGGACTCGGCGACGTTGAAGATTTCGCCGACGGCGGCATCGGCGCCGAGCGCGAGGGCGGTGACGGTGGCGCAGTCGTCGACGTACGTGCGGCCGAGCAGGCCGTTGCCGGCGCCGAACGGAATTCGGGTGCGCCCGGCGCGCAGGCGCACGAGCATGAACCCTTCACGGCGCTGGCCGTCGCGGGCGCCGTAGACCATGCCGAGGCGGAGCACCGTGGCGCCGCGGGCCAGCACCCGTTCCTCGACGTCGAGCTTGTCGTAGGTCTTGGCCATG
>DATDOY010000198.1:0-2685 GCA_035293045.1 Acidimicrobiia bacterium
TCGTCGCCGGCATCGACGCGCAAGCCCCGCTCCCGAATGGCGGCGTAGTGATCGCCTCGGGCGATCAGCGTGACGTCATGACCCGCCTGAAAGAGACGCGCCCCCACGACCCCGCCGACCGCTCCCGCCCCGTACACGACCACCCGCACGGGGCCAAGACTCGCGCGCACCCTCAGTACTGAACGAGTTCGACCTCCAAGCCGTCCGGGTCGAAGAAGTACGCCCGCCGCCCCGGCTCGTAGTCGAACTCGCCGTGCGGCTCGTAGCCGAGCGTCCGCAACCGGGCGAGCGCAGCGTCAAGGTCGTCCACGACGAACCCGTAGTGGTTGATGCCCACGGCGTCGTAATCCTGCACCGGCTGGCCCGCCTTGCGCGCTTCGAACAGCGCGAGGTACGAGCGGTCGTCCCCCACGTGTATCACCCGCTTGCCGTCGGCGCTCTCGCCCTTCCAGCGGATGTGCAGATCGAGCAGGTCGGCATAGAAGGCCGACGACCGCTCGACGTCGGCCACCGTCACATTCACGTGTTCGAGATGCATGACGCCCTCCCATCGGTCATCCCGTCCTCGGATTTTCGCAAGAACTTCCTGGTGGAATAGTGGGCGTTCGTGCCTGTTTTGTCAAGCTCTACCTTGTGTTATTCGATATGCTCGCGGGATGGCCGCCGCCTCACCTCTCACGGACGCCAAGCGCCGCATCCTCGACCTCCTCAAGCGCGCCGGCGCCACTGAGGCCGCCGCGATCGCGGCAACACTCGAACTCACCCCGACCGGAGTCCGCCAGCACCTCGCCGAACTCGAGACGGCCGGGCTCGTCGCCCGCGCCGACACGCAACCCGCCGGACGGGGACGTCCACCCGTCGTCTGGTCGCTCACCGAGATCGCGGCCGAGCTGTTCCCCGATCGCCACGCCGATCTCACCGTCGAGCTGATCGCCGCCATCCGGGAGGCCGTCGGCGACGATGGCCTCGACCAGGTCATCGACGTGCGAGCCCGCCGCCAGCTCGATGCCTACCGATCGGTCCTCCCTGCGGCCCGCGCCCCCCTCGCCGAGCGAGTGCAGGCGCTCGCCGACCAGCGGACCGCCGAGGGCTACATGGCCGAGGTTCGCACCGAGGACGACGGGAGCTGCCTCCTCATCGAGCATCACTGCCCGGTGTGCGACGCCGCCGAGTCGTGCACCGGTATCTGCCGCGCCGAACTCGACGTGTTCCGCGGCGCCCTCGGCCGACGCGTCACCGTCGAGCGCGAACAGCACCTGCTCTCGGGCGACACCCGCTGCGTCTACCGCATCCGCTCATCGACCACCCGTCGCTGATCCCCACCGCGGACGTGTGCGTACCACGTCGCGCATAGCGCGACGTGGTACGCACACCCTCCCTGGGATGCTCAGACGGCGCGGCCGGCGATCAGCGGCAGGTCGAGGTAGGTCCGGATCCCGGGCTCCGCCTCCACGACATACGGGATGGCGTTCACGCAATGCATCGCCGGGGCGATGATCCCCGGAAGTCGATCGAGGTCCTGTCCCACGACCGGCGGGTGCAGGCCATGGAACGTCATCGACACCGGTGGATCGGCGTCCAACGCCACCTCGAAGCGCTGCTCCCCCAACTCCCATGCCGGGTCCAGGTGCTCCGACCCCATGAACCAGTTCACGCGGGCCGTGATCCGCGGCACGCCGCCCACGCACCCTTCCCACCAGAACCGCTGCGCCGCCACCGTGCCCTTCTCGATCACCCCAACCGGAGTGTCGATGTCCGCGGTGGCGACGGCGAACTCGTGTCTGCTGCGGACCTCCGGGTCGAGCGTCAGGCCCAGCCCCTCCGCCACAAGATCGATCGACTGGCAGAAGCCGTCGCCGAGGATCGCCACCATCGCGCTCCCCGCCGCCTCCTCCGGCGGCTTCCCAAACAACATCACCTCACGGACCACGAACTCGGCGTCATAGTTGCGAATGTCGGAGAACTCCTCCGACCGCACGTGCCGGATGTCGCGACACATCGCGGACGCCATGAGCGGGAATCGCTCCGTGACCCCGCCGGGATGGATGCCCGATCCGTGCAGGGAAACGCCCGCCCGCCGGCACGCCGCCTCCACCTCCGCGGCGGCCGTCGCGCGGCCTGCGTGAAACCAACCGACCGGCGTGACCACGTTCTTCCCCGACTCCAGAATCCGCAGCACCTCACCCGTATTGGCGAGGATCGGCGAGTACATCACGCAGTCGGCGTCGAGCGCGAGCACCTCGGCCTCGTCAGTTGTCGCCCTCACGCCGACGGGGCCGAGCCCGCAGATGTCACCCACGTCGCGCCCGGCTTTTTCCTCGGAGTACACCCGGCACCCCACGAGTTCGAGGTCCGGATGGCCCACAATTCCCTCGACGGCCTGCTTCCCGACATTGCCGGTAGCCCACTGGATCACGCGGTACACGCGCCCTCCTTCGCCGGTCGACACCCGCTGCGTCTACCGCATCCGCCCCTTCCGCCGTCGTGTGTGAGTGCCTGCCCGCCTCACGGCGGGCAGGCACTCACACACGACCCCGGGCCCGACCTCACGCTCGCGCGTTGAACTTCGTCATCGCCGCCTCCGCGCCCTCGCGCACGATGGTCTCGACGGCGTCGGCTGCCACCTCGATGGCGACGTCCATCTCGTCGCGCTCGCGCTTCGAGAATCTGTCGAGCACGTGGTTG
>DATDOY010000199.1:0-3220 GCA_035293045.1 Acidimicrobiia bacterium
GGTGTGGCCGGCGAAGTATCCGACGATGTTGTCGTGACGGCCGACGAGGTTGATGAGCGCATCGCTGTCGTCGGGGTTGATGCCGAAGTACCCCTCGCTGCGGGTGTTGGATTCGGGACTCCACGGATGGTGGTGTCCGAAGATGAAGACTGGCTGCGACGCTGTCCCCGCAACGCCGTCGAGCCACTCCAACTGCTCGGGGGTGATCTTGCCGTTTTCCCGTTGGAAGCGGACCGTGTCGAGCACGGCGAGCGTCGTACCCGGAAGCTCGACGAGGAAAGGGCCGGTGGTGGCGATCGAGTCGCTGATGGCGGCGTCGTGGTTGCCGCGTATGTGGTGCATCCGCTTGCCGAAATGCCCGTACGCCGCGAGAAACGCGTCGTACTCCTCCTCGGTCCCTTCGTTGGTGAGATCGCCCTTGGCGACGACGGCGTCGGGTGCGATCGCATCGATGTCGGCGATCGCCGCCCGGTTCATCACCTCGGGATAGGGCGGTTCCCCCGGCTCAGCGACAAAGACGTCGCCCGTGAGGTCGTGGCCGCCCATTTCGAGGCGGCCGCACTCGACCTCTCCGAAGTGCACGTCGTTCACCGTGGCGAAGGTGGTCAGCAGCGTCCCAGACGGGCGAGCGAGCGTCGTGACGCTCGCGGGCAGGTACCGCTCGTCGGTCTCGACGAGGTGGGCGTCGATCGTGATCCGGTACTCGGTTGCCGCGTCGAGTCCCGTGACGGTCGCGGTGTGCAGCGGCCCCGTCGTGGTGACCTCGGCCGTGCCGACGCGTGTCGTCACCGCCACATCCGGGTCGGTGGTGAACGTGACGACGACCTCGTCGGGCCCGACCGACATCACTTCGGCGTCACGCACCTCGCTCACACCACGCCCCTCTCGGCCCTCCCGGCCCTCCCGGCCCTCCCGGCCCTCTCGCCACGTCGGAATGTGTGAGTGTCTGCCTTGGCATGCCAAGGCAGACACTCACACATTCATGGGAGGCCGCCACCCACCAGCGTACGGGGCGACCGAGTCAGGCGCGGACGCGACGGGCGATGCGGCCCGACAGCCGCCAGGGCCCGCGCGCCATGCCCGTGCGGCGGTGCGCCCATCGGGGCGCCATCCGCCAGTGATCGAGCCGCTGCGGGTCGACGAGCGGATGGGACGAGAGCGCCACCGCCTGCTGGCGTTGCACCTCGGCGAGCGCGGCGACGATGGCCGCCACCTCGTCGGGGGTCGCGTCGGGCGAAATCGACCGCAGCTCCATCACCGTCTCCCCTACAGGGGAATGTTCCCGTGCTTCCGCTGGGGAAGCTGCTCGCGTTTGGTGCGCAGCAGATCGAGACTCTCGATCAGCACCCGGCGCGTCTCGCGTGGATCGATCACGTCATCGATGTAGCCGCGCTCCGCGGTGATGTAGGGGTTGGCGAAGCGCTCGGTGTACTCCTCAACGAGCTGCGCTCGGGCGGCGACGGGGTCGGCAGCGTCCTCCAACTCCTTGCGAAACAGGATGTTGACCGCCCCCTGCGGGCCCATCACGGCGAACTCCGCCGACGGCCACGCGAAGGCGAGGTCGGCGCCGATCGACTTGGAGTTCATGACCACGTAGGCGCCGCCGTAGGCCTTGCGCGTGATGATCTGGATCCTCGGAACCGTCGCCTCGCAGTACGCGTAGAGCAGCTTGGCCCCGTGCTTGATGATCCCGCCGTACTCCTGATCGGTGCCGGGGAGGAACCCGGGAACGTCGACGAAGGTGACCAGGGGGATGTTGAAGGCGTCGCAGGTCCGCACGAAACGGCCGGCCTTCTCCGACGCCGGGATGTCGAGCGTGCCCGCAAGATTCTGCGGCTGGTTGGCCACGATCCCGACCGGATGCCCGTTGAGCCGGGCGAATCCGCACACGATGTTCATGGCCCAGTGCGCGTGGATCTCGAAGAACTCGCCGTCGTCGACGACCTCCGCGATCACCTTCTTCATGTCGTACGGCTTGTTCGACTCGTCGGGCATGAGGTCGATGAGTCCGTCGCAGGTGCGCATCGGGTCGTCGTCGGGCGCGAACCAGGGCGGGTCTTCGAGATTGTTCGACGGCAGAAACGACATGAGGTAGCGAATCGCGAGGAGGGTGCTCTCCTCGTCGTCGAACACGCAGTGGGCGACCCCGGATTTCGAAGCGTGCGTCATCGCTCCGCCGAGTTCTTCGAAGGTGACCTCCTCGCCCGTCACGGTCTTCACCACGTCGGGACCAGTGATGAACATGTGCGACGTGCCCTTCACCATGATGATGAAGTCGGTCATCGCCGGCGAGTAGACCGCACCGCCCGCACACGGCCCGAGGATCACGCTGATCTGGGGGATGACGCCCGACGCCTTGACGTTGCGGTGGAAGATCCGCCCGTACATGTCGAGCGACACGACGCCCTCTTGGATTCGGGCTCCCGCGCCGTCGTTGAGGCCGATGAACGGCGCCCCGACCGACGCGGCGAGGTCCATGACCTTGTGGACCTTCTCGGCGAACACTTCGCCGAGGGCGCCGCCGAACACCGTGAAGTCCTGGGCGAAGAAGAACACCTTGCGGCCGTCGATGGTGCCCCACCCGGTGATCACGCCGTCGGTGAGGGGACGCGTCTCTTCGATGCCGAACCCGTGGGCACGGTGACGCGCCAGCATGTCGAACTCGTGGAGTGATCCCGGGTCGAGAAGGACGGCGAGGCGCTCGCGAGCCGTGAGCTTCCCGCGGTCGTGCTGGCGCTGCACCGCGGACTCGCTGCCGGCGTGCACGGCCTGGTCGCGCAGGGCGGCGAGCTGCTCGAGGCGTTCCTGAATCGGGTGCGGGCGGGGAGCGATCGGCGCGTCGGCAGCACCGGCCCCCTCCCCCTGCTCGGCCTCGTGTTCGGCGCCGGCTTGCAGGTCGTCATCGTGCGGCTTGGGGCGTTTCACGGCCATGGGAAGAAGGGTACCCACGGCCCACGGCCCGACCGGGGGTTCAGGTCGACCGCGCGCGACGCGGCCGGGTCACCTCGGCTCGAGCCGGGCGGCGTCAACCCACCCCCACCACCCGTTGGAGGCTTCGACCCGCGCCCACTGCCCGCGCTGTTCGGCCACGCGCAGTTCCGTGCCCGCCGCCAGCGTCGTGGCGACGGGCTGCGACGGATCGGGTGCCGCCCAAGCCTGCAGTCCACCCGCCGGCGCAACGTGGGTCGGCGCGAAGGCCGTGACCGGCGCGGGTGTGGAC
>DATDOY010000200.1:0-28756 GCA_035293045.1 Acidimicrobiia bacterium
TTCAGATCGCGAAGCTCGAACGGGTTGCCGACCCCGGCAAACGACTCCACCGCGACATCAGGAAACGCGTCCACCACGTCCGGCGGATACCCGAGGCCGAGAGCGTTACGACGCCCGGTATGGAAGTGGAAGGTCGCATCCGGCTTCTCGGCGACGGCGCGGTATTTCGCCTTCACCTCCTCGCGCAGCGCAACCGGGTCGACCGGCAGAACATCACTCATGACTCCTCCTCTGTTGATTGGTTCCCACTCGCGATCCCAACGTGTGACTCCGACATGCGAGCCCACGCGATGAATCCCGACGCCGCGGTGACGGCCGCCACGGTGAGGATGGCCTCCTCGACACCGACGACGTCCGCCACGATTCCCGCCAAGAGCGCACCGGCCACAAAACCGAGGTCGCGCCAGAGCCGGTACACCCCGATCGCAGCCGCCCGCCACGACACCGCCGCCCGGTCTCCCACGTAGGCGATCAGGGTCGGGTACGTAAGCGCGGTTCCAAGCCCCATCGTCAGCGCAGCGCCGATCCATCCCGCGTAGGTATCGGCCAACGCCATCGCCGCGATCCCGGCGGCCTGGGTCCACATGCCGAGCACGACCGGCGTCTTGCGACCGACGCGATCGGACCACGCGCCCGTCGCCAACTGCGCAAGTCCCCACGTCGCCGGGTACAGCCCGACCACAAACGCCGCCTCTCCGATCGAGAGCCCCTGGGCGGTGAGAAACAGCGGAAAGATGCCCCACGCAATCCCGTCGTTGAGGTTCGTCACGAGTCCGGCTTGGCACGCGGCGGACAAACTGCGGTCTCGCCAACTGACGCGAGCGAAGACGCGACCGAACGACGCGCCCTCCGCGGGCTGCGTCGGATCGGGGGCGCCGGCGCGATCGGCGGTGTCGCGGGTGAAGAGACTGAGGGTCAGCCCGGCCGCCGCCGCCGCGCCGATCACGACAAACGGAGCGGTGCGGGGTCCGTGGCCGGAGGCGAGCGCGCCGCCGGCCCACGCCGCGACGGCGACGGCGCCGTATCCCGCCGCCTCGTTCATCCCCATCGCCAGCCCGCGTTGGCGCGGACCGGCGATGTCGATCTTCATGACGACGGTCATCGACCACGTCAGGCCCTGGTTGACGCCGAGGAGCACGTTGGCGGCCACGACCCATCCCCACGCAGGCGCCCAGACGATGAGCGGCGCCACGGGGATGCCGACGATCCAGCCGATGATGAGGAGGCGGCGGCGCCCGACCCGGTGGGCAAGGGTGCCCGCGGCGAGATTCGAGAGGCTCTTGGCGAGACCGAAGGCGGCGACGAACGACAGCACGGCGGACGCCGACGCCACGCCGAACTTTTCCTCGGCGAGGATGGGCAGGACGCTGCGCTCGACCCCCACCATGGCCCCCACGAAGGCCGTGATCGAAACCAGCAAGGCGAACTGACGCCAGTTGGCGCGCACGCCGAGTTGGGGACGAGGCGGGTCCGGCGGTGCCGGCGCGGCGGAGAGGATCTTCAACGCTGCACCGGCAGTCCGGCTTCATCCCACGCGGGGAATCCTCCCGCCAGGGTGGCCACGCGCAGCCCGCGGTGTTCGAGCAGGCTGGCCGCGGTCGCCGCTCGCTCGCCGTGGGCGCAGTACGTGATGAGGTCGTCGACGCCCGGCTGCTTCCCGGCGGCGATGTCGCCGACCTCGATCTGCGCCGCGCCGGGAATGGTCGCCACCGCCACCTCGGAGCGTGCTCGAACATCGACCAGGCTCGATCCGTTCTCGACACGACGGAGCGCGTCGGCGGGACTCAGTGATTCCACGGAGTCGACCGGGAGTCCGGCCGCCGTCCAGCCGTCGAGGCCTCCGTCGACCCAACCGCGCACGTCGTCGTACCCGATACCCCGGGCCGCAACCGTCGCCGAGGCAACCGCCTGCTCGTCGCCGAGGAACACAACCGGCGCGCCGAACGG
Organism: Acidimicrobiia bacterium; assembly: GCA_035293045.1. GTDB lineage: Bacteria > Actinomycetota > Acidimicrobiia > IMCC26256 > JACPCJ01 > DATDOY01. The sequence continues at coordinate 1,948 of DATDOY010000200.1, forward strand.
GATCACCCAGCCGAGCCACGACGCAAAGGCCGGTCGCTCCGCGATGGCGATCGCTCCCCGCGGATGGCCCGCCGCCCACTCGTCGACCGATCGCACGTCGATGAGCCACACACCGTCTTCCATCAGGCCGGCGACCTCGCCCGCGGGCACCGCGCGTGGAAGCGGCAGGTCGGCGAGGAGGGTCGCGCCGCGCTGGTTGATCACGCGCAGGTGGAGGAAGTAGGCGGGAAACGATCCGTAGCCGTTGAGGACCTCGCGGACGAACTCCTCCTCGTCGGTGATCGCGAGGAGCGGGTTGGTGGCCCGCTCGGCGCCGATGGTCGTCGCGCCGGCGGACGCCGGAATGGCCGAGCAAAACGAACCCCCGCCATGGGTGGGCCAGAGGTGGGCGGCGTCGGGAAGCTCGGCGACGCGGCGGAGGCTGGCGAACTGATCGCGCGTGAGCTGTTCGGTGAGGGCGGGATCGATGAGGTCGGTGCGCGCCGCGCCGCCGGCGATGAGAGATCCCCCGCTGAAGACGCCAACGACACCGTCGTCACCCTCCACCACATAGGCCAGGTGCTCCGGCGTGTGTCCCGGCGTCTCGAGGGCGCGCAGGCGGACGCCGCCGAGGTCGAGGGTCTCGCCCTCGCTGATGCCGCGGTGCGGGAAGGTCGATTCGGCCCCGGCGGGGACGACGATCGAAGCGCCGGCGGCGGCCAGCTCCATGTTCCCGCTGACGAAGTCGGCGTGGAGGTGGGTCTCGACGACGGACTCCAGCCGGAGCCCGAGTCGGTCGGCGGCCTCTTCGTAGACGTCAACATCGCGGCGCGGATCGATGGCGACGGCAGACGTGCCACCGATCTCGAGGAGGTACGACGTGTTGCCGAGCGAGCCATCGGGAATCGGGTGAACTTTCATCCTGACTCCTCTCCCATGTCGACGGGTCGCGCATCGCGACGCCACTCCGGGAACCCGTCGGCCAGCCGACGCGCGCGATACCCGCGGGTCGAGAGCTCACGGACCGCCTCGTCGGCGTAGACGCAGTACGGACCTCGGCAGTACGCGACGACGTCTCGTGACTTGGTCAGCGTGCGGAGGCGATCGGCGAGCTCGTCGATCGGGATCGAGCGAGCGCCCGGAATGTGACCGGCCTCGTATTCCTCGGCGGGCCGCACGTCGATGACCGTCACGTCGCCGCGATCGAGCCGGTCGGCAAGTTCATCCCGGGTGAGCGGCTCGAGGGTCCCCGGCTCGCCCAGGTAGTCCTGGGTCAGGCGATCGATCCGATCGACATGGATCGCGGCGACCTCCCGAACCGCGCTCCACAGGTCTTCGACCTCGGGACCGGCGAGCGAATAGAGGATCCGCGTACCGTCGCGCCGTGACCGCAGCAGGCCGCTGATGGCGAGGCGGCGTAGGTGATGCGACGTGTTGGCCACGCTTTGGCCGATGGCGCCGGCGATGTCCTCGACCGAGCGCTCGCCCTGGGCGAGGAGGTCGACGATCTCGGCGCGCCGACCGCTCCCGAGGGCCTTGGCCACCGAGGCCAGCGCGTCGAAGAGGGGTGCCTTGGCTTCCCGATTCGCCACCTTGACATTCTCCTGCCCGGCGTCTAGAAGTAATCAAGTGATTACTTGAATATTTGAGCAAAGTCAAGGACGCGGGCACTCCGGCGTCCGGTTCGATGGCGCGCTGCGCCCGATTCCGGCAGAGTGACCCACAACCACAAGGGGGACGCCATGACCATCACCGACGCCGCAATCGAGGCATTGGCCGCCAATTTCATCGGCGAGCTGATCCGACCCGCCGACCCGGGCTACGACGAGTCACGCAAGATTTGGAACGGCCACATCGACCGCCGGCCAGCGCTCATTGCCCGCTGTCGCGGCGTGGCCGACGTCCAGGCCGCGGTGCGCTTCGCTCGGGAGCACGACCTGCCTACGACGGTCCGGGGAGGCGGTCACGCCGTGGCCGGCTACGCCCTGGGCGACGACGCGCTGCTCATCGACCTGTCGCTCATGGTCGGGACGCGCGTCGATCCGCTCGGGCAAACCATCCGCCTCGAAGGGGGGTGCCTCAACGAGCACCTCGACCGCGAGGCGCAGGCCTTCGGCCTCGCCGCCACGGGTGGCATCGTCAGCCACACCGGCATCGGGGGGCTCACCCTCGGCGGTGGCATCGGCCACCTCATGCGCAAGTTCGGCCTGTCCATCGACGCACTCCGCTCGTGTGACGTCGTGACGGCCGACGGCGAGTTCGTCGTCGCCAGCGAGCAGGAGAACGCCGAGCTGTTCTGGGGCCTGAAGGGCGGCGGTGGCAACTTCGGGATCGCCACGTCGTTCGAGTTCGAGCTGCGCCCGCTCGGTCCACAGATCCTCGCCGGCCTGCTCCTGTGGGAGATGAGCAAGGCACCGGAGATCCTCGGGTTCCTCCGCGACTTCGCCGCGGACGCCCCCGACGAGGTGGGCATCATGGGCAACCTCCGCCTCGCGCCGCCGCTCCCCGTCGTCCCCGAGGCACTGCACGGCAAGCCCGTCGTCGGGCTCGTGTTGACCTACGCCGGATCGATCGAGGAGGGCGAGAAGGTCTTCGCGCCGGTCCGGGCGTTCGAGTCGCCGGTGGTCGACGCCGTCGTGCCCAAGCCCTACGTGGCGCACCAGAAGATGTTCGACGCCGCGCTCCCCCACGGCCGTCACTACTACTGGAAGTCGCACAAGATCGGCCCTCTCACCGACGACATCACGTCGATCGTCATCGAACACTCGGAGGCGATCACCTCGCCCCTGTCGTCTGTCCCGCTGTTCACGTTCGGCGGCGCGGTGGCGCGCGTGCCCGAGGACGCGTCGGCATTCCCCAACCGGGATGCTGCGCACGACATCAACATCGTGGCGTCGTGGCTCCCGGAGAATGCGGGCGACGCCGACCGCCACATCGCCTGGGTGCGGGGGCTCTTCGACGCCCTCGAGCCCCACAGCCGGGGCGTCTACGTCAACTTCACCAACGACGACTCGACCGATCGCGTCCGCACGGGCGCGTACAGTGCCACGCAATGGGCGAGACTGACGGCGTTGAAGGCGAAGTACGACCCGACCAACTTCTTCCGGAGCAACGCGAACATTCCGCCGAACGGGAGCTGAGCCCGGGGGCGATGGACGCCCGCCAACTCGAGGAGTTCATCGATCGGGCGTTCCCCAATCGGCTCACCGAGCGGCACTTCGACGTCGACCACGTGGGCGGCCGGCGCATCCGGCTGACGCTCAAACCGCAACCATGGATGGAGCGGCCCGGAGGCTCGATCTCCGGGCCGACCCTCATGGGTCTCGCCGACACCGCGGCATATCTCCTGGTGATCGCGGAACTCGGGCCCGTCGCCGCGGCCGTCACGAGCAACCTCAACATCCACTTTCTCCGGCGACCGCCGGCCGACGTCGCCGTCACCGTGGAGGGCGAACTGCTCAAACTCGGCCGCCGCCTCGCCCTCAGCGAGGTCCGCATGTTCAGCGGCGACGAGCCCGAGCCAGTGGCGTACGCGACCGTGACCTACGCGGTCCCGTCACCAAAGCCCGAGAGTCGGGCGACCGAGCCGTAGTCGGCGTCCTCGCCGTATCGCTCCATCGCGGACGCGAGGCGCGCGAGGGCGGCGTCGCCCACGGGCTGATCGACGTCGAGCGCGTCGGCGACCTCGCGTTCGGTGCGGACGTCCTTCACCATGTGGGCGATCTTGAATCCGGCTTCGAAGTCGCCTCTCAGCACCTTGTTGGGGAAGAGATTGCCCAACTGCCAGTTGGCGCCGCTCCCCTGCATGACCGCCTTCGCGACGAACTCGGGTGAGAGACCCGCCGCCTGCGCCATGGCGAGCGCCTCGGCCGAGGCGGCGGCGCAGACCGCTCCGAGATAGTTGTTGGCGAGTTTGACGACGAGGCCGGCCCCGACGTCGCCGCAGTGGGCGAGCTTGTCTTCGGCGCCGAGGACGGTGAGCACGGGCCGGGCTCGATCCATGGCATCGACTGATCCGCCGACCCACATGGCGAGCGTGCCCGTCTCTGCACCGGTTGGCCCGCCGGACACCGGCGCGTCCAGATAGTCCACGCCCTTGTCGGCCGCCTCCGCCGCGAGCTCGCGCGCCACGTCGGGACTGTGGGTCGACATCTCGATCATGACGGCGCCCCGCGGGATCGTCTCGAGCGCCGACCGCACGACCGCGGTGACCTCTGGGGAGTCGGGGACGATCGAGCAGACCACTTCGGCGTTTCGGGCAGCCTCCGCGGGTGACGCCACGACCCGCCACCCGGTGTCGGCGAGCCGGTCGGGGGTGCGCGACGACACGACGACGTCGTGGCCGGCCTCGATCAGGCGCCGCACCATGGGCGCCCCCATCAGCCCGGCACCGACAAACCCGATCCTCATGCCTCTCGATGCCTTTCGGTCGCCGTGTTCAGAACCCCAGAACCCGCCTCGCGGTTCCGCGCGGCCTCGTCGTTCCTCACGCGGTGTGAGTGCCTGCCCGGCTGACGCCGGGCAGGCACTCACACCCTGGAAATGGGCGCGCAAGCGCAGCACAGCCCGGGCGGTCAGCCGCCGGAGGCGTCCTGCACCTTCTCGCGACCGGCGCCGATCCACGGCATCATCGCCCGCAACCGGGACCCAACCGCCTCGACCGGGTGGTCCTTGCCCTGTTGGCGGAGGGCCTCGAAGTTCGGACGGCCGTTGATGTTCTCTTCGATCCACTCCTGCGCGAACTCGCCGCGCTGGATCTCACCGAGGATCTTGCGCATCTCCTCGCGCACCCCCTCGTTGATGATGCGCGGCCCGCGACTCACGTCGCCGTACTCGGCAGTGTCGGAGATCGAGTAGCGCATGTCGGTGATGCCGCCCTCGTACATGAGGTCGACGATCAGCTTCAGCTCGTGGAGGCACTCGAAGTAGGCGGCCTCGGGCTGGTACCCGGCCTCGACGAGCGTCTCGAACCCGGCCCGCACCAGCTCGGTGAGGCCGCCGCACAACACCACCTGTTCGCCGAAGAGGTCGGTCTCGGTCTCCTCCGGGAACGTGGTCTCGAGCACGCCGGCCCGCGTGCCGCCGATGCCCGCCGCGTACGAAAGCGCCGTCTCCTTGGCCTTGCCGGTGGCGTCCTGGTGCACGGCGACGAGGCACGGGACGCCCGCGCCTTCCTCGTACTGGCGCCGCACGAGATGGCCCGGGCCCTTGGGAGCGATCATCCACACGTCGACGCCGGCCGGGGGCTCGATCTGACCGAAGTGGATGTTGAAGCCGTGGGCAAAAGCGAGCGAATCGCCGTCCTTCAAGTGAGGCGCGATCGACTCCGTGTAGACCTTCGCCTGCTCGGTGTCGGGCAACAGGATCATGATGACGTCGGCTTCCTCGGAGGCGTCGGCGATCGTGCGCACCGCGAGGCCGGCGGCCTCCGCCTTGGCCCACGACGACGACCCGTCCCGCAGGCCAACGCGAACGTCGACGCCGGAATCCTGGAGGTTGCGTGCGTGCGCGTGCCCCTGCGAGCCGTAGCCGAGCACGGCGACCTTCTTCCCCCGAATGAGCGAGAGGTCGGCGTCGTCCTCGTAGTAGATCGTTGCTGCCATTTCGGGGCTCCTCCTCGGAACGTGATGCTTGGGGTCAGGCGGGTTTCTTGACCGAGCGAAGCTTGGTCGACTCCCGCGACAGCTTCGGCAAGGCGATCTCACCGGTCCGCTGGATCTCCTCGATCCCGTACGGCCGCAACAGGTCCTCCATGGCGTCGAGCTGGTCGGGTTGCCCCGCCGCCATCAGCGTCATCGAGTCGTAGCCGACGTCGACGATCTTGGCGTCGAAGATGGCGCCGAGCTCCGTGATCTGCGACCGCGTGTCGGCACCGGCTGACACCGTCACCAGCATCAGCTCACGCTCCACGGCGTCGGTCGGATGCAGTTCGTTGATCTTGATCACGTTGATCTGCTTGTTGAGCTGCTTGGTCACCTGTTCGAGCGACGTCGACTCCACGTCGACCACGATCGTCATACGGCTGACTCGTTCGTCGTCGGTGGGGCTGACGGCGAGGCTGAAGATGTTGAAGGCGCGTCTCGCGAACAACCCGGAGATCCGGGCGAGCACGCCCGGCTTGTTCTCGACGAGCACCGACAGGATGTGGTGCTTGGCGGCGTTGTCGGCCGGGCCGCTCATGACGTGTAGTCCTCTCCGCCGGCGAAGTAGCGCGGGTCCATGATGATGTCGTCGTTGGTTCCGCCCGCCGGGACCATCGGGTACACCTTCTCCTTGTAGTCGACCCGGAAGTCGATCACGACGGGCCGGTCGTCGATCGAATTGGCCTTCTCGATCGCCGGCTCGACGTCGGACGGGGTTTCGCAGCGCAGGCCGACGCACCCCATGGCCTCCGCCCACTTCACGTAGTCGGGAAGGTCGGGACTGAGGTACACCTCGGAGTACCGCTCCTCGTAGAACAGCTCCTGCCACTGGCGCACCATCCCGAGGTACGCGTTGTTAATCAGCGCCACCTTGATGGGGATCCGTTCGGCGGTCGCCGTCACGAGCTCTTGCGCCGTCATCTGGAAGCAGCCGTCGCCGTCGACGGCCCACACGGTGCGGTCGGGTTTGCCGGTCTTGGCGCCGATCGCGGCGGGCACCGCGAACCCCATGGTGCCGAGGCCACCGGAGTTCACCCAGGTGTAGGGGTGGTTGAAGCGCCACAACTGGCTCGTCCACATCTGGTGCTGTCCGACCCCCGCGGCGACGATGGTGTCGTCGGGGCTCATGTCGCGCACCTTCTCGATGCAGAACTGCGGGAGCAGCGACCCGCTCGCCTCCTGGTCGTACTTCAGGGGGAAGCGCTCGCGCCACTGGTTGATCTGGTCGATCCACGGAGCGAGGTCGGGCAGCGAGTCGCCCCGCTTGTCGCGCTCGGCCTTCACGGCCTCGACCATCTCCTCGAGAATGAAGCGGGCGTCGCCGACGATCGGGACCTCGGGTCGGCGCACCTTGCCGAGCTCGGCGGGGTCGATGTCGACGTGCACGACCTTGGCGTCCGGGGCGAAGGCATCCACCTTGCCCGTCACCCGATCGTCGAAGCGCGACCCAAGTGCGAGCAGCAGGTCGCACTTCTGCATCGACGTGACGGCCGTGTAGTTGCCGTGCATTCCCGGCATGCCGAGACACAACTCGTGGTCGTCGGGGAAGGCGCCGCGCGCCATGAGCGTCGTAACGACGGGGATCCCGGCGAGTTCGGCGAGCGCGCGAAGCGCCTCGCTCGCCCGCGCCTTGAGGATGCCTCCCCCGGCGTAGATCACGGGGCGCTGCGCGTCACAGATGAGGCGCGCCGCTTCCTTGATCATCCCCCGGTGGCCCCGGATCGTCGGCTTGTAGCCGGGCATGTCGATCTCGTCGGGCCAGTACCACTCCATCGTGTCGTTGGAGACGTCCTTGGGCACGTCGATGAGGACGGGGCCCGGCCGGCCGGTGGTGGCGACGTGGAACGCCTCTTTGACGATGCGGGGCAGCTCGTCGGTGTCCTGCACGAGCCAGTTGTGCTTGGTGACGGGCATCGTGATGCCGGTCGTGTCGCACTCCTGGAAGGCGTCGGACCCGATCGCGCTGCGCGCCACCTGCCCGGTGATCACCACGATCGGGGTGGAGTCCATGTAGGCGTTGCACAGCGGGGTGACGATGTTGGTCGCCGCCGGCCCGCTCGTGACCATCGCCACGCCCGGTCGCCCGGTCGCCATGGCGTATCCCTCGGCCATGTGGCCGGCGCCCTGCTCGTGGCGCACGAGGATGTGACGGATCGGGCTTTCGATGATGGGGTCGTAGACCGGGAGGATCGCCCCGCCCGGGAGGCCGAAGACGACCTCCACCTCCATCATCTCGAGGCTCTTGATGAGTGCTTGAGCTCCAGTGAGCTTCATCGCGTCGTTCCTCCGTGCTCCGGCTCAGGGCTCTCGCCCTGGGCTCTCGACGGATGTTCAGCCGTCGGGTGCTGCCTCGGGCGGGCTTCCTGCCGCCGTCGGTGGGGACATGAAAACGCCCCCGACCCATCCGGGACGAGGGCGAAAGCGCACAGCGCGTCGGCGCTGTGCGCTACGGAACTACGAGGAGGTGGCTGGGGGACTCCCCGGCCGCGCTTTCGGTGTGCCCGTTCATGCACCGACCATTCTTCTCGCTCCCGGGCCGAGCCGCAACCCGCATTCTTCCCGTAGTGTTCGAAACGACGTGTGTGAGTGCCTGCCCGGCGTCAGCCGGGCAGGCACTCACACACGCGTACGCACACACGAGGAACGGGAGCAGCCGTGGGACGTCTCGACGGGAAAGTCGCCATTGTCACAGGAGGGGCGCGAGGCCAAGGGGCGGCCGAGGCGCGCCGCTTCGCCGAGGAGGGTGCCAGCGTGCTGGTCACCGACGTCCTCGATGAGGAGGGCGAGAAGACGGTCGCCGCCATCTCGGCGGATCTCCCCTCGACAAGGGGTTCGGATTCGGTGGCGTACCGGCACCACGACGTCACCCAAGAAGACGAGTGGGAGGCGACCGCGGCCGACGCGGTCGAGCGCTTCGGCGGCCTGCACGTGCTCGTCAACAACGCCGGCATCGCCAGCGGCGGACCGCTCGCCATGACGCCCCTCGACGACTACATGAACGTCATCAACGTCAACCAGGTCGGGGTGTTCCTCGGCATGAAGGTCGCCACGCCGCACATGGTCTCGAGCGTGCAACGCGACGGGGGCACCGCGTCGATCATCAACATCTCGTCGGTCGACGGCATGGTCGGCATGGCGATGACGGTCGCCTACGTCGCGTCCAAGTTCGCAGTGCGCGGTATGACCAAGACCGCCGCCCTCGAGTTGGGCATGTTCGGCATCCGCGTCAACTCGATCCACCCCGGCGGCGTCGACACTCCCCTCCTCGATCCGGCGAAGGAACTCGGCGTCGACCTTCGACAGGTGTTCTCGAACGTGCCCCTCAACCGGATCGGCACGCCCTCCGACGTCGCCGACCTCGCCCTCTTCCTCGCCTCGGAGGAGAGCAGCTACTGCACGGGGTCCGAATTCGTGATCGACGGCGGGCTCATCGCCGGCTTCGGCTTCCCGTTCCTCCAGAGCGGGTCATGACGGCGTTCGGTCGGCCTCTCTCCTGGCCCCGCAGGCAGGGATTGTGCATGGCCGCGTGGAAATAGTGTGACGGCTGTCACAGGAGACCACGTGCCCCACGATCGACGCCCGAAGACCTCCCGGCGCGCCCGGCTGTTCGCGATGGGTGCCGCCGCGTCCGTCGGCCTGTCGCTCCTGGCGTTCCCCGCCAAGGGGGGCGAGTTCATCCTCGGCAGCGCCGACGTGAAGTCGCAGTTCCTCGCCGTCTCCCCCGAGACGGCCGGCTTGAGCGCCGGCATGGTCGTCGGCGAGACGCTGGCCGACTTCTCCAACGACGTGGCCCGTGCACAGTCGCGGGCGATCAACACCGGGATCGTCGGCACCTCCGCCATCGGCGACAAGTGCGACGGGGGCGAGCCCGACCTGCAGAAGGACGACCTCCCCACCACGGTCCGCGTCGACTCCAGGGAACCAGGGGCGGCCGCGGGATCCACCGACTACTGGCCGATCTTCCCGCGCGACCTCCCCTACCAGTTCGCCGAGCTCAAAGAGGAGAACGGCGGCGTCCCCAACCTCGACCCTCCGCCCGACTCCCCCGCGCGGATCAACCACAGCCGCCTCTTCGCGCAGGCGAGCGGCCAGCCGTCGTCCCTCTCCACATCGGACACCGCGGTCACCTACGTCGCCGGCGTCGCCGACGTGATCGGCGGCCACACCTCGACGGCCGCGCGCATCGAGAACGGGAAACGCATCGGCGAAGCGGTCGTCGTCATTCCCGAGTTGCGCCTGGGCGGCGGAGCCGTGGTGCTCCGCGATCTCGAGTGGCGCGTGACCCAGACGACCGGTGACGCCGCTCCGGCCGACGCCACCTTCGACGCCTCGTTCCACATCGGCAGTATCACCACCGGCGGTGCCACCTACGGGTGGCCCGAGGAAGCGGGCGCCGAGTTCCAGACCCAGGTGGGCGCGCTCTTGAACCTGGTGAACACGGCCCTCGCGCCGACCGGCCTCGTCGTCGCCTTCCCGCGCGCCGCCCAGGACGGCGGCCACGCCATCATCACCCCCCTCGAGGTCAGGATCGATCGACCGCCGCTCGGGCGCGAGCTGTTCGCGATGTTGCCGCCCGAGGTCTACGAAGCTCGGCGAGAGATCTTCGACCGAGCCATCGAGGCACGGTGCAGCTTCGCCACGTTCGTGGTCGTGGGCGACATCGTGCTGGCGACCCCGGCCGGGTCCGGCGCCACGCGCGTCTCGTTCGGCGGCGCCGACGCCTTCACCGAGGGCACCGAGTACGCCAACCCGTTCTCCACCCGGCGCCGCGGCGGTGCCACCCCATTCGTCGCACCGGTGAGCAGCGACGACCTCACGTTCGCGCCGGCGCCGCAGGTCCTCGGGGCCCAAGCCACCAGCCTTCCCATCGAGACGCTCGTGGGCCCATCGCACGGCGACGGCGGGATCCCCGGTGGCGACCCGACCGTGGCCGCCGGAACCTTCAGCATTCCCGGGAGCAAGTCGGGCACGGCGGCCATCGTGGGGATCATCGGCCTCCTCGCCGTGGCCAGCGTCGCCTTCCTCGACTTCATGAAACCGCGGCGCGTCCAGCAGGGCGCCGGCGCCGCCCGTGCGGGGATAGCGGGCCCGAGCGGCCCTCGGAGCGGGTAACCGGTGAGTCTTCGCGACCGGCTCAGGGTTCCCGAACGCATTCGCGCACTCACCGATCGACTCTCCGACCCCCGCGACGACGGCCCACCGGCCATGCGCATCCTCCGGGGATACGGGCCGCTCGCCGTGCTCGCCCTGGTGTTGGTCCTGATCGCCGCCTTCGTTCCGACGAGCGAGCGCGACGTCATCCGCGTCGCCGGTGAGGGCGGGAGCGGACCGGGGGCGGGGCCCGCCGCGCTGGCCGACGAGTCCGACGGCGACGGTGCGGGGGTGGGAGACCCCGACGGAGTGGGAGGCGCCACGGCCAAAAAGTCGGGATCGGGCGCGTCCGCGTTGCCGCCGGGCCGGACGACCGCGTGCACCGACGGCCGCGACCTACAGGTCGAAGGCGACGGATACTCGCCTCCCTGCATCGAGTTCACCGGGAGCAACGGTGGGGCGACGGCGAGGGGCGTGACCCCTGAGGAGATCGTGGTGTCGGCGCGCGTGCTCGACGAGCCGGGCTTTCAAGAGGCGCTGGCGCAACTCGCCGGCGCCGACATCGTCGACACGCCGGACGACGTGCGCCGCACCCTCGGCGCGCTCGCGGAGTACTTCAACAAGAACTTCCAGTTCTACGGCCGCAAGCTCAAGATCGAGTTCTACGAGGGCAAGGGCTCGACCCAAGCCGAGATCCTCGGCGGCGGTCAGGAGGAAGCCCAACAGGACGCACGTCACGCGTCCCGCGAGATCAAGGCGTTCGCCGAGATCGCCGCCGGCACTCCGCCGTTCGCCGACGCGCTGAGCCAAGAGCAGGTGGTGAACTTCGGCGCCCCCTACATGAGCCGCAAGTGGTTCGCCGACCGCTACCCATTCGCGTGGGCGGGCCTCCCCGACTGCTCGATCGTCGTGGAGACGGCGGCGGAGTACGCCCTGAAGAAGCTGTATGGCAAGCCGGCCCGGTTCGCCGGCGGCAACCTGAAGGACGTCACTCGCAAGTTCGGCACCATCGCCCCCGAGAACACGTGGTACCAGGAGTGCGTCGACGACGGTGAGGCGCTCCTCGCCAAAGGTGGCGTTCCCGCCGGCGACTTTCCGTTCCGCGTGAAGTACCAACTCAATCTGGCCACGATGTCGAACCAGGCCACCAACGTCATCGCCAAAATGAAAGACGAGAAGATCACCAGCATCTTCACGGGGTTCGACCCGGTGATGGCGATCTTCCTCACCGGGAAGGCCACCGAGCAGGACTACCACCCCGAATGGATCATCGTCGGCGTCGCCGCCCAGGACATCGACCTCGTCGGCCAGCTCTTCGATCAGGATTCGTGGTCGCGGGCCTTCGGCGTGAGCTATCTCTCCGAGTTCCAGCCGCTGCGCGCCAGCTACGGCTACAACGCGTACAAGCAGGTGCGATCCGACGAGCCGGCCTTCGTCGTCGACCTGATCTACTACCAGCTCTACATGCTCTCGATCGGCATTCAGATGGCCGGACCCCATCTCACTCCGCAGAGCTTCGCGGAGGGGATGGACCGCTACCCCGGGGGCGCCGGGCCCGCCGGAACGTGGGGCTTCGGGCCGGGCGATCAAACGCCGCCCGAGGACGCCCGCGAGATCTGGTACGACCCCAACCAGCGCTCGGTACAGAACAACGAGTTGGGCGCGTACGTCGACACCGCCCCCGGCACCCGCTACCGACGGGGTGACTGGCCCTCGACGGAGCCACGCGTCTTCCAGTGACCTCCGCGTCCCAGCAGGCCGCCGAACGACTTCGCCGCCTCCGCGTCGCGAGACTTCCCGGCTACGAGACCGACCGGCGCGCGCAAGCCGCGTGGTGGGCGGGGATCGCGTTCGTCGGGTGGCTGCTCGTCGGGGCGCTCATGCCGCGCGGCGCGCCGCTCGCCATCATCGTCATCGGCGCCGTGCTCGGGACGGTCACCGCCCTCATGGCGATGGGACTGATCCTCGTCTACCGCACGAACCGCATCATCAACTTCGCGCAAGGAAGCCTCGGCGGCGTCGGCGGCGTGCTGACCGTGAACCTCTTCCTGGTCAAGGGGTGGAACTACTTCGCCGCCGTCGGAGCCGGGCTGGTGGTGGGCATCGCGGTGGGCGGGATCACCGAGATCCTCGTCATCCGCCGCTTCCGCAACTCCCCGCGCCTCGTCCTCACGGTCGCCACCATCGGTCTCGCGCAGATCCTCGGCGCCTTCGAGTTGCTCATCCCCATCTGGATGGGCTCGGAAGGGCTCATCCTGTCGGGATTCGAGACCCCGATCGGAGTGGAGTTCTCCCTCCACCCGTTGATCTTCACGGGCAACCACGTGCTCATCGTCCTCGCCGTGCCGCTTGTCATCGCGGGGCTGGCGTGGTTCCTCCTCCGCACCGACTCCGGCGTCGCGGTGCGAGCCTCGGCCGAGAACGCGGACCGAGCGCTGCTCCTCGGCATCCCGATCCGGCGCCTCTCGACCATCGTGTGGATGGTGGCGGCGGGGCTGTCCACGCTCACCTTCGTGTTGAAGGCCCCCTTCTCCGGCGTGACGCCCAATGTTCTCGCCGGTCCGACGATCCTGCTCCCGGCCCTCGCCGCCGCGGTGATCGCGCGGATGGAGTCGCTGCCGACGGCGGTCGTCGCCGGCGTCGGACTCGGCATCCTCGAGCAGCTCGTGCTGTGGAACTGGGAGGCGGCGTCGGCGACCGACATGGCGTTCCTCCTCGTGATCCTCGGGGCCCTGCTCGCCCAACGGCACCGACTGTCGCGGGGTGAGGACAGCGGCACTTCGACGTGGTCGGCGGTCGCCACGGTCCGCCCCATCCCCAAGGAACTCCGCGGGTTCCCCGAAGTGCGCTACGGGCGGGTCGCCCTCATGCTCGCCGTGGCCATCTTCGCCATTGCCCTCCCGACCCAGGTCGCCCCGAGCACCGCCGGACTCATGGCCTTCGCCTTGCTCTGGGGGATCGTCGCCGTCTCGCTCGTCGTGCTGACGGGATGGGGCGGGAGCATCAGCCTCGGCCAGTTCGCCTTCGTGGGAACGGGCGCCGTCGTGGCGGGCAACCTCATGGTGCGCACCGGTCTCGACTACTTCCTCGTCCTCGTCGTGGCGGCGGTGGTCGGAGCCGTGCTCGCCATGCTCGTCGGCCTCCCGGCCCTGAGGATCAAGGGACCATTCCTCGCCGTCACCACCCTCGGCCTCGCCGTCGCCTTCGACTCCTACCTCCTCAACCCCGTGAACTTCCGGGGCCTCATCCAACAAAACGTCACCCGACCCGTCGTCTTCGACCGCTTCGACCTCGACAGCGACGTCGTTGCGTATTACCTGTGCCTCTTCTTTCTGGTGGTCGCCCTCACGCTGGCGGCGGGGGTGCGCCGCGCCCGGAGCGGACGCGTCCTCATCGCCACTCGCGACAACGAGCGCGCCGCCGAAGCAATGGGCGTCCCGACCACCCGCGTCAAACTCACGGGCTTTCTCCTCGCCGGCGCGTTTGCCGGCCTCGCCGGCGGCCTCTACGTGATGATGCTGCAAGGCACGCGCGTCGGCAGCTTCCAGCCCGTGTCGAGCCTCGAAGTCTTCTCGATGGCCGTGATCGGCGGGGTCGGTTCCACAACCGGCGTGCTGCTCGGCGTGTTCGCACTCCGATGGGTGGAGCAACTCGTGAGCTCGACGGTGCGGCTCCTCGTCACCGGCACCGGTCTCCTCGTCATCCTGTACGCACTCCCCGGGGGACTCGGACAAGCGGTCCTCAACCTGCGCGACCGCGCCCTTCGGATCGTGGCCCGGCGACACGGTGTCGTCGTGCCGAGCCTGCTCGCCGATCGCCGCGATGACCTCGGGCCGGACGATGCGGACGCCACCGACGAGCTCGCCGACGACGTCGACCTGCTCCGGGGGGCGCTCGAGGAGCCCGTGCGGGCCGGACGGGCGGGACGACCATGAGTCCGGGCCCCGCTCCCCTCCTCGAAGTCCGCGACCTCGACGTCTCCTACGGGCCGGTGCAGGTGCTGTTCGGCGTCGATTTCGCGGTGGCCGAAGGCGAGGTCGTGGCGCTCCTCGGCACCAACGGCGCGGGAAAGTCGACGCTGCTGAAAGCGGTCGCCGGACTGCTCCCACCCGATCGCGGCAGCATCCGCCTCGGCGGGCACGACGTCACCGGACGGCCCGCCGATCGCGTCGCCCACCTCGGAGGCTCGCTCATGCCGGGCGGCAAGGGCGTGTTTCCCACCCTCTCCGTCAGCGACAACCTGCGATTGGCCGGTTGGATGCTGCGCAAGGATCGCGACGCCCTCGAGGAAGCACGCCGCGGCGTGCTCGACCTGTTCCCCATCCTCGACGAGCGTCAGGGCCAGCTCGCGGGCGACCTGTCGGGCGGTGAACAGCAGATGCTGTCGTTGGCCCAGGCCTTCATGACGCGCCCGCGCATCATGATGCTCGACGAGCTGAGCCTCGGCCTCGCTCCCACCGTCGTCGCATCCCTGCTCGACGTCGTCGACCGCATCCACGACACCGGCGTGACGCTCGTGATCGTCGAGCAGTCCATCAACGTCGCGCTCCGCCTCGCCCGCCGTGCCGTCTTCATGGAAAAGGGCGAGGTGCGGTTCGAAGGACCCACCGACGAACTCCTCGCTCGCCCCGACATCCTGCGCTCGGTCTTCATCGCCGGCGCGGGCTCTGTCGTCGCCGACCAGCAGGGTCGCACGCGTCGCGCTGGTCCGAAACCCGCGGGGCGAACGCGCGCCCACCGGTCACGAAGCGACGGCGCCGTCCTCGAGACGTTCGAGATCACCAAGCGCTTCGGGGGCATCCGAGCGGTCGACGGTGTGAGTCTGGCGCTCGGGAAGGGGGAGATCTTCGGCCTCATCGGTCACAACGGCGCCGGCAAGACCACCCTCTTCGACTGCATCTCGGGGTTCCTCCCGCTCGACGGGGGCCGCGTCGTGTTCCAGGACACCGACCTCACGGAACTGCCCGCCAACGCTCGCGCCACGGCGGGCCTGGGGCGGTCGTTTCAGGACGCCCGCCTGTTCCCGGGGCTCACCGTCGAAGAGACCATCGCCGTGGCGCTCGAGCGCCACCTCGAATCTCGCGACATGGTGGCCGCCGCCTTCTGGCTCCCGGCCACCGAGGAGTCGGAGTGGAAGGCCGGCCGTCGGGTCGACGAACTGATCGACCTCATGGGGTTGCGCGCCTACGCCGAGAAGCTGACCGGCGAGTTGTCGACCGGGACGCGCCGGATCGTCGACCTCGCCTGCGTGATGGCCCAGGACCCGCCGGTCGTGCTGCTCGACGAGCCCTCGGCGGGCATCGCCCAGAAGGAAACCGAGGCGCTCGGCCCGCTCTTGCAGCGCGTGCAGGCGCACACGGGGTGTTCGATCCTCATCATCGAACACGACATGCCATTGCTCTCGTCGCTCTGCGATCGCATGGCATGCCTCGAACTCGGGAGCGTGATCGCGGAGGGAACGCCGAACGACGTGCTGACGCACCCGAGGGTGATCGAGAGTTATCTGGGAACGGACGACACCGCGATCTTCCGCTCCGGGAAGGCGGGCGCCCGGAGGCGCCGACCGCGGACCGCCAAGGTTCGCTGATCGCCGAGAGGACTGCGCGCCTACGAACGCGGCCGGGCGACACGCGGGGATCTACGCGACCCCGTTCGCGACGCCGCCGCCTTGCGCCGGGGCTTCTTGGCGCCCTCCGAGCCCGACCGGAAGATGGCCGACTCGTCGGTGCCGAGGTAGCTCTCGATGACCCGTGGGTCGTTGAGCACTTCCTCGGGGGTCCCCTCGGCGATGACCTGGCCCAACTCGAGGCAGTAGATGCGGTCGCAAAGGAAGGCCATGAGCGGCATGTCGTGTTCGATGATGAGGATCGAACACCCCGTGTACTCCTGCACCCGCTTGAGCATGGGGCCGAGCGCTTCGGTCTCCTTTTGCGCCACGCCCCCCGACGGCTCGTCGAGGATCAGCACGTCGGGGTCCTGCGCCAGCATGCACGCCAGCTCGACGATGCGCCGGGTGCCGGTCGACAGCTCTCCGACGAACTTCTGCCGGAACGATGACAGGCCCATCAGCTCGATCAGCTCGTCGACCCGCTCGGCGGCGGCCAGCTCGGACTCGTAGGACGCCGGCAAGGAGAACGCCGCCGCCACGATGTCCTTGTTGGCGAGGTGACGCTCGAGCGCCACGGCGACGGTCTCGGCCGTGGTGAGCGACGGGAACAGCTTGGCCTCTTGGAACGACCGGCCCATGCGGGCGGCGGCTCGCTCGTGCGGCTCCCACGTCGAGACGTCGGTGCCCCGCATGAGGATGCGACCGCCGTCGATCTTGTGGAATCCGGAGACGCAGTCGAAGAGCGTGGTCTTGCCGGCGCCGTTCTGGCCGATCAGCCCGAGGATCTCGCCCTCGCGCAACGCGACGTTCACGCCGTCGACGGCGCGGATTCCCCCGAACCGCTTGACGACCTCGACGCATTCGAGCACCAGCGGCGCGTCGGGGCCTGGCGCAACGTGCTCGGCCTGCTTGGCGGCCTTGGCGACCTTCTCTTTGGCTTTGGTGGGCCCGCCGTCGTCGCCCGCACCCGCGGACGCGCCGGCGATGAAGACCGATCGCAGGATGTCGGGGCGTTCGAGCAGGTCGCGGGTGGCGCCCTCGAACCGCACCTCGCCCTTTTCCATGAAGACGGCGCGCTCGGCGAGGTTGAGCGCCACGTTGACCGACTGCTCGACGATGATCATGGTCACGCCGGTTTCATGGATCTGGTGGACGACCTCGATCAGCTCGCCCACGATCGTGGGGGCGAGACCGAGGCTCAGCTCGTCGATCATCAACAGCTTCGGGTCGCTCATGAGCGCCATGCCGAGGGTGAGCATCTGCTGCTCGCCGCCCGACATGTTCCCGGCCATCTCGCCGTAACGCTCACGGAGAATCGGGAACAGGTTGAGCACGCGCTCGAGCTGTTCTTCGGTGCGTTGCTTGTCGTCGCGGAACAGCCACTGGGCGAGGCGCAGGTTGTTCTCGATGGTGAGGGTCGGGAACACGCCCTTGCCGCCGGGCATCTGCATCACGCCCTGGGCGGCGATCTTGTGGGCGGGAACGTTGGTGACGTCGACGCCGTCGAGCTCGACGGTTCCCCGCCGCGGCTTGTGCAGCCCGGAGATCGCCTTCAGCAGGGTGGATTTCCCCGCGCCGTTCGTGCCGAGGAGGGCGACGAGTTCGCCCCGCTGGATCTCGAGGTCGACGCCGAACAGCACCTGGACCGGGCCGTACGCCACGTCGACGCTGCTGCAGCGAAGGAGGGGTGCATCGTTGGAGACGTGACCGTTTCCCTCGGGGCGTCGAGCCCGGGCGCGAATGCGCGACGTGATGGCGGCCATCAGCCCCTCCCCGTTCCTACCCGACGCGCTCGGCGAGCGGGTGGCGGCGCGTCGTCGTCCCGATCGCCCGAATCCGCGTCATCGTCGAGCGTCGCGAGGGCGCCCGACATGACCTCGCTCACGTCCTCGGGCGTGTCGGCGAGCTCGTCGTCGCCCGAAACCAGTCGCTTGTCCTCGAACAGGCTCGGGACGTGGATGCCCTTCCATTCGGCGAGGCGGCGCAGCGCCTTGTCGCGGAGGTTGAGGAACGGCTGGGCGAACCCGCCCGGGATGATCATGAGCACGAACAACAGGCCGGCGCCGGTGGCGATGAGGCGCGCCGACCCCGAGACGTATTGCTCGAGCCAGCGGAAGAAGAAGACGCCCGAGACGGCGCCTCCGATGGAACCGAGGCCACCGATCGTCGCCATCGAGAAGACCTGGAGGCTCATCTCCGGTCGGAACGTCCCCGAGCCGGCCCCGTTGATCAGCTCCACGTACAGGGCGCCGGCGATCCCGGCGATGATGCCGGAGAACACGAATCCCGTCAGCCGCACCGCCGTGGTGGGGACGGAGGCAGCGGCCGCGGCGCGCTGGTTGTCCTTGGTGGCGATCAACACGCGGCCGCTGCGCGTCTTGCGCACCTTGCCGGCGACGAGCACCGAGAGCGCGAAGAAGACCAGGCACAGGTAATAGAAGGTGATGTGGACGTCGAGGTCCCAGCGCTGGAAGAGGGTCTGGCGCGGCACGTCGGTCTGCACGATCGACGGGAGGGTGTTGGGGTTGAGGAAGTAGCTGTCGAGCGCGACGGCGAAGGCGAGGGTCGTGACGGCGAGGAACAACCCGCGGATGCGCAGCGCCGGGAGGCCGACGGCGAGGGCGGTGAGGCCGCCTGCGATGCCCGCGACGGCGAGCACGACGAAGAGGTCGACGTTGTAGCGAACCACCAAGTTGCCGGCGGTGATGCCGCCCACCCCGACCATGGCGAACTGGCCGAGGCTGATGTTGCCACCCCACCCCGTGAGAACGACCAGCGACACCGCCACCATCCCCCAGATGAGCGCGGAACTCGCCAGGATCTGGCTGCCGACGCTCCACCCCTGGGGAAGGAAGATCGCCAGCGTCACCAACAGCAGGCCGCCGCCGATCTTGACGGCGCGCACCTCCGGCAGTCGACGCAACTCGATGGGGACGCGCCGCACCGCCTCGGCCATCGACCACGTGCTCTCGCCGGCGTCCTCGGCGCGTGAGAGCACGTCGCGCTGGACGAGGAGTCCGACGAGGATGACGATCAGAAACGCCACGTCGTTGGTCGAGGCCTGGCTGGTGTTCCAGAAGGTGACCTGCTCGACGATGCCGAGGCCGATGCCCGCGATGAAGGCGCGGGGCAGCGATTCCATACGCGCGAGGACGGCGGCTGCGAGCGCCGGCAAGAGGAGCGTCGTTCCGCCGAGGGCGGTCGACACCGCGCCGGCGAACGGGGCCTTGAGGGCGAAGGTGAGCGACGCCAGGCCGCCGGCGATGATCCAGACGAGGGTGGCCAGTCGCTGGATCGGAATCCCGAGGAGCATCGCCCGGTCGCGGTTCTCGGCCGCCGCCCGCACCGCCACTCCCGCGTCGGTGCGCAGCAGGAACCACGCCAGGAGGGCGATGATCGGCGGCACCGCCGCGATGATCAGCAGGTGGTCGCCGTTGAAGAGCACGGGGTCGATGCTGCGGTGGATGTCGCTGATCGGCGTCTCCAAGCCACCGATGAGGCCACCCTGCGACGACCCGAACCATTGGGGGATGAGCAGCTGGATCCCGCCGAACACCTGGGCGAGGCCGATGGTGGCGACGGTCAACACGAGGCGCGACGAGTTGCGGAAGCGACGGATGATGAGGACCTCGGTGAGCCCACCGATGAGGATGCCGCACAGGGTGCCGAGGATGATCGAGAGGAAGTAGTTCCAGTGCCACTCGAGGAAGAGGTGGACGGCGAGCACGCCGCCGACGCCGCCCATCGCCGCGTAGGCGAAGTTGATGATGCGGTCGGTGCGGTAGGTGAGGATCAGCCCCATGGCGAGGAGCGCCGTCACCGTGCCGAACACCACGCCCTGGAGGACGATGCCGAGCGGCGCGCCGTCGGGAAGGAAGGTCCCCGCCGCCAGCCACGCCACAAACGTCGCCACCACCCAGAACCCGATCTTGCCAGGGCGATTCGCCGTGACGGCCTTGTACCGCCGCCGCAGTTCGTCCGGCGCGATCTGATTCAGCACGCTGCTTCCCCTCACGATGGCAGGCTCACCTGTCCTCTAGTGTCCCGCGTCCGAAATACGTTGATGAAAGCGACGAGGCGAGGGCGGGATCTGGCGAGGACGCAGGACGAAGGAGGTGCCAGGGGCACCTTCGAGGACGAGGACGAAGCCAGGCACGTCAGTCGCCCGGCGATTTCGCGGCGTATTTCGGACGCGGGACACTAGCTCGGCGGTTCGTCTAGCCCTGGAAGACGGGCGGCTGCTGGTCGGGGGCGAGGCGGGGGAACTTGCCCGGGGCGTAACGCTCGCCGCCGAACGCCACTTTGTAGCTCCCCGGCGCGCTGTTCACGATCGAGATGGCGTCGCGGTCCCACCAGATGATCCGGTAGTCGCGGGTCGGCGTGTAGTCGGCTGGGCCGAATCCGAACGTGCCGTACGGACCGGTCCCCCCAGGCCAGTTCTTCAACCCGGCCTCGAAGCTGAACGGCGTCAGGTTGGGTCCGGCCATCTGGATGCCGCTGGCGATCATGAGCATGGTGGCGTAGATCAACTCGACTGCGAACGCCGGCTCGTCCTTGCGGACCGACTTGTAGGCGCTGTAGCCGAGGCCCGCCCGGACCGGCCGGGGCTCGCCCATCGAGCTGATGCCGAAGGCGTGGACCCACTGGTCCTGGTTGTAGAGCTGCGCGGCGACGTCCCAGTCGGTGAGGGCGGTGCCCACCACGATCCACTCGGGCTCGTAGTCCTGCTCCGCCGCCTTCGCCGAGAGGAACACGGGGAAGATCGGGTCGCACCCGCACAGGATGGTGGTGACCTGCGGGTTCTTGCCCTTGAACTGGGAGATCACGCCGGCGGCCTGGTTCGACATCGAGTTGATGTCGAGCTTGTACTTCACGCGGTTGTCGCCGAAGTCGTTGCCCTCTGATTTCAGGACGACCTCGGCGTTGTCGACCGACTCTTGGTACCACGGGTTCTCGGGGGCGAGCCCGCCGATCACCCGGGTCGCCGTCTTCATCGCGTCGCCCGCAAATGCCGCGGGCTTCCGGACCAGCATCTTGTTGGTGAACTCGGCCGCCGCCTCCGACACGATCGATCCGTCGGTGGCCAAGCTCCACGCGTAGGGACGCCGGTCGTTGTGCCACTTGCGCGAGAGGTAGGGCGTGCCGAAGCCGATGATCTGCTTGTCGGCGATGGCGTCGGCGAACGGCTCGCTCGCGGCGTTCATCTCGATGAACGGGTTGATCTCCGCTTTGATGGTGGCGGCGTCGGCGACGGCCGCGTCGCGGCCACCTCCAACCAGCTCGCCCGTGATGGAACCGCTTCCGTTGTGGAAGATGATGTCGATCTTGCGGCCGTAGAACTGGTAGTGGTCGTTGAAGAACTGCTCGAACGCCTCGATGGTCCGCTTGATGTCGGCGGGGGTGTCGACGATGTCGGCCCCGGCGAGCGTCGCGAGCGTCTGGAGGAACCCCTTTTCGTCGATCACGCGGAACGACACCTTGACGGTGTCCTTCGACACGCCGTTGGCCGTCGCACCACCGTTGTCGCCACCCGCGAACTCGATGCAGGGCGGGGAGTAGGGATCGCCGGGCACCTGGCTGGCCTTGCCCGCACACGAGCCTGCGCCCCGACCGGGGAGCGGCGCCGCGACGTTGCCAGAGGGCTTCACCGAGTTCTTGCCGGGGATGTTGGTGCCGACATCGCCCGCCACTTCGCCGCTCCCGTCGGGCGCGACCGCGCCCGAGTCGGTGGGCTTGGTGGGGTCGACGTAGTCCTCCGGCTGGTTGAAGGCACCACCACCCTCGTTCGATGCCAGCTTCTCGTCGACGGTGGGCACGAACCCCGCCATCAGCACGAACAGAAGTGCGAAGGCGGCCAGCGGGCCATATCCGCGAAGAACCGAGCCCGCGGCGACCGCCGACGGGCTCGGTGCGTCACTCGCGTCGCCGTCGTCACGGCCCTCGCCTCGCTTGAACCTCGAGGCGAGTTCGCCGAACTGGATCCGCGGGATCGGGATCTTCATGTGCCTCCTCGGCTACGAGATCGGAGTGATCAACCTACGCCGCGTCCGCAACCTGCGGTAGTCGGCGGCCGCCATCGTCAGCGCCGCCCCAAGTCCGACGAGGCCGACGGCCCACGCTGCCGAAGCGCGCGACCCAGTGAGCTTGAACGGGCGCGGCGCCGGAGCGGCCTGCGGCGTCGGGGCCGGCGTGAACGCCTGCTCGTTCCCGACCGTCGGAACAGGGTCGGTGTTGGTGGCCGAGGCGCCGAGGACGGCAGGGGAGTCATCGACGTCGAAGTCGTTCGACGACGCCGCCGGGAGAGCCGGGACGTCGAAGCCGCCACCGGCGGAGAAGTCGAAGTCGAAGGTGTTGAAGACCTGGCCTTCGGTGAACCCGGTGATGCCACCAAGCTCGAGGTCGAGGCGCCCGCCGCCGGCGACCGGGCCGATGGCCATGTCCGCCACGAGGAAGGGAAGGCCGCAGTTGCCCGCGTCGTCCCCGGCCTCGGCGGAGCACCCCTCGAGCCACTGCTGGGTGACGCTGTTGCGCACCGGCGCCGCGCCCTCCTGGATCGGGCCGAACACCTGCTGGCCGACGGGCGACTCGATGAGGGCGATCCGCAGGGGCGTGAGCCGGGCCACGCCGCCCGTCGTCGCGAGCTGGGGAATCAGCACGTGGATGCCGGTCTGCTTGGAGAACTCGGCAATGCCGTCCTTCATCTGCTGCGGGAGGCCACCGGTGATCTGCGAGGCGGTCGGACCCGCGAACTGCTGCACGCCGCCGGAGGGATCGAGGATCGTCATCGAGCCGAACGTGAACTCGCCGACGACTTCGGGAGTGGAATCATCGTTGCTGTCGGTGCGTTGGAACGCCTCCCAGTGCAGACCCTTCACCGTCAACTTGCCGATCGTGTCGGACCCGATCACGACCTCGCCGATGTCGACGGTCCCACCGGCCTGGCGCACGACTTGCTTGCCCGAGCCGGTCGCGATCTCGATGTTCCCGGAATACGCGTCGGCTCGGCCGGCGGCGATATGGATGATGCCGGGGATGTCAAACGCCTCGAGTTCCATCGACGAGAAGCCAAAGGGCCGGGTGTCAGCCCGGGCGCGCTGCACGACGGTCGGGAGCGCCCGCTGCTCACGGCCGGCACTCGAGCCCTCCTCGGTCGACTCGACGCGCAGGGACGGGATTTGCTTGCCCTTGGGGTCGAAGGCGCCGCAGGTCGGGGGGATGCTGTCCTGGGGAGCTCTTTCCCTGACCGCGTTCCCGCAGCTGAGCGGCGGGACGTCGTCCTGCATCGTGCCGTCGAGGGCGGCGTAGTCGAGGATGAGCGACTCACCCCGGCCGAGGACGCCGAGGTGGTCGGCGAGGGCGACGCCGACCGACGGGGCGAAGGAAAGGCTGGCCGACGAGGGGCCGATGCGCAGGATCGAACTCTTGGCCTTGCCGCTCCCCGCGACGAACTCGTCTTTGGCATTGGCGAAGCCCGACAGGGCGACGCTGCCGACGGTGGCGGCGAGGGCTGCGACCATCACGATGGCCGTCCGCCGGAACGGATGTGCGGTTCGTAGGTTCATCCTCGGTCCTCGTTCGTGCGATGCGGGGTGCTGGGAACGACCGTTGCTGCAGACGCAGGGCGTGCCTGGGTGTGCGTGTCTGTGTTGTTCGTCACACTACCCACAGAATCCTGCCCCATGACCGGTAGGTCAGGCCCAATCGTCCACTTTTTGGCCGCCACGGCCCCCGAGCAAAGTGTGAGTGCCTGCCCGCCCATGGGCGGGCAGGCACTCACACACGATCAGGGGCACTCACGCGCAGATCAGACGTTGGTGATGGCGCCGCGCTCGGCCCCCTGGGCGAGCTTGGCGTACTTGGCGAGGAATCCCGTCGGATAGCGAGGCTCGGGCACCTTCCAGTCCGCCACGCGGGAGGCGAGCACGTCGGCGGGAACGTCGAGGTCGATGGTGCGGGCCTTCACGTCGATCACGATCCGATCCCCCTCGACGACGAGAGCGATCGGGCCCCCGTCGACGGCCTCGGGCGCCGCGTGGCCGATGCAAAAGCCGTGCGTTCCCCCGCTGAAGCGCCCGTCGGTGACGAGCGCGGCGTCGGCCCCCCGGCCTGCGCCCTTCATCGCACCGGTCACGGCGAGCATCTCGCGCATCCCCGGGCCGCCCTTGGGGCCCTCGTAGCGGATCACCACCACGTCGCCGGCGTTGATCCCGCCGGCGAGGATGGCGTCCATCGCGGCGTCCTCGCCGTCGAAGACCCGCGCGGGACCCTCGAAGCGGTCGAAGTCGATTCCGGCGACCTTCACAACGGCGCCGTTCGGAGCGAGCGAGCCCCGCAACACGGCGATCCCTCCGTCGGCGTGGATCGGGGCGCTAAGCGGGTGGACCACCTCGCCGTCCGGCTTGGGCGGCGCGAGATCGGCGAGGTTCTCGGCGACGGTCTTGCCCGTCACCGTGAGGCAGTCGCCGTGGATGAGACCCGCTTCGAGCAGCTCGGCCATGACGACCGGCACCCCGCCGACGCGGTCGAGGTCGATCATGTGGAACCGGCCGTGCGGCTTCATGTCGCAGATGTGGGGCACCCGGTCGGCGACCCGGTTGAAGTCGTCGAGCTCGAGTTCGACCCGGGCCTCGTTGGCGATGGCGAGGAGGTGCAACACCGCGTTGGTGGAGCCGCCCACCGCCATGGCGACGGCGATGGCGTTCTCGAAGGCCTCCTTGGTGAGGATCTGGCGAGGGCGGATGCCCCGCTCGAGCAGTCCGAGGACGGCTTCGCCGCTGGCGTAGGCGAAGTCGTCGCGGCGGGAGTCGGGCGCGGGCGGCGTGGAACTGCCCGGCAAGCTCATGCCGAGGGCCTCGGCGACGCTCGCCATGGTGTTGGCCGTGAACATCCCGGCGCAGCTGCCCTCACTGGGGCACGCGCCGCGCTCGATGGCGTCGAGGTCGGCTTCGGTCAAGGTGCCGGCGGCGCACGCGCCGACGGCCTCGAACACGCTCACGATGTCGAGGGCCTCGCCGTTGGGCCCGACGCCAGGGAGGATGCTCCCGCCGTAGAGAAAGACGCTCGGGAGATTGGTGCGGGCGGCCGCCATCAGCATCCCCGGCAAGCTCTTGTCGCACCCGGCGAAGGTGACCATGGCGTCGAACCGCTCAGCGTGCATCACGCACTCGACGGAGTCGGCGATGATCTCGCGGCTGACGAGGCTGCCCCGCATCCCCTCGTGACCCATCGAGATGCCGTCCGAAACGGCGATGGTGACGAACTCGATCGGGAATCCGCCCGCCGCCCGGACGCCCTCCTTGCACCGCTTGGCGAGGCGGTCGAGCGGCATGTTGCACGGCGTGACCTCGTTCCAACTGCTGGCCACGCCGATCTGGGGCTTCCCCCAATCGGCGTCGGTCATCCCGATGGCCCGCAGCATGGCCCGAGCGGGGGCCCGCTCCATGCCGTCCGTGACCTCGTGGCTACGAATCTTGAGAGGGAACTCCCGTTCGGTCATGGCGACAGTTAACCACCGCGCCGCTGTGGCATTTGGGCCGTATAGAAGGTGAGCGAAACCTGACACTCATGTCAGTCTCCGGGGAGGGACCTATGCGCAAGCGCTTGGCGATTGTGTTGGCGGCGTTGACCGGCCTTGGGATCTTGGGGCTTGTGCCCCGGGCGGCGGAGGCGCACACGTGTGATCCGAATACGGGCGAGTGCGAAGACACGCCAGTGATGGACAACTGGCGCGACCAGTACGTCCCCGTCTTCGGCCTCGAGGATCGGGAGGACGAGCAGCAGCGGTACGACGCCCAGCGCTGGCGCGACGAGTGCGACGGCGGACAGCAGTGCGCATGGGTCGAGGGCGGAAACAGTCTTTCGGTTCTTTCGGGTGGTTCTCCCAACGAGATCCATGTCGGGTATGCCGCCAGCCACTGCTTCTTGGCCGAAGCCGCCCATCAGTGCGAGGACCACACGGGCAGCGGTGACCCCGACAACCCGAACGAGGGCGTCCACGACGCCCACGGCGGTGCGCTCTACGTCGACGTCTGTCTCGCGCAGAACAACGATCCCACCACCAACAAATGGTGCGACGACGGCCTCGAGGACACCCAGGTCGGCGTGACGATCATGGACCACTTCGATTGCGGCACCTTCGTGCCCATCGCCTCCTGCACCGACGAGTACCACGTGATCCGCCCGGCCGACCAGGCCTACACGGAAGCACAGATGGCGAACACGCAGGCGGAAACGGCGGCGATCATCAGTGACCCGGCGAGCTACATCTGCGGCGACCACTCGAGCGGCCAGAGCTGCCGCGACGGGGTGAACGACTTCCTCGACATCCTCGACATCCTCGGCCTCTAGCCCCACGCCTGACCGTGTGCGTATGGCGTCGCGCTATGCGCGACGCCATACGCACACCTCATCGGGCCAGGGCGGTCTCGCGCAGTGTGCGGATGCGGTCCACCGTGCGTTGCCGAGTCAGATCCACGTCGTCCATCGTCAC
>DATDOY010000201.1:0-6439 GCA_035293045.1 Acidimicrobiia bacterium
GGCTCCGCCCGTTTGGCGGCGATGACGTCGCGCACGTACTCGCCCATGAGGATCGACGCGTCGAAGGCGGCGCGGATGTGCTCCGGCGGCAACACGGGATCGAGGGTGCCGGCGAGGACGTGCGACCACTCCCGCAACCGGTCGCGGTCGGCCTCGGGCATCCCGAGCATCTCCGAAATGACCTGCACGGGCAGCGGAAAGGCCAGATCGCCGATCACGTCCATGGCTCCTGACGGCGTCACCCGGTCAAGGTGCTCCTCGACGATGGCCTGGGCACGCGGGCGGAGGTCCTCGACGGCCTTGGGCGTGAACACCTTGGCCATGAGACGGCGGAGGCGCGTGTGGGCCGGCGGGTCGAGGTTGAGGATGGCGTGGTCGCCCCGCTCGCGCACTTGCGCCGTGAGCTCCTCGCCCAGCACCGCCTCGAACATGTTGAGGCGGGGCGTGTCCTCCATCCGGGCGTTGGCGAACTCCACCGAGAGCTCGGGATCGCGGATCAGCCGCTCGACGTCGTCGTGACGGAACAGGAACCATGGACCGAGGACGCTGTGGTGCACCGGATCGTGCTCGCGCAGGCGGGCGTACTGCGCGTACGGGTCGTCGTGATAGCCGGGCTCGAACGGGTTGAACGCGACCGGTTCGTCCGGCGCGTCGACGGGCGACGACGAATGCGACCCCGTCACGTCCAACCGAGGGCGGCCCCGACCGAGAGCCCGACGATGAACAGCGCGCCGGCGCGCCGCGTATGCACGAACGCCAGTGCGGCGAACCACAACGGCCAGATCGGCCAGCGGTCGGGCTTGGTGGTCGGACGGGGCTGACCGAACGCCCCCCACACCTTGCGCAACGCGGAAAGACCGAGGAACGCCACCAGCACCGTCCACGGCAGCGATCCGAACGCCACCAGCACGGCGAGACCCGGATAGAAGGCCGCCATCATCCAGCGCGTGACCGCCCGGGCGCGCGGCTCTCCGAGGATGACCGGGAGCGTGCGGGTTCCGTCGCGGGCGTCCCACTCGAGCTTGTCGACGTGCTTGCCCATCAGCACCGCCGTCGACACCAGCGCATACGGGATCGAGACGGCGATGACCTCCCACGTGACGCTGCCCACCGCCGCGTAGTAGGTGCCTCCCACCATGAGGGGACCCCACACGACGAGCACCGTCGGCTCACCCAACCCGCGCTTTTTCAGGCGGAAGGGCGGCGTGGTGTACGCGACCGACAGGAAGAACCCGCCGAGGGCGAACGCCACGACCGGCCACCCCCGAGCGACGAACAACGCGAGCATGATCGCCAAGTCGGCGAGGTTCACGACGAAGGTGATGACGAGCAAGCCGCGCTTGGTCGTGAGCCCCGAGAGGACGGGATGGGGCGCGTACAGCGCCCTCGGGTAGTCGTCGCGGTCGGTGCCGACCCACAGGTCGGCGAGGTCGTTCATGAGGTTGTTCGAGACGTGGGCCAGCACGATCCCGAGGAGCGCCAGGGCGAGCCACCCGAGGTGGAGGTCAGGGTGGCCGACGGCGAGCAGACCGCCCACGATTCCCGACGTGATCGTCATCGGGAGCACGGCGGCGCGCGTGAGCACCAGCCACTTGGTGACGACGTCGACGCGCCCGTTCTCGGGGAGGTTGCCGGTGAGGAGCGCCTCGCGCCAGTTGGCCACGAGACCTGTCGACGGGCTCGAAAGGGTTTCGGTCACGCTGCGAGACTACCGACCGGCGGCCGCCCACCGCCCCCTGGGACTACCCCGCGGGCTCGCCGCCGTCGCAGTGCTCGGCATGGAAGTTCGACACCCTGGTCGACGCAGCGAGCATGTCGGGATCGGCGAAGATCTCCTGGAGACGCGACGGGTCGTCGGCCGACGCCTCGTAGGCCTCGCGCAGCTTCCTCACATCGTCCTTGATCTCGCTCGGCGCCGCGTCGACGGCGTCATCGAGGTCGGCTTCGGTGGGGTCGGTCTCCGATGCGGCGACGAGCTTGCAGTACTCCGCAACGTCGCCTCCGCCGCCTCCGCCGCACGCTGCGGCGAGCAGCCCGCTCGCGACCACAACCGCGATTCGCCAGGTGGACGTCATATGCGTTGCACGCTACCGGGTGTCGTCAGCCATAGGCTGGGGCCCATGTCTGACGCACCCCTCGTGGGGATCCTGATGGGCTCACCCAACGACTGGCCGACGATCGAAAAGGGCGTCGCCGTCCTCGACGAGTTGGGGATTCCGCACGACGTGCGGGTCCTCTCTGCGCACCGGACCCCCGACGCCGTGCATGAGTACGCGTCGACCGCAGCCGACCGCGGCATCAAGGTGCTCGTCGGCTGCGCAGGGATGGCGGCGCACCTCGCCGGCGTGCTCGCTGCGGTCAGCAACCTCCCCGTGATCGGGGTGCCGCTCTCGGGCGGCGTGGCCGACGGCCTCGACGCGCTCCTCGCCACGGTGCAGATGCCCAAGGGCATCCCGGTGGCGACCGTTGCGGTCGACGGCACCCAGAACGCGGCCTGGCTGGCGGCGCGCATCCTCGCCCTCACCGACGACGACATCGCCAAGCGCCTGGCCGAGGCCCGCGACACCGAACGCGATCGCATGGCCCAGGCCGACGCCGAGATCCAAGCGAAGGCTCGACGCGAGTAAGCGCCTAGACCGAAGGCAGCCGTGGCGGACGCCGGCCTCAGCGGCGTTAGGTCAGGAGGGCGGGAAGACCGTCGCCGAGGTCGAACAGGTAGACCGTGCCGAGATAGAGGCTGAGCACGGCGACCACGAGCGAGACGGCGACGTACGCCCCGAAGTTGCCGCGAGCGCTCAGCATCCCGGCGCGGGACCCCAACGCCACCGCGGTGTTCGAGATCGTCAGCCCCGCAACGAACGCCACGAGAAACGCCACCCCGACCCACGCCGACGCGGCCCCCGCCGCGCTCGCGAACAGAACCATTTGCGTCGGGGTCTCGGCGCCGACGCCGTGGAGCATGCCGACGAGGAACGAGGTGCCCCGCCCGTATTCCATGAACGGGTCGTCGGGCAGCGCGCCAAAGTGCACGTGGCGATGACGGTGGTGTCCGTGGCGGGTGGCGGGCACATGCACTCCGCCAGGGTCATGCACCACGGCCGTCGGAACGTGCTCGTCGACGTGTGCTTCGACCACCGGGTGCTCGTGGTCGTGATCGATCACCACCGGTTCGGGCCCGCTCGCGTGGCGCGTGCGCAGCCAGCCGATCGCCCGGCGCGCACCCGAGATGGCCAGCATCCAGCGGCTCTGGAGGCGCGCGTCACGCCCGTTGCGGATCAAGGACACCATCACATACACGCCGAGGCCGAGAAGGGTGGCGCCGATGACGCGGCCCATGGCTCCGTCGAGCCACGCCGGGATGGTGGAACCGAGGGCGATGGCGGCGAGCCCGAGCACCGTGACGACCACGCCGTGCCCGAGGATGTAGAGCGTGGAGAAGGTCAGCGAGCGCCGGCGGTCGCGTTGCGAGCCGGTGATGTCGGCGATGGCGGCGACGTGATCCCAGTCGAATCCGTGACGCAGGCCGAGCGCGAAGGCGCTCACCACCGCGCCCCACCGCAGGCCTTCGAACGCATCCATCGGGAATCAGTGTCGCGCACCGGCGTAGGGTCTGGCGCATGACGGCACTCACAGGCAGACGGGCGCTCGTAACGGGCGGGGCATCGGGCATCGGCAAGGCGACGGCAACGCGGTTCGCCTCGGAGGGCGCGGCGGTGTGCGTGGTCGACGTCGCCGAGGACGGCAAGGTCGTCGCCGACGACATCGGCGGCACGTTCATCCAGGGCGACGTTGGGGATCCCGCGTTCAACCGCGAGATGGTCGAACACTGCGTCTCGGCGCTCGGCGGTCTCGACCTCGTCCACCTCAACGCTGGGGTGGTCTGCAACGTCACGGACATGACGGCGCTGACCGACGACCAGTACCAGCGCATCATGCGGGTCAACGTCGACGGCGTCGTCTATGGCATTCGAGAGGTGGTACCTGCGATGGAGCAGGCCGCCAAGGGCGGCGTCGACGCGTCAATCGTCGTCACGGCGTCGCTCGCCGGCATCATCGGCTTCGCCGTCGATCCGATCTACACCCTCACCAAACACGCCGTGGTCGGGCTCGTCCGCAGCCTTCCCGAACACCTCGGCGCCAAGGGCATCCGCATCAACACCGTGAACCCGGGCATCGTCGCCACCCCGCTGCTCGGCGACGAAGCCATCGGCATGTTCGAACAGGCCGGGTTCCCGCTCCTCGCCCCCGAGGACATCGCCGCCGCCGTGATGACGATCGTCACCGGTGACGGCAGCGGCCAGTGCTGGCCGGTCCAGCCGGGGCGCGACCCCGAACCCTATGAGTTCCGTCAGGTTCCCGGTCCCCGCACCTCGGGTGCGCAGGGGATGCGGCCCCCGAGCCTGCCCGGTTGATCGAGCGCCTCGCGATCGCGGCCGTCGCTCAGGAACGGCTGCGTATCCAACCGTGAGGGCGTCCTATCCTTTGACGCGCATCCAAGGAGCACCATGGCCGATCAACCACAACCCAACCCCGCGACACCCCGTGCCGCCGATCCCGAGCCCGATCCCGAGCCCGCGCCGGAACCCGCGCCGGAAAAGGCCCAGTTCGAGTTGGTCGACGCGCCCGCCGCGGCCGATTCGGGCGCCGCCGAGCGCGACGAGTCCGTCGTGCACCCGTCGAAGCTCATCCGCATCGCCTCGATGGTGCGGAACATGCTCGAGGAAGTCCGCCGCGCCCCGCTCGACGACGCCGGCCGCCGGCTCCTGCGGGCCATCCACGAGCGCTCGATCAACGAACTCGAGGGCGTGCTCTCCGAGGACCTGAAGGCGGAGCTCGCCGAGGTCGTCCTCCCGTTCACCGCCGAAACCCCGACCGAGTCCGAGCTGCGCATCGCGCAGGCCCAACTCGTCGGGTGGCTCGAAGGTCTCTTCCACGGCATCCAGGCCACGATCTTCAGCCAGCAGATGACGATGCAGCAGCAGCTCGAGGAGATGCGTCAGCGCAAGGCGCTCGAGAGCGGCGGTCCCGAGCGGACGGGTCCGTACCTTTAGTGAGCGCGCACGGGGACGCCCTCGCCCGCTCGGGTTGGACGCCGTCGAGTTGGCGCGGCTTCGCCGCCGACCAGCAACCCGACTGGCCGGATCCCGACGCGCTCGACGCGGCCCTCAAGGAACTCGAAGCGCTCCCCCCGCTCGTGTTCGCCGGCGAGGCCCGCAACCTCACGCGATCGCTGGCCGACGTCTGCGAAGGACGGGCATTCGTCCTCCAGGCCGGCGACTGCGCCGAGAGCTTCGACGGGTTCTCCGCCAACGAGATCCGCGACAAGCTCAAGGTCATCCTCCAGATGGCCGTCGTGTTCACGTACTCGACGGGCGTCCCCACGCTGAAGATCGGGCGCATCGCGGGGCAGTTCGCCAAGCCGCGTTCGGCCGCTACCGAAACGCGTGACGGCACGGAGCTGCCCTCGTTCCGAGGTCACATCGTCAACGAGATCGACTTCGAGGCCCAGGCGCGGGTTCCCGACCCCGGCCGGCTCGTGCGCGCCTATCACCAGTCGGCGGCGACCCTGAACCTCCTGCGCGCGTTCACCAAGGGCGGCTTCGCCGACCTCAACCAAGTGCACGCATGGAACCTCGAGTTCACCAAGTCGAGCCTCGAGGGCCAGCGCTACGACGTGATGGCCGACGAGATCGACCGCGCCATGCGGTTCATGGCCGCGTGCGGCATCGACCTCGCCACCGAGCCGCGCCTGCACGAGGTCGACTTCTACACATCGCACGAAGCGCTGATCCTCGGCTACGAGGAGGCGCTCACCCGCGTCGACTCACTCACCGACGAGTGGTACGACTGCTCGGCACACATGTTGTGGATCGGCGAGCGCACGCGTCAGCTCGACGGAGCACACGTGCACTTCCTCTCGGGGGTTCACAACCCCGTGGGTTGCAAGCTCGGCCCGACGACCACGCCCGAGGAAGCCCTGAGCCTCTGCGAAGCCCTCAACCCCGGGCGCGTGCCCGGTCGCCTCACCCTCATCTCGCGCATGGGGGTCGGCAAGGTGCGTGAAGTGCTCCCGCCGATCGTCGAGGCGATCAAGGTCGCCGGCCATCCCGTGGTGTGGGAGTGCGACCCCATGCACGGCAACACGTTCACCAGCGAGAGCGGATACAAGACCCGGAGCCTGCCCGACATCATGGGCGAGCTCGAGGGGTACTTCGAGGTGCATCGCGCCCTCGGCACCTGGCCCGGCGGGATCCACGTCGAGCTCACCGGCACCAACGTCACCGAGTGCCTCGGCGGTAGCGACGAGGTGCTCGACGACCACCTGGTGTCTCGCTACGAGACCATGTGCGATCCCCGGCTCAACGCCCGCCAGGGCCTCGACCTTGCCTTCGACGCCGCCGAGTTGCTGAGGACCCTTCCCCGGTTCCCATCGTGAGCA
>DATDOY010000202.1:0-4993 GCA_035293045.1 Acidimicrobiia bacterium
ATCCCCGCTAACGCGCCACAGACAGGGAGAACGGGACGCGGGTTGCCGCCGCTACCCGTCCAGAACCAACTCCCAGGTGGTGACGGCGAACAACGGGCGGTATCCCATGGCTCGGTTGATGCCGAGCATGGCGTCGTTCGAGTCGTTGTTTCCCGTCCTGACGCTGGTGACCTGCGCTCGTTCCTCGATGATTCGCAGCGTCATGGCGGCCTTGAGCCACTTTCCGAGCGCATGGCCGCGGTGCTCGGGCTTGACTCCCGTGGCGCCGACCCACACCGCGGCAGGGCTGCTCGCGTTCCAATGGACGTCGTGGAATCCAACCAACTCGCCGGTGGGACAGTGACGCGCGACCAGCGTCCACGCTTCGTCCCCCCCCGCCTCGCGCTCCCGCTCCCACTCGCGCAGTTGCGCCGGCGTCATGGTGAAGTCGTTCAGGACGAGGTCGTCGCGCGGAGCCGTGTTCATCACGAGGATGAGATCGGCGAAGGCGTCGAGGAGATCGTCGGGCACGGCACCGTCGAACGCGATGAGCTCGTAGTCCGGGGCCCGAGACGGTCCGTCGGCGTCCCACGACTTCATGAGGTCGCGGTCGACGTCCTCGATCCGAAGGTGGTTGATATGGAGCGCCGACTTGGGTGCCGCGCCAACCGCGGCAGCGAAGGCGCCACCGGCCGGGACGCGATCCGTTGTGTTCCCGAAGATTCGAGGGCGCGTTTCGCTCCGGGCGAGGTTCGTGATCTCGCCGAGCAGGAGCCGCCCGACGCCGCGCCGGCGGTGCGCGGCGTCGACGGTCAGGTACACCTCGAGACAGTCGGGGTTGTCGTCGTGCTCGGGGTCGGTGCCCGTCCGCGCGAAACCCGCGAGTCGACCGGCGGCGTCGCGGGCGCTGAAGACCCAGATGCGGTGACGCTCTGGCAGGGCGCGGATCGAGGCGATGACTTGCTCGGCCGGCGTCGGCGGATCGTCAGGAAGGACCTCCGCATCGAGCCGGTTCATGACGTCGACGCGCTCGGCGATCACTTCGTCAGGGTCGTGGCGCGGGTCGTGCACCTGTACCGAGTAGTCCGCGTTCATGGCCTGGCTCACTCCCAACTGCGTTCGGGCTCGCCGGCCGGCGGGCCCGGGAAAAAGGCGTTCGTGCGCTCAACGTATTCCGCGTAGCCGGGGCGACGCTCGAGGTATTTCTCGGTGAGCGGTACGCCCGACACCTTCATCAGCAACACCGTCATGATGATCGGGCCGGGAACGCTGGCCATGCCCAGGTTGCTCGTCGCGGCGACGATGAAGATGCCCCACCACACGCAAAAGTCGCCGAAGTAGTTGGGGTGGCGCGTGTAGCGCCACAGGCCCGTCTCCAGCACCCGCCCCTCGTTCCAGGGCTTGCGCTTGAAGCGGGCGAGCTGCCAGTCGCCCACGGTTTCGAAGAACATGCCGACCGCCCATACGGCGACGCCGAGGACGCCGGCGATGCCGACCTTCTCCGGCCCGTCGGACACCTGGCCGAGTTGCACCGGTAGCGACACCACCCACATGAGCAGGCCCTGGAACAAGAAGACGTTGACCAGGCTGACCTGGTCGAACCGATCGCCGAAGTGCCGTCGCATCGCCGCGTAGCGCCGGTCCTCGGGGGTTCCCCGCATCCGGATGGCTAGGTGCCCGGCAAGGCGCAGTGCCCAGATCGTGGTCATGACGACCAGCAACGTGCTGCGCGCCTCGTTGGCGTCGGAGGTGAGGCGCGTCACCCAGGCCACGGCGACGAATCCGAGGCCCCACACGACGTCGACGATGTCGGCTCTGCGCAGGCGCAGGCTCACGCGCCAGCTCGCGAGCATCAGCGCCAGGATCACCCCCGCGCCCACCACCATCACACCGCCAAACGACATCGCACCATGATGCCGGGGCACGGCGTGCGAGTGGGTGCCATCATCGGCCCGTGGGGTTGTTCGCCCTTGAGGGTGTTGGCGTCGCGACCGAACGGGGCCAGGTGCTCCATGACGTCACCGCGGAGATCCCCGCCCGCGGCGTGACCGTCCTCGTCGGTCCGTCCGGGGCGGGCAAGTCGACGATGCTCCGCCTCTGCAATCGCCTCGAGGTGGCGACCACGGGGCGCGTCCTCTTCCACGGGGAGGACGTGGTCACGATCGACCCGCTCGCGCTCCGCAGGCGGGCGGGCATGGTGTTCCAACGCCCGACGCTGTTCGGCGGGACGGTCCGCGACAACCTCGCGCTCGCCCTGCCCGGCGCCGACGACGCGACCTACGCCGCCGCCCTGGGACGGGCCGAACTCCCGTCGACGTTCCTCGACTGCCCGGCCGACGAAATCTCGGGCGGAGAGGCGCAGCGCGTCTGTGTGGCGAGAACCCTGGTGACGGACCCCGAGGTGCTGTTGATGGATGAGCCGACGGCCGCGCTCGACGAGCGCCCCCGCCTCGCGCTCGAACGCCTGGCCCGGCACTTCGCCGACGAGGGGGTGCCGGTGGTCTGGGTCACCCACCAGTTGGACCAGATGCGTCGCCTCGCCGATCACCTGCTCGTCGTGATCGCGGGACGGATTCGGTACGCGGGCGAGGTGGGCGCCCTCGACTCGCACGCCGATCCCGAGGTCTCCGCCTTCGTCGGGGGTGCGCGGTGATCGACACCGACGTCACCGGCGCTGGCGTTGCGCTGTCGCTGTTGCTCGTCGCGGTGGCGATCGCGCTGTCGTGGTGGCAACGACTCGGGTTGCAGCGACCGCTGGCGTGGGCGTCGGTCCGTGCCGTCGTGCAGTTGGTCGTGGTGGGGACGGCCCTCACGATCGTGATCGACGAGGGGAGTCCCCCCGCGCTGTGGTGGACGTGGGTCGTCGTCATGGTGCTCTTCGCCGCCGAAACCGTGCACCGGCGCGCCCCCGAAGTTCCGTCGGCTCGCTGGCTCGCACTGAGCGCCTACGGTGCGGCCTCCGCTGTGACGCTCGGGGTGCTGTTCGGCCTCGGCGTGTTCCCCCTGGAGGGGAGGACACTCGTTCCGCTGTCGGGGATGATGGTCGGCAACTCGATGAACGCGACGGTGCTGGTGGCGCGCCGGATCGTCGAGGAACTCCGCGACAAGCGGCCCGAGGTCGAAGCGCGCCTCGCGCTCGGGCAACCGTCGCGCGAGGCGGCTCGGCCGTATGTGCGAGCGGCGCTGCGGACGGCGCTGACCCCGCAGATCGAGACGACGCGCGCGGTCGGCCTCGTGTTCCTCCCCGGGGCGATGACCGGGCTGATCCTGGCGGGCGTCGAACCCGTTGACGCCGTGCTGGTGCAGGTGGTGGTGATGTACCTGGTCCTCGGAGCGGTGGCCACGACGACGGTGACCGTGGCCGTGGGTCTCGCCCGCCGGCTCTTCACGTCCGATCACCGGCTGGTGCGCCTGCCGCGACCGGCCGACGCGTGAGCGTGCCGCGCCGTCACTGCCAGTTGGGCACCTTCTCCAGCAGGAAGCGCGACACGTCGAGGCACCGATCGAGCGCCTCGCAGAGCTGTTCTTCCCCGACCAGGATTTTGGTGAGCGACACCGGGACGCGCGCCACGACGCTGAGGGCCCGCTCGGGCGCGTCGGTGACCGCGCCGTAGGAATCGATCGCCGACACCTCCACCGGGAGCGGCGTGCCGCCGACTCCGGCGAGCTCGGTGGCGAGCACGAGGAGGTCGGGACCCTGCGAGAGCGGCGGGACCGCCCACGTGAAGGTCAGCGGGAAGTGGAACTCGTCGGGCGGGTCTTCGTCCTCGGGCGAGGTCATGACGACGTCCTCGAAGCTCAGCAGGACTCGCGGATCGAGTTCGAGGGCGAGGTGCAGATCGACCGGGCCGCCGCAGCCTTCCTCGGGGTGGAGGTCGACCTCCCAGACCTGCCGGAGCGAGTACGTCTCGACGAAGTGCCGTTCGTCGTGCACGTGAAACCCGTGATCGACGGCGTGGTCCTTGAGGTCGGTGACGAAGCCCGCGGTATCGATGACCGCCATGGGTTCATCCTCGCAGATCGCGGTGACAGATTGACAGGCGGCAGCCTGTCGTGACCCGGGCGATCACGGCCATCGCCGAGAAGGTCGGTATCGTCGCCGGCCATGAGCCGAGCCTTGCCTGCCCGAATCGCCGTCGGCCTGTTCGTCGTGGCCGCGCTCGCCGTATGTTCGGGGAGCGACGACGAGTCCGCCTCAGACCCGCCCGAGCCAGCCGCGACCCCGGACCTCACCGTGGTGGCCGAATCGCTCAAGGGGTTTGACAAGGCGTCCTACGCCGCGGACGCGGGGAACCTCACGATCGCGTACGTCAACGATCACTCCCTCCCGCACACGCTCGTGATCGACGATGTCGACGGGTTTTTCATCGAGACGGGCGGCGACGAGCGCGGCGTCGACACGATCACCCTCGACGCCGGGACGTACACCTTGTTCTGCGACATCGCCGGACACCGCCAAGCGGGGATGGAAGCAGCGCTCACCGTGCGCTAGGCGCCCGGCGCTCGGGCGGTGCCGCGCCCCCCTACGTGCCGATGATCGCCTCGTAGCCCACGAAGTGCAGGACCGCCCAGGTCGCGAAGCCGGCGACGATCGTGTTCTTGTGCTTGTCCCAGAACAGCTTGGCCTGGGGGCTGTCGTAGCCGCCGAGCATGCCGAGCGCCGACAACTCGATGAAGGCCAGGATGGCGAGAAAGAGGATCCACGCCGCCCACAGCGTGCCGCTCTCTGGGTCGGCGAAGCGGTAGGAGAAGTGGCTCGTGAACCCCATGAACCACAACATGGGGATCGACATCATCGTGTTGGCCCGTGACGCGCGGCCGGCCTTCTTGGCCGACGCCGCCGCCCGGGGATCCTCGGCGCCTCCGCCGGCCACCGACTCCGCGGACCCGATGACGATCTTCTGGTTGGGCCAGATCACCAGCCACACGTTGAGGAACATGGTGGTGGCCAAGAGCGCGCCCCAGGCGATGCTCGTGCCGACCTGTGTGGCGAAGTAGTCGCTGAAGTTCTCGC
>DATDOY010000203.1:0-3152 GCA_035293045.1 Acidimicrobiia bacterium
GGTTGCTCTCCTAGGTCAGTTCAAGCCCGTCCAGGGCGCCAGGTTGGCCCGCGAGCTCGGACACCCGGGGTCCCCCACCACCGTGCCGCGCTCGCCACCTTCCACGATGAGGCGCGCCTGAGTGCCCGTCGCAGTGTCCGCGGTGATGACGGCGGCCCTTCCGTTGAGACAGCTCCGATACCGCACGATCTCATCCCAGTCGACGGAGGCGTCGAGGGCGGCGAGTTGTTCGACATCCACGTTGAACGTGTGGTTCCGATTCCACTGGGTGCCGAGAACGTCGACGGCGCGGTCGAGATGCTGCTCGGCGTGGAGCGCCTGCACCGGCTTCTTGGCGCCAGCCAGGGCTCGATCGGCCCAGTCGACGATGGCGGAGCGGTTGCCGAGGGCCACCACCGCCACCACCGCCAGCACGAAGAGGCGGGGGGAAACAAACCTGCGGAGCCGTCGCCTCGTGACGGGCTTGGGCGCCACATCACCGATCACGGGGCGCGGTCGCACGGCGAGGCGCACGACATAGTCGTCGGCGTGCCGTTCTTCCATGCGGGGAGTATCGGCACCCAGAGGGCGCCCGTTCAGTCCCGATCCGAGTCCCGCAGCACAAGTACGACCGCCTCAGGCAGATCGAGGCCCGTGCCCAAATGGTCAGCATTGGCCTGATGGTGCACTTCCGCCCATCTTGCAGGGACGGCCCGGGCACCGGCGGCCCGGAGCATCGCCGCCCCGATCGGCCCGTGGTCGGCGTACCGGCCGAACCGGCCCCGCCAACCCGGACGATCCCGCCACGCCCGCACGGCGGCGCGGCCCCGCACGATCATGAAGATCGTGGCGAGCACCCGTCCGGCGATGCCGAGTCTCGCCTCGACCTTGCCCACGTCGTGCACGAGCGCAGCGGCGAGCCACTGCGACTCCGCCTCGGAGTCGAGTGCCTGCTCGACGCGCCGGGCGACGCCGAAGCTGTGGCGGAGGTCGTAACGGGGCTGTCGACGCCACACCTCGAACTCCGCCGGCGTCAGCGTGGATGCCACCCAGTCAAGTTCGTCGGGCGCGAGAGACCGGGCGAACACCGATCCGAAGAAGCGGCGGGTGAGATGAACGGCATGCACGGGATGGCCTGTCAGACGATGAAGTCGAACAGCCGTTCTTGGAAGGGCTGGATGATGGTTCCGAACACATCGAAGAGGAACAGGCCGGCGAAAATGACGAGGAACCCGTAGGGACGGAAGCGATGCCACGTCCCGAGATGTTGGTGAGGGACGACCCGCTCGATCAACGACGACCCGTCCAACGGCGGAATCGGCAGCATGTTGAAGACGCCCAAGAAGAGGTTGACCATGGCCAGCGAGAGGAATATCGACGGGATCAGCTCGAGCCCGTAAGCCCCGGTGGGGTCGAGGCCGGCCCCGGTGTTCACGTCGATCAGTACCTTCGTCCCGACGGCGGCGCCAACCATGAGCGTGAAGTTGGTGAACGGGCCGACCAACCCGACAAAGAGCGCGTCGCGACGCGGGTTGCGCAACCGGGACAGGTTGACCGGCACCGGCTTCGCCCACCCGAGCACCGGGTAGCCCGACAGCACCGCCATGGCCGGAAGCAAGACGGAACCCACAGGATCGACATGGGGAATCGGATTGAGCGTGAGCCGCCCCGCCCGCTTCGCCGTGTCGTCGCCGAAAGCGAGGGCGACCACGCCGTGGCTCACCTCGTGGAGGATGACGCTGATGACGAGTCCCCCGTAGAGGATCAGTTGATCGGAGAGCGAGAGATCCAAGTCAGGATCGCTTCGAGGCGCACTCGATGCAGTACCGGGCGGCCGGTTGCGCCTCGAGGCGAAGCGGCGAGATCGGCTCGCCGCACGACTCGCACGCGCCGTAGGTGCCCGCTTCGAACTTCTCGAGCGCCGCCTCGGTCTCTTTGAGCATGCCGAGCAGCGATGCAACGAGCGCTTCCACTTCGCCTCGCTCGGCCGTCACCTGACCGGAGTCGGCGAACCCCTCGTCGAAGGCCAGGGATGCGCCATCGCCGTGGCCGTACTGCGCGAGTTGGCCCCGTAGGCGGTCCCGCTCCTGTTCGAGGAGCGCGCGCAGCGACGCGTGGGTCATTTCGGCCATCAGGTCAGTGTACGCGGACCCGCCGCCGAGCGGGCCACGACGGCCTCGCAGAAGCTCCGACACTCCCGCGCATCACGGCCCGGCTCGAGCCCGGGGGTGGGCGGCGTCGTACGCGGCGCGCAGGCGGTCGGCCGTGATGCGGGTGTACACCTGCGTGGTCGAAATGCGGGCGTGGCCGAGCAACTCCTGCACCACGCGAAGGTCTGCCCCCCGATCGAGCATGTGCGTGGCGCAGGAGTGGCGGAGCACGTGCGGGGTCAGGCGGTCGGCGAGGCCGGCCCGGCGCCCGTGACGCCGGATGATCATCCAGCAGCCCTGTCGCGTGAGCCGCCCCCCGCGCGCGTTCAAGAAGACAGCGTCGATGTCGCCACGGCGGGCGAATCGGGCTGGGGCCAGCCCGGGGCGACCGCGGTCGAGGTAGTCGGCCAGGGCCGTCCGGGCTGTGCTCCCCACCGGCACCATTCGCTCGCGGTTACCTTTCCCGAGGACGCGGAGGAACCCCGACTCGAGGTCGAGGGCGTCGAGGTCGAGACCCACCAGCTCGCTGATGCGAACACCGGTTGCGTACAGCGTCTCGACGATGGCCCGGTCGCGGAGGGCCGACGGCTCGTCGCCCTCGATGCCGTCGAGAAGACGCTCGACTTCCTCGAGGGCGAGGGCCTTGGGAACTCCCTGCGGAACGCGGGGGGCACCGACGTCCTCGGTGGGATCTCCCTGCGCGTGACCTTCGGCGAGGCAGAAGCGATGGAACGAGCGCACCGCCACAAGGGCGCGCGCCACGGTGGCGGGCGAGAACCGAGGGCGGCCGTCATCGTCGCGGGCGGTCGTCATGTCGTCCACGTAGGCGGCAACCGTGTGCTCGCCGATCTCGGTCGGTCCCGCCACTCGCGACTCGCTGAGGAATCGCGCGTACCGGCGGAGGTCGCGTCCGTACGCGCGCCGCGTGTTGTCTGCCACCCCGCGCTCCACGGCAAGCCATATATCGTGCTCGCGGAGGAGGCGGGTCAACGCGTCGTCGCTCACGGTTCGCCCGGGGTGAAT
>DATDOY010000204.1:0-3130 GCA_035293045.1 Acidimicrobiia bacterium
CGGCCTAGTGGGATGTGAGACGCGTCCTTCTCTGCGCGCCCCTCGCCCTCGTGGTGGGAATGCTCGGTCTCCCGTTCCTCGTGTTGGCGACCGGCGCCAACACGCCGGTCGTGCAACCCGAATCACTCGGGACTGTCCCGGCTCGAGTGCTCGACGCCTACCGGGCTGCGGACGGCGCATGCCCCGGACTCCGCTGGCAACTCCTCGCGGGTATCGGGTGGGTGGAGTCCCGCCACGGGACCGTCGGTGGCGGGGTCATCGACGCCGAGACGGGCGAGGTCCGCCCGTGGATCCTCGGCCCGCCGCTCGACGGCAGTGGGGGTCTCCCCATCATTCGCGTGGGTCGCTGGCAGGGATGGTGGGGCCTCGAAGGGCCCTTCGAACAGGCCGTCGGCCCGATGCAGTTCCGGGCGCCGACATTCACCTCCTGGGCGGTGGATGCCGACGACGACGGCACCGCCAACCCCCACGACGTCGACGACGCCGTGGCCACCGCGGCGGCCTATCTCTGCGGTGCCGCTGGGGGCGCCATCGACACCGGGGTCGACGGGGAGCGTCGGGCGTTGCGTCGATACAACGCTGGAAGCGACTACGCCGACGAGGTGTTGGAGTACGCCGCGGCCCTGGAAGGAACGCTCCTCGTGGCCTCCGGCGCGTGGGTGTGTCCGATCGCCGGACCGACTAGCTTCACCGACACCTGGGGCGCCCCGCGATCTGGGGGGCGACAGCACCGGGGCGTCGATATGTTCGCCCGCATGGGCACTCCGGTCGTGGCACCCGTCGGCGGCGTCGTCGAACACTCCGAGGATCGCCTCGGGGGACTCTCGTTCCGACTCTGGGGGACGGACGGCCACTTCTACTTCGGCACCCACCTCGCCGGCTACGGCCCGCTGAAGGGAGAGGTCCGAGCGGGCACGGTCGTCGGCTACGTGGGGTCGACCGGCAACGCTGCGGGGACGGGCTCGCACCTCCATTTCGAGATCCATCCATCGCGGCGCCGGGGGGACCCACCGAGCGCGGTGAATCCCACCCCCACGGTGGAAGCCCACTGCGGACGACAGCGGGTCGGCGTCGTTCTCTCGGGCGGGACGTGAAGATCAGCCGGTGGCCGCCGTCGCGGCCTCCTCGGAACGTCGGATCTCCTCATGTAGGCGGAGGGTGGACTCGGCCACTTCGTCGATTCCCAGACCCTCGAGCGCGGCGACGTGGCTCACAAACACCTGCTCGGCAATCGCCCGCTCACCGCATGACGCATGGGCGCGCATGAGCGCCTCGATGAGAGCGGGGTGCGTCGGCGAGGTGACGAGCCCGCGCTCTGCTGCCCAGATGGCGGTGCCGGTGTCCCCGCTTTCGAAACTGAGCTCGGCAAGCCGCGTGGCGGTCTCGGTCACCTTCAGCTCCCATGTGCTGATCCAGTTCTCGATGTCGACCCACACGAAGGACGCCCGCTCTCTGGATGGGTAGGTGAACACGGGCCCGCTTACGAGTTCTAACGCGCCCCGCAGGATCAGAGCCGCCTCCGTCTCAGGGCGCGTGGCGGCATAGGTGATCCGCCGCTCGAAGAGATCGACGTCCGTGACCACGTTGGGGCCGACGCTGTACGCCCCGTCCATCGCTACCGGGAGGTGCTGCGCACCCAATGCCGTCCGACACGCGGAGAGAGTGTTGAACAGACGGCGGCGGCGGGACTGCGTGGCGGCCGTCCAGACGGCGTCTTCGAGGCGCTCGATCGAGACGGGCGAGTGGAGAGACATGTACGCCACCGCCGCCGTCTGCTTCGGGGTCAAGGGACGGCTCCCACCCACCACCTCGATATCACCCAGCAGGCGAACGAGCACCTCGAACGCCGGGTCTTCGTACGGCTCGTTGTCTCCGGTCGAAGGTCGGATCGCGGGCACGACGGGTACCGCCTCGGTGAGGCGATCCGCATCCTCCAGCAACTCGACGACATCGCCGAGCGCCTTGGAACCGACCGCTTGGCCCCGACATGTGAATCCCAACCCCGGCAGCGTCAGCTCGCCGTGGTCGACCTCGATCCGAGTCGCGGCGACGGGGACCTCACCGAGAATGACGAGACTCGCCGTGGTGTCGCCGGCCGCCACGAGCGACGCGAACTCCTCAAACGACGGGTCGTCGGGACAGTACGTACATACGATGACCAGCGGCGTGAGGCCATCGTGGTCGGGCGCATTCCCGCGAGCAACGAACGGGCTCGCCCAGCGGTTGGCCGCCAAAAGCGCCTGAGACTGACGAGCCCAGGCGAGCGCCTCCTCCTCGACCTCCTTCCATGTCTCGACCACACAGACACCATCGAACTTGGCAATTTCCGGGTCACCGAGGTCGCCCACCACGGTCAACGCGAG
This sequence comes from Acidimicrobiia bacterium, assembly GCA_035293045.1. Classification (GTDB taxonomy): domain Bacteria; phylum Actinomycetota; class Acidimicrobiia; order IMCC26256; family JACPCJ01; genus DATDOY01. Next base: position 2,364 of record DATDOY010000204.1, read on the forward strand.
GGGTCCACCAACAGATGGATTCGCCAGCTCGACAACGACCGAGCGGACAAATGCGGTCGCCTCCTCGGTGTCCCCGGCGACGGCGAGGACGCCCTCGGCCTCCAGGTCGAGGTATGCCTGTCCCGATGACTCCGGCCTGCCCAGGGTCACGAGCGTCGGAGCACAGGGCGCGACGTCCTCGGCCTGCTTGGGAACCTCACAGCTATCCAGTACCCAGACCGCGCCCGAGGCCTCAGGTGTCCACCCTTGGGCCGTCGGTAGGCGCGGCTCTGAGAAGAACACCTCGATCCGCTCGGCCGACGCCTGCACCAGACGAGGACGCGAAGCGGCGCCCCGCTGTTCACCGAAATGCAGGGAGAGCGACCGCATGGCGGCGTGGAGCATCGCCACATGGTGCTCGTCGCTCGCCAACACCAGATCGCTCCGCACTTCTGCCAGTTCAGACGGTGGGACCGTCGGCGCAAGTCCGGGCGCGAACTGGAGGAGCCGACGGCGGCGCCTTCTCGTCAGGTTCCTGCCCACGCCCACGGCGATGCCGGTGGCGGCGATTCCGAGGAGCCCGGCAATGATCACCTCGGCGCCATCATTGTCGCGTTCGCCGTCGACGCCCGTCGGCTGCGGCGCGGCCGAGGTCGGGGCGATCTCCTGAACCGGAGCGGCCAGTGCGTCCGCCGGAGCGGCCAGTGCGTCCGCCACCTCGGCGCCGTGCTCGCTCGGTGGCTGGTCGACCTCGCTTGCGACTGCGTCGTCGGAGAGGCCAACACCCT
>DATDOY010000205.1:0-7568 GCA_035293045.1 Acidimicrobiia bacterium
CGCTCGCGCTCCGACAGGCCGCCCCAGATGCCGAAGCGCTCGCGCCCGGTCATGGCGGCGTCGAGGCACTCGGCCCGCACGGGGCAGCGGAGACACACCTCTTTGGCCTCCCGGGTGGGTGCGCCCCGAGTGGGGAAGAACAACTCGGGGTCCATCGCCCGGCAGGCCGCGTGCTCCTGCCAGGTCCAATCGACGTCGACTAGGGGGAAGAAGCTCTCCGACAGCACATCGATCACTGATCTGCCCCTCCTTGGTTGGCTGGGTTATCCGACCCCGCGGGCCATGTTTTCGAACTTGGTCAAGTGCTCGAGGAAGGCCAGCCGCACCACGCCAGTCGGGCCGTTGCGGTGCTTGGCCACGATGATCTCGGCTTGGCCGCGATCGGGGGACTCGGGGTTGTAGACCTCGTCGCGGTAGATGAACGTGACGACGTCGGCGTCCTGTTCGATCGAGTTGTGGACGACGATGCCGTTGGCGATGAAGTTGTGCGTGCCCGGCACCGTCGCGTCGTAGACGTTCATCTCGCCGAGGTAGTCGACGGATTCGACGGCGTCCCAGCACAAGTCGGTCTGCGACAGGCCGTTGAGCTGGTCGTCGTCGACCATCGCCTGGAGCGCGCGCACCCGCCCCTGCTCGGGATGGGTCAGCGACCCTCCGTAGTAGGTCTCGCCCATGGCCGATTGGTAGGTGAGCTGGCGCTCGTGGGGCAGGACGTTGCGCCGTCCACCCCCCGGCTCCGGGGAGTCGGGGGGGTTCATGGCCAAGGCGTCCTCCCCCACGAGGTCGAGAGCCAGCTCTCGCACACGACCCTCCGCTGCCGATGCAGTGACAAAGGGCGTGCCGATCTCGATGAGGAACCGCCGGTGACTCCGATCACCGGCAATCTTGAGCTCGTAGGCCACCGCGCCGCCGGGGTGCTCGACGCTGCGAACACGAGACAGGATCCCGAACCGGAACAGCAGCATTTGGAGGCCGGCCACGAGCTCACGGCTCGGCGACAGGTAGCAGAAGGTCGGCACGCCGCTGCCGGTCAGCGCCCGCCCACCCGAGGACCACAGGTGGCGCACGAACAGGGCGAGCTGACGCCGCGGCAGCCCGAACGCCGCCGACGGAATGGCGGCGTCTTTCGCCCGCCGGCCGTAGAGCCCGATGGTCTCGAGCCAGTCGACGACGGCGTTCTCGCGCCAAGCGCACGGGTGATACGGCGGCGACAGATAGAGCTGTTCGAACGCGCCCCGGTCGACACGACGTGCCTCGACGCCGAACGTACGCGCGGCGCGCTCGACAACGTCGACGTGCCGGGCGTCGCGGCTCACGTACGTGAGGGGCTGGTCGACGGCGAAGGTCCCCGAGCCGAGCAGGTGAGCGAGCAGGATGACCTGGTCGTCATGCCACTCGATCGCCTGCTCGGGCTCGGGGATGCGGCGGGGAAGGGCGATGCGCTCGCCGGCCTGCAGCTCGTCGAGACGGCGCCAGCCGTCAAAGGTGAGAAACGGATGGTTCGGGCTCGCCTTGACCTCGAGGCCGGAGCGGAGGCGCAGGCGGAACACGGGCTTCACGCCGCTGCGGAACGCGTGGGTCATGACGCCGCGCACCATCCGGAAGTCGTGGTCGATCGTCCAGACGGGAATGTTGGTGGCGCCCGTCGCCAGCAAGGAACCGATCGTCACCATCTCGCCGGTGTCGGCCCGCTGGATCTTGGTGTCGGCGGTGAGACAGCCCGACTCCCGCAGGTCGGCGAGCATCGGTCGCTTGTCCTGGCGCATTTCGGGCATGCGGTTGAGCTGCGACAGCGCCATCACCGGGGCCTCGAGCTCGCGGGCGAGGATCTTGAGGCCACGGGACAGCTCGGACACCTCGACCTGGCGGCTCTCGGAGCGACCGCCCGGCACGGTCATCAGCTGGAGGTAGTCGACGACGACAAGACCGAGGTCGCCGTGGCGCGACTTCACCCGTCGGCACTTCGCCCGCATCTCCATCACCGAACAGTGGGGGTTGTCGTCGATGAAGAACGGGGCCTCACCCAAGCGTCCGACGGCGTGGGCGATGCGGGTCCAGTCGGAGTCGCTCAAGTCGCCGCGGCGCAGCTTGCGCGAATCGACGCGGGCCTCGGCCGCCAGCATCCGCTGCGTGAGTTCGAGGTGGCCCATCTCCAGCGAGAAGAAAATGACCGGTCGGCGGGTTTCGAGGGCGACGTGCGACGCCGCGCCGAGCGCGAGCGCCGACTTCCCGACCGAGGGCCGGGCGGCCAGGACCACGAGCGAGGACGGCTGGAGACCGTGCAGCAGATCGTCGAGGTCGAGGAATCCGGTGGGGACGCCGGTGACCCCCCCACCCCTCCCGTAGAGCGACTCGAGCTGTTGGAGGCTCTCCTCGAGCACGTCGTGGAGCGACACCATGGTGTTGGCGACGCGGCGCTCGGCCACGGCGAAGACCTTGGACTCGGCGAGATCGAGGGTCTCGATGACGTCGTCGGGCAGGTCGTAGCCCATCTCGGCGATCTCGCCCGCCACCGAGATGAGGCGGCGCAGCAGCGCCATTTCCTCCACGATCCGCGCGTAGTGGGCGGCGTTGGCCGACGCCGGCGTGTTGTGCTGAATCTGGAGCAGGATCTGGCGGCCGCCGATCGCCTCGAGCAGGCCGGCCCGCTTCAGCTCGTCGGCAATGGTGACCGGGTCGACGGGCTCTCCCGCGCCGTAGAGGGCGAGGATGGCGTCATAGATGTGGGCGTGAGCCGGCTTGTAGAAGTCGTCGGGGCGAACGCCCTCGATGGCCGCTGCGATCGCGTCGCGCGACAAGAGCATGGCGCCGAGCAGCGACTCCTCCGCCTCGAGGTTGTGGGGGGGCACACGACCCGCGTCGGCCCGTCGCAACTCCGTAGCTGGCTGAGCCACTCACGCCCCCCGACGCCCGAAAACCGACCGCACCTCTGGTGCCCGAAGCAACGTCGCACACTCAGCCTGTGGATCGATAGGGGGGGTAAAGGTGTGGATGACCGGTGGATAGCTGTGGACATCTGGGGACAACCACGCGACGACGAACACGGGTTCGACGGTAACGACCCGGTGTGACAGTGACGCGCGGCGATGACGCGCCTCGTCCGGGTGATTGGCAGCGAGCGGGGAGCCCTCAGACCTGGGCTTCGACCACCACGGTGAACTCGGCCTCGACGCCCTCGTAGAGGTGCATCGCCACCTCATGGCTGCCGACCTCCCGGATGGGCTCAGGAAGGTGGAGCTTGCGGCGATCGAGGTCGACGCCGAGCTGCGCCTGCACTGCGTCGGCGATTTCGGCGGCCGTGACCGACCCGAACAGCTTCCCGGCCTCGCCGGCTCGGGCGCTCACGCGGATGGTCTGGCCCCGGAGGCTCCCGGCGAGGCCTTCGATGGCCTCCCGCTCACGCGCCTCTTTCACCTCACGGGAGCGACGCATGGTGTCGGCCTGCTTCACCGCGCCCTTGGTGGCCACGATGGCGAGCCCACGCGGAACGAGGAAATTGCGGGCGTAGCCGTCGGCGACGTCCACGAGCTCGCCCTTTTTCCCAACGTTGTCGACGTCGGTACGGAGCACGAGCCTCATGAGGCGTCCTCGGCCGTGGCGTCGGCGTCCGGCGCATCCGTGGCGTCCGCCTCGGTCGCGTCGACTTCGCTGGCGTCGACTTCGCTGGCGTCGTCGCCCGAATCGGCCGCGCCCTTGTTGGCGAAGTGGTCGAACGGGGTCTCGAAGTCGTCGTCGTCATCATCATCGAAGTCGCGACCCCGCCCGCTCGGCGGGGGCCCCGCCGGCTCCGGCATCGGACCGTCGGCCCGGGGAGGCCGGTCGGTCCGCGGCTTCTTCGAGCGAACCGTCACCTGACGCTGGGCGTAGGGCAACAGGGCCAGCTCGCGAGCGAGCTTGATCGCCGCGGCGACTTGACCCTGGTGGAATCGACAGTTGCCGCTGACGCGGCGGCCCCGGATCTTGGCGCGCTCCGACATGTAGCGACGCAGCAGATCGGCGTCCTTGTAATCGACCCACTTGAGGTTCTCACTACAGAAAATGCAGACGCGCTTCTTGGGCGGCCGCCGATCGAGTTTCTTGGGCGCCCTGCGCTGGTTGTTGGTCCTGCTCCGTGCCACGAACGAACTCCTGTTGTATGAGGGGGAAGTGAGGAGCCCGTCGGGGCCGCACTTCCGTTGCTTAGAAGGGCTCCTCGCCCTCGTCGTATCCGCCACCGCCGCTGTCGCCGCCGCCTGCGGGCACGCTCACGCGCTCGCCTTGGGCGGGGGCGCCGCGCCGATCGGCCTTTTTCACTTCGCATGTCGCCCAGCGCAGGCTCGGGCCGATCTCGTCGGCGACGATCTCGATGACCGTCCGCTTGTCGCCGTTGTCGGTCTCCCACGAGCGCTGCTCGAGGCGGCCGGTGACCACCACGCGGGCGCCCTTTTGGAGCGACTCGCCGATGTTCTCCGCCATCTCCTGCCAGGCGATCACGTTGAAGAAGCTGGTCGCCTCTTCCCACTCGTTGGTCTGGCGGTTCTGCCAGCGCCGCGACACCGCGACGCCCAGGGTGGCCTTGGCCGTCCCCGTCGCCGTGAATCGCAGTTCGGGATCGCGGGTCAGGTTGCCCACGATCGTCACCATGTTGCCGTTCGCCATGTGGAACCTCCTATGCCTGGCCGTGTCGCGAGCGACCCGGCTGTGCCTGCGCCGTGCCGCGAGCGGCTCGGCTATGCCTCCGCCGAGGTTTCGGCGGTGCGCCGATGGGTGTTGTCGGGTAGGCGCACCACGCGGTGGCGGAGCACGTCATCCGAAAGGGAAAGTGAGCGGTCGAGTTCCTCGACCGTGGTGGGCTCGGCCTTGGCGCTGAGGACCACGTAGTAGCCCTCCCAGCGGTGCTTCATCTCGTAAGCGAAACGCCGCTTGCCCCAATGGTCGACCGTGCCGGGCTCACCCCCGCCATTGCGGATGTGTTCCACGGAGCGGTCGACGCTGGCCCGGATGGCTTCATCATCCAGGTCCGCGTCGAAGATCATCACGATTTCGTACGGCCTCACGGCCGTCACCTCCTCTGGACCGCGACGCCGTCTCTCGACGACATATCGCGGGCGCCCGCTAACTGCGGGAGCAGGACATGTCCTGGGAAGGACACGACGCCGGCGGCGTCGGTGGGGCCACCCTTGCTTCGTCATCGTGCGACGAATCGGGTGGACCAGGGAAGGCTACCAACGTCGCCGGAGAGTCTCCAACGCACCCAGTAGGACCCTACCGGGGGGGTGTGACAGAAAAGAAGGGCTTCCGGCGGGAAATTCCTAGGTCGGGCTCGGAGGGGGCGGCGTGCACTCCGCCCCGAGGTTCCCTTCGGGGAGCTTCCCCGGTTTCGTTTCGATGGCGTATTGCCATCCCACGGGGGCGTCGTATTGCGGGCAGCCGGCGATGTTGCCGCGGCAGGGCTCCATCTCGTGTCCGCCGGTCCGGACCCCAGAGGCGTCGTAGAACCCGACGGCGAGCCCTTCGACCACGCCCGCCATCGTGAAGAAGCCGGGCTGCTCCTGCGGAGCTTCGTGGACGAACAGCATGCCGTCGACCTGGTCGAGCTCCGACTCGCGGTAGCGGAGTCCCGACGACCGCTCCTCGGGGGTGTCAGCGATCAACATGCGCCAGCACGACTCGCCGATCATGCGGGCCACCTCGGTGAAGTTGAGGCCGTCGGCCGGCGTGGTGGGCGGGCCGTCGGCGTTGACCGGCGGCAAGCTCGGATCGTCGGGCCGGTTGGCCCCCCAGAGCAGCAACGCCGCCGCGACCACCGCGGCGAGCGCGCCGAGGATCCAGGGCCAGGACGTCCGAACCACGCCAGTGGCCAGGTCGGCCACGCCGGGAGCCTCGTCGCCACGGTCGTCGCCGGACTCCGGGTCGTCGCGCGGGATCACGCCCGCAGGCTACGCGGTCTGCGTGCCGTAGAGGCCGAGCGTCTCGCCGAGCTCTCGCCCGGTCGAATACGACTCCTCGAGGCTCGGGAAGCGGCCTTCGCGCACGTCATCGGCGAAGGCGGCCACCGCGGCGACCGCGTCGCCCTTGAGGTCGGCGTAACGGCGCACGAACTTCGGCTGCATGCGATCTTCGAAACCCGTGAGGTCGTGGAAGACGAGCACCTGGCCGTCGCAGTGCGGCCCCGCACCAATGCCGATGGTGGGGACGTCGACCGCCTCGGTCACGATGCGCGCCACCTCGTCCGGCACGCATTCGAGCACGATCGAGAAGCACCCGGCGTCGGCGAGCGCCACGGCGTCGTCGACGAGCCGCCGCGCCGCGTCGGCTTCCTTCGCTTGCACCTTGTAGCCGCCGATCGCGTTCACCGACTGCGGGGTGAGGCCCAAGTGGCCCATCACCGGGATCTCGGCATCGAGGATGGCCGCGACCGCGGGAAGGCGCTTCGCCCCACCCTCAAGCTTCACCGCGGCGGCGCCGGCGGTGACGAGCGCGGCGGCGTTGCGCACGGTTTCCTCTCGTGAGACGTGGTAGCTCATCCACGGCAGGTCGCCCACGACGAGCGGCTGGGGGGTGTCCACCGTCGCCGTGCGCTCCATGGCGAGGCCGCGAGCGACCGCGGCAACGTGGTGCGCCATGTCGTTGATGGTGACGCGCAGGGTGTCCTCGTACCCGAGGACCACCATCGCCACCGAGTCGCCCACGAGAATCACGTCCACGCCGGCCGCGTCGGCAACGCGAGCGGTCGGCGCGTCGTACGCGGTGACCATCACGAGCTTTCGCGCGCGGGCGCGCACGTCCGGCGCGGTCAGGGACTTGCGTGCGTGAGGCATTTCCCACCTCCACCGTCCAGGGCCACACGGCTCCCGGCAGTCGTCAAGGATTCTAGAACCGTCCCGCGATGTCCTTCCGATACGGGCCTTTCCGTGCGGGGCTTCTCGTGCCTGCTTGCCTGCCTGCCTGTCGGCCCGGATCCGGCGTCGCCCACGGCAGTTCGCGGACGTCGATCGATACATTGCTGGGATGGACCGGGCCTGCGACAACTGCGGATTCGAGACGGCCGATCTCCACGTCGTGCGGCGCGTCTACGTCACGCCCGAAACCTGGGACACGCCGGCGTCTCGCCGGGTCATCGACGAGACCGAATCATGGTGCACGTCGTGCGTCACGCAGTATCCGCACGAGGCGGTTTCCGACCCCGGCTGAGGATCCACGATCCGGCGACGGCCAGCGCGGTCGTTGCCACCGCGAACGCGGCCGCGCCGCCGACCGCCCCCCGGGTCGCTTCAAGGCTCGTCACCACGGGGGCGAGGCCCGGCGTCGCCATGTCGAGGACGTCCGCGTACAGCCCCGGGCTCACGAGCGCCGCCCCCAACGCCGCGCCGCCGGCGATGGCAGCGCCGAGACGCGCCGAAACCGCTTGGTCGCGTAGCCGGCGCGCTCCGGCGGCCGCCGCCGCGGCGCCGAGCACCCCGACGGTGCACACCAGGGCAACGGCGGCCCCTGGCGATTCCTCCATCGGGAGATGAACGGCGCCGATGCCGGCGGGAACCAGCGCCGCGAGGGCGAGCGCCCCGGCCGTCACCCCACCCGGGGGTCCC
>DATDOY010000206.1:0-11256 GCA_035293045.1 Acidimicrobiia bacterium
CCCAGCCAAGAACGGGGGGTCACTTGTACGAAACGACCGCGCCGTCACTCGAGATGATGCGGTAGCCGAAACCGCCGACGAGGCGCGCGGCCGCGGCGACGTCCAGGCCGGCGCCCGCCGCCGAGCCGAGGAACGGCGCGCCGCCGAAGGCGAACACGCCGCCGCGGTTGTCGAAGATCCAGTATCCGGCGTCGCCGGGCCCGGCGACGAGCGCGACGACGTCGGCGAGGCCGATGGTGAGCCCCTGGGCGCGCAGTTCGGGAATCGACCCGAAGTAAAAGCCGTCGCCGAACGTGTGGATGCCGCCGAGCACGTCGACGAGCCAGTAGCCGAGCCCGGTCGACGTCGCCACGATGGCCACGATCGGCGCGTGACCGATGGGCTGGCCACCGGTGCGGCGCTGCGGCACGGACCCGAAGAACATCGCGTCGCCGAAGGCGTGGACGCCGCCGAACTCGTCGGCGATCCAGTACCCGTTCCCTGAGGCGGTGATGGCGAACCCGACGACGCGGGCGGCACCCACGGCGAGTCCCGAAGCGCGCCGTTCCGGGAGCGAGCCGAGATACGGGGCATCGCCGAAGGCGAGGACGCCCCCGACCTCGTCGAGCAGCCAGTACCCCTTTCCGGTGCCGGTGGTGTGGATCGCGACGACCCGAGCCGTCCCCACCGATTGACCGATCGCCCGGAGTTGAGGGATCGAGCCGTGGAACTCGGCGCCGAGGGCGAACACGCCCCCGATGCGGTCGGCGAGCCAGGTGCCACCCTGCCCGGCGGGGATGGCGCCGCCGATGATGGGCTGGCCGAGGGGCTGGTCGCGCAGGCTCGGCCCGGCGTGGTCGCGCATCTGCTGGTAGAGCGCCACCACCTTCTGGCCGTACTCGGTACCCGGCGACCAGCGGCCCGAGAGCTCCTCGACGGTGCGCGCCGTGCCCTTGGGGTTGACCAGGTCGAACCGAGGGTCGACGAGGGGCTGCGCCGTCCCCGTCTCCGCGACCGAGGGGTCTGCGTAGGCCCGGAGGTGCTGGATCTGGGCGCGCACGCCGGTGCGGGCGTCCGGGAACTGGGTGGGATTGCTCGGGGCGCCGAACCCGGCGAAGTTGTTGTAGTGGGGCGGGACCGTGTCGGAGAAGTTGAAGTACCCAGTCTCGAACACCGCCTGGGCGAAGGCGATGTCGCCGCGGACGCCTTCGGCGGCCCCCTCCTCGACGAAGAGCTGGGCCAACTGCCGGATCGTGATACCCGACAACCGGTGTGATCGGCCCGTCGACTGGAACCAGGCGGTGATCTGATCGGCGATGAGGATCGCCCTGCCCATGATCGGCGTCGACGCGGCGTGCGCGGGCGGAGCGACGGCGACGATGGGCAGCGCCACAAGGACCGCCACCACCACCGACCCGACCCGCGCCGGAAGCCGGCGCCGACGGCGAACAGCCGCGGCGGGGACGGCGGGTCGGACGGCGGGGGGGATCGAGACAGGCATGGAAGGCGCCATTGTGGCCGCCCGGGTCAGCGGGGCACCAACACCGCCCGGGCCGCCCCCACCGTGTAGAGCGATCCCGTCACGACCACCTGACCGTCGTCGGGGGTGACCGCCAGTGCGCGCGCCAGCGCCTCGGGCACCGAGTCGGCGACGTCGATCATCGCCCGCGGCATCGCCGCGGCCTGGGCGGCGGCGGCGAGCGCCTCCGGGTCGAGAGCGCGAGGGCTCGGCGGCCTACACACGACGAGGCGCTCCGCTTCGAGAAGCCCGAGCGCTTCGAGCATCTCCTGGGGATCGCGCTCGCGCAGCATCCCGACCACCAGCGTCCGGCCCCCGCTGGGAAATTCCTCGGCAAGCGACGCGGCGAGGGCTTCGGCCCCCTCCGCATTGTGGGCGCCGTCGAGGAGTACGAGCGGATGGCGACCCACGACCTCGAGACGGCCGGGGAGTTCGAGCCCGCCGAACGCCACTTCCGCCACCGAGGCCTCGAAGCGCTCATAGCCGAAGAACGACTCGGCAGCGGCGAGAGCGCACGCCGCATTGTCGGCCTGGTGCGCACCATGGGCGCGCAGGAACACCTCGTCGTATTCGCCTCCCGGGGCATAGAGGGTGACCAGGCGTCCCTCGTGGGCCATCGTGTTGGCGCGGACACCGAAGTCGACGTCACGCCGATGGATCCGCGACGGCGTGGGCCCCGCCTCGAACAGTGGGACCAACTCGGGATCGGTCTCGCCGAGGATGAGGATGGAGCCCTCCTTGACGATGCCCGCCTTTTCTTTGGCGATGCCGTACCGCGTCGGGCCGAGGAATTCGACGTGGTCGATGCCGATGTTGGTGACGACGGCGACGGTGGCGTCGGCGACGTTGGTGGCATCCCACGTTCCGCCCAGTCCCACCTCGATGACGGCCGCGTCGACGGCGTTGTCGGCGAACCACATGAAGGCTGCCGCCGTCATGATCTCGAAGAACGTGGGCGTGCGCCCCGTGGCCTCGAGCACGAGGTCCTCCACACCGCGAATGGCGTCAAGGAGACCGTCGAGCGCCTCATCGTCGATCCATTGCCCGTTCCACTGGAGCCGCTCGTTCACGTGCGTCAGATGCGGGCTCGTGTAGAGCCCGACCGAGAGACCCTTCGCCGCGAGCAGCGCAGCCGTCATCCGCGCCGTGCTGCTCTTGCCGTTGGTGCCCGTGACGTGCACGACTGGGTACGCCGTCTGCGGGTCGCCGAGCACGGCGACGAGATGCTGGATCCGATCGAGGGTCGGCGATGGGACGCTCGCCGACGGATCCGTCAGCCGGTCGCCGCGCTCGAGGTTGACGTGCGCGTCGAGCCAGTCGCGCGCCGGGCCCGAGCGGCCCTCTGAACGGGAAGCAGGCGTCACCCGAAGAGCGCCCGTTGCGCCCGCAGCGCGTCGAGGGCGTCGGCGGCCTCGGCCTCCTTGCGCCGCTCCTTTTCGACGACGTCGGCCGGCGCCTTCGCCACGAACCCGTCGCTGGCGAGCTTGGCCCGCACCCGTTCGAGATCGGCGTTGAGCTTGCCGATCTGGCGATCGATCTGGCTGCGGGCGGCCTCGACATCCACGAGCCCCTCCAGCGGAATGATCACCTCGGCTCCCGCCGCCACCATGCGGTGTTCTCCCTCCTGGGGGGCGCGCTCGGTCTCGAGCACGACGGCGTCGAGACCCGCGAGCGCCAGGATCTCCGCCTCGACGGACGCGAGCACGTCGCGCTGGCGATCGTCGGCGGGAACGACATGGACGGGGAACCGTTTCGACGGAGGGATGGTCTGCTCCGAACGGAAGGTGCGCACGGCGGTGACGATCTCGACGACCGCCCCCATGGCGGTTTCGGCGTCGGGGGCGCGCGGGAGTCCGTCGGCCTGGGGCCACCGCGCCACGATGCACAGGCCGTCGCCGCCGAGACGCTCCCACAGCTCCTCGGTGGCGAACGGCACGACCGGATGCAACAGCCGCAGCACGTTCGACAGCACGTGACCGAGGACGGCCTGGGTGCGCGCTCGCTCGGCGCCACCGGCGTTGAGGGGGAGCTTCGCCAGCTCGATGTACCAGTCGCAGAACTCGCCCCAGGTAAAGGCGTAGAGGTCGCGCAGGGCCTCGGCGAAGTCGTACTCGGTGAACCCGCGCTCGACGCTCTCGATCACCGTGGCGAGGCGCGAGAGGATCCAGCGGTCGGCGAGGGCGAGGTCGTCGGGAAGCCCCGCGGCCTCGATGGCGGAGAGTGTCTGACCGTCGAGGTTCTGGTGCACGAAGCGCGACGCGTTCCAGAGCTTGTTGATGAACTTGCGGCCGCCGTCGACCCACTCCTCGGCCAGCGGCACGTCCTGGCCGGGGCTGGCCGCCCGTGTCAGGGCGAACCGGAGGGCGTCAGCGCCGTAGCGTCCCGCCAACTCGAGCGGATCGACCACGTTGCCGAAGCTCTTGGACATCTTGCGACCGTCGGCGTCACGCACGAGGCCGTGGATGGCGACCTGGGCGAAGGGCACGTCGCCGGCGAAGTGGATCCCCATCTGCATCATCCGTGCCACCCAGAACGTGATGATGTCGAAGCCCGTGTGGAGGACGGCGTTGGGGTAGTAGCGCCGGAGATCGGCGGTGTCGTCGGGCCAGCCCAGCGTCGTGAACGGCCAGAGGGCGCTCGAGAACCAGGTGTCAAGGACGTCCTCGTCCTGGGTGATCTCCTTCGACCCGCACTCGCCGCACGCCACCGCTTCGTCCATCGAGACGGTCACATGACCGTCCGGGCAGTACCAGGCGGGGATGCGGTGACCCCACCAGATCTGGCGGCTGACGCACCAGTCCCGAAGGTTCTCCATCCAGTCGAAGTAGAGCTTCTCCCATCGCTCCGGGATGAACCGCGTGCGGTCGTCCTTCACGGCGTCGATGGCGGGAATCGTGAGCGGCCGCACGCGCACGAACCACTGCAACGAGAGCCGCGGCTCGACGACCGTGTGGCAGCGGTAGCAGTGCCCGATGGCGTGGTGATGCGCCTCCACCTTTTCAAGAAGGCGGGCCTCCTCGAGGGCCTCCTTGACCGACATGCGGGCCGAGAAGCGGTCTTGGCCAACGAATCGCTCGCCGCCGGCCTCGGTGATGTTGGCGCTCTCGTCGAAGATGTCGATGGCCTCGAGATCGTGGCGCTGCGCGATGTCGAAGTCGTTGGGATCGTGCGCGGGGGTGACCTTGACCGCACCGGTGCCGAACTCCGGATCGACGACGTCGTCGGCCACCACGACGAGTTCGCGATCGAAGAACGGGTGCTTGAGCGTCTTGCCGACCGCGTCGCGATACCGGTCGTCGTCGGGGTTCACGGCGACGGCGGTGTCGCCGAGCATCGTCTCGGCCCGCGTGGTGGCGACCGTGACGTGGCCCGTCCCGTCGGTGAACGGGTACCGGAAGTAGCAGAGCTCGCCCTCCACCTCTTCGTGTTCGACTTCGATGTCGGAGAGGGCGGTGTGACAGCGCGGGCACCAGTTGATGATGCGGTTGGCGCGGTAGATCAAGTCCTCTTCGTAGAGGCCCACGAAGACGAGGCGGACGGCGTGCGACAGGCCCTCGTCCATCGTGAAGCGCTCCCGCGACCAGTCGCACGAGCTGCCCATGCGCCGCATCTGCTGGGTGATCTGGCCGCCGGACTCCTCTTTGAATCGCCACACGCGCTCGATGAAGGACTGACGGCCGAGGTCGTGGCGGTTGAGGCCTTCTTTGGCGATCTCCCGCTCGACGACGTTCTGGGTGGCGATGCCGGCGTGGTCGGTGCCGGGGAGCCACAACGCCGCATAGCCCTGCATGCGCCGGTGGCGGATGGTGGCATCGATCAGCGCGTGCTCGAACGCGTGGCCCATGTGCAGCGAGCCGGTGACGTTGGGCGGGGGGATGACGATGCAAAACGGCTCGCCGTCGGGGTTGACCTCGGGCGAGAAGACTCCCGCTTCCTCCCACACCGCGTACCAGCGCGTCTCGGCCGGCGCGGGGTCGTACGCCTTGGGGAACTCCGGGGTGGCGGAGGGCTCAGCGGCGGCGGGCATGGCGCGTGAGTGTACGGGCCTCACCCGCGAAGCCCTCAAGAATCTTCTCGGCTACGCGGCGAGGGCCTTCACGCGATCGGCGGCGAAGTGGCCGACCTCGACCACCTTCCTTTCCGCCTGCTTGGCGAGCGGCCGGGCCTGTTCGGCGGCGCGCTCGGCCGCCTTCTCGATGACCGGAGCCGCGCGCTTGGCCGCGTCCTCGGCGTACTGGCGCGCCTTGCGTCCCGCCTCGGCGACGTGGGGGCGCGCCTGTTCGATGGCTCGCTCCACGGCGGGCCGGGCGAGTTCTCCGGCCGCGACCGCGGCTGCGGCTGCTTGGCCGGCGAGGTCGCGTATGCGGGCCTGGGCCATCACCTTCTTGGTCCGCTTGGCCTTCGAGCGGCGGGCGAGGACGACGCCGACGACGAGTCCGCCGGCCGCGCCGTAGGCCGCGCCGGTCTTGGCGGCGGTCATCGCGGCGTCGCTCGAGGGCTCGCCGTCCTTGTAGGCGCGGTACCAGGAAATGGCCCCGCCCCCGATTGCGCCGACGAGAAGTGCCTTCACAACTTTGTTCATGGTTCCTCCAGCGGGCAGGCTCTCAGGGACTGTACCCATGAGCCGAGGTTTTTGCTCTTGTCCCGGCTCACCATCGAGGAGGACTTATGCCCGCTCCGCGCACCGCCACGGCCCGCTGGGACGGAAGTATCGGCGACGGCAAAGGAACGATGGCGTTCGGCAGCGGCGCCTACGAAGGTGAGTACTCCGCGACGTCACGCTTCGAGGACGACCCCGGCACCAATCCGGAGGAGTTGATCGCGGCCGCCCACGCCGGCTGCTTCTCGATGGCCCTCGCCGCGGCGCTGACCCGCGCCGGCACGCCCCCGACCCGGATCGACACCAAGGCCAAGGTGCACCTCGAAAAGGTCGAGGACGCGTGGACCATCACCAAGATCGAACTCGACACCGAGGGCGAGGTCCCGGGCATCGACCAGAAGGCGTTTCTCGAAGCCGCCGAGGGCGCCAAGAAGGGGTGCCCGGTGTCGCGGGCGCTCGCCGGCGTCGCCGAGGTGAAGCTCAACGCCACCCACGTCGCCTGAAAACCATGTCGCCCCGACGCGCCATGTCCGGCGCGTGGGTTATTCAAGGGCGAGCGCCAGCGAGCCCGGCGATATTGCGGAAACGCGACCGATAGGGAGCGTTTACGCGGTGCGGCGGTCTTCGGTGTCGATCTCGTCGCGCGGCACGAGGGTCGGCGCGACCTTCTCGAGCACCGTGGCGCGATCGACTTCGCAGCGACCGATGTCGTCGCGTGACGGCAGCTCGTACATCACCCCGAGAAGCACCTCTTCGAGGATCGCCCGCAGCCCGCGGGCGCCGGTGCCGCGAAGGATGGCCTGCTCGGCGACGGCGCGCAGGGCGTCGTCGCTCAACACCAGCTCCACCTCGTCGAACTCGAAGAACCGCTGATACTGCTTGACGAGCGCGTTGCGCGGCTTGACCAGGATGTCGACGAGGGCATCCTCGTCGAGGTTGTCGACGGCGGCGATCACCGGCAGGCGCCCCACGAACTCGGGGATGAGGCCGAACTTCAGAAGGTCCTCGGGAAGCACCTGAGCGAGGATCTCGCCGACGTCCTTTTCCGCCCGGCGGCGCACGTCGGCGCCGAACCCCACGCCCATCGAGCCGACGCGACGCTCGATGAGCTGCTCGAGGCCGGCGAAGGCCCCACCGCAGATGAACAAGATGTTGGTGGTGTCGATCTGGATGAACTCTTGGTGCGGGTGCTTGCGCCCGCCTTGGGGCGGCACCGACGCCGTGGTTCCCTCGAGGATCTTCAACAGCGCCTGCTGCACGCCCTCGCCGGAAACGTCGCGCGTGATCGACGGGTTCTCCGCTTTGCGGGCGATCTTGTCGATCTCGTCGATGTAGATGATGCCGGTCTCGGCCTTCTTGACGTCGTAGTCGGCCGCCTGGATGAGTTTCAGCAGGATGTTCTCGACGTCCTCGCCGACGTAGCCGGCCTCGGTGAGGGCGGTGGCGTCGGCGATGGCGAACGGCACGTTGAGTAAGCGCGCCATGGTCTGGGCGAGGAGCGTCTTGCCGCAGCCCGTCGGGCCGATCAGCAGGATGTTGCTCTTGGCGAGTTCGACGTCGGTGTCGCCGCGGCCGCCGGCCTGCACGCGTTTGTAGTGGTTGTAGACGGCGACGGAGAGGATCTTCTTGGCGTTCTCTTGGCCGATGACGTACTCGTTGAGGAACTCGTAGATCTCGGCGGGCTTGGGGAGGTCGTCCCACTTGACCTCGGAGGTCTGGGCGAGCTCTTCCTCGATGATCTCGTTGCAGAGGTCGATGCACTCGTCACAGATGTAGACACCGGGGCCGGCGATCAACTTCTTCACCTGCTTTTGGCTCTTCCCGCAGAACGAGCACTTCAGCAGGTCGCCGCCGTCGCCGAACTTCGCCACCGGGTCCCCCCTCTCTCGCTACGTGTGGTCCGCTACGCGGACGCGGCCGCTGCGGCGAGTTCTTTGATCTCGCGGGTGTAGATGACCTCGTCGATGATGCCGTATTCCTTGGCCTCTTCGGCGCTCATGATGTAGTCGCGGTCGGTGTCGCGGGTGACCTTCTCGACGTCCTGACCCGACTTCTCGGCCAGGATCTCGTTGAGGAGCTTGCGCATCCGGCTGATCTCTTTGGCCTGGATCTCGATGTCGGCGGCCTGGCCGGACGCGCCACCGTGCGGCTGGTGGATGAGGACACGGGCGTGTGGCAGCGCAAAGCGCTTGCCCTTGGTGCCGGCGGCGAGCAACACGGCGGCGGCCGAGGCGGCTTGACCCATGCAGATCGTGGTGACGTCGGGCTTGATGTACGACATCGTGTCGTAGATGGCGAAGAGGCCGGTGATCTCGCCGCCGGGCGAGTTGATGTAGAGGGCGATGTCCTTGTCGGGGTCGTCGCTCTCGAGATGGAGCAGCTGCGCCATGGTCAGGTTGGCGACCGCGTCGTCGATCGGCGTGCCGAGGAAGATGATGCGTTCCTTGAGGAGCCGCGAGTAGATGTCGAAGGCGCGTTCGCCACGGTTCGTCTGCTCGATGACCGTGGGGACCAGGTAGTTGTAGATCTCGCTCACGCTTCCGACTCCTCTTCGGTGTCCTCTGGGTCCGTACCCGCCGGCCCGGCGTGTTCGTGCCCGTGGTCGAGGGGGTGTTCCTGTCCTGGCTCCTCCGTCGCGGGTGCGGGAAGGGTCATATCGATCTCGTTGCCCGCTCCGTCGACCACAACCGAGTGATCGACGGCGAACTGCAGGGCTTTTCCGCGGGCTACCTCCGAGCGTACCGCCTCGAGACCACCGCCATGACCAAGTTCGGCCCGGACCTCGTCGGCGGTCCGGCCGACCCGGTCGGCCCATCGGCCGAGCTCTTCTTCGAACTCCTCCTCGGTGACCTCGATCGCCTCCTGGTCGACGAGGGCCCGCAAGGCGAGGTCGGCCTTGACCGCCTTGGTGGCGCCGTCGCGGACCCGGTCGATGAACTCCTCGGGCGCCAGACCCGACGCGGCGACGTACTGCTCGAGCGACGCGCCGCGCGACTCGAGCCGGTGCACGAGATCGTGCAGGCGCTTTTGCATCTCGTCTTTGACGAGCGGGTCGGGCGCCTCGATGAGGACGAGGTCGGCCAGGCTCTCGAGGATGCGGTCGCGCGCCGCGAGCTGGAGCTGGAACGTGCGCACGGTGTCCATGCGATGGCGCACGTCGTCGCGCAGTTCGTCGACGGTCTCGAACTCGCTCGCCTCCTGCACCCACTCGTCGGTGAGCTCCGGGAGGACTTTGCGCTTGGCGTCCTTCACGAGGACCCGGAACGAAACGTCCTGGCCGGAGCGCTCGCCGAAGTTCTCGGGAAGGGTCTCGGTGAACTCGAGGATGTCGCCGGGCTTGGCCCCGCGAAGCTCGTCGTCGAGACGAGCCAGCAGGGAGCCCGAGCCGACCTCGTAGAGAAAGTCGCTGGCGGAGAGGCCCTCGACGAGTTCGTCGCCCACCGATCCCTTGAGGTCGATCTGTGCGTAGTCGCCGTCGGTCAAGGGCGCGGATGAATCCTCGAGGTCGGCGAACTGTTCGCGCAGACGGTCGATCTGCGCGTCGATCTGGGCTTCGAACTCTGAGTCGTCGATGCCGGCGTCGTCGATGACGACCCGCATCCCCTGGTAACCCTGGATCTCGACCTTCGGCCGGACCTCGACGACCGCATTGAAGGTGACGTCGCCGCCTTCCTCGCCGCTCGTGATCTCGATTTCGGGGGCGGCAATTGCGTCGACGCCCTCGGCGAGGACGGCTTCGGCGTAGAACTCGGGGAGCGAATCACGCAGCGCTTGTTCACGCGCCACCTGGGTGCCGAGGCGCTGTTCGAGCAGCTTGCGCGGGGCCTTCCCCGGGCGGAACCCGGGCAGCTTCACCTCCTGGGCGAGCTTCGTGAAGGCGGCGTCGATGGCGGGCTCGAAATCGGCCGCGGGAATTTCGACGTGCAGCTTGACCCGACTGTCCTCGAGGGACTCGACCGTTGTCTCCATGGGGGGGCGCAGTTTATCGGCGGGCCTCAGGCACGAAGAACGTGACCCGTTTCCTGTACGCCGACCGTTACGATGCTGCGGGACCCGAGCGGCCCCACACAGCGGGCCACCTCGCCCGGGGAGTAGCGCAGCCAGGCAGCGCACCTGCTTTGGGAGCAGGAGGTCGGGGGTTCAAATCCCCCCTCCCCGACGCCGGTCGCACCGGACCAGGGCACGAACGCATGCGCCGATGACTCGGGCGCCCATGACAGGGACAGGACAGGGGGAGGAAACGACCGAAGGGACGTCAACCACGGTCTGGCGGAGGGCCCCGGCTCTCGTGGTCGGCGTCACACGAGTTCACAAGAGGCAACGCATCCACCAATACGAACAGCGTGGACCGTAGATTTACGCGGGTGTAGCTCAATGGTAGAGCCCCAGCCTTCCAAGCTGGTGGTGCGGGTTCGATCCCCGTCACCCGCTCCAATACGAAGGTGCGACCAGCGTGACTTCCCCACAACCTGGCACTTCCCCCTGGGATACGTCCGATACGGACAATGGGAGCGAGATGGCACGACGTTCCGCAGCCATTGGCCTCGGAGTGGTCATCGTGGGGTTGTTTCTCGGAGGGCTCTTCGGAGTCTTCATCGTCGGCGACGACGATGACGAGGCCGCGACGACCGACACGACCCTGGCGACCCCCACAACGACGTTCGAAGCCGTGACCACCACTGCGCCCGCCGTCCCCACCACGGGGTTGGGTGCGACAACGACGTTCGGCGCCACCGGAGGCCCGTCGACGACCCAGTCCCCCGCCACGACGGCGACGACCGCGAGCACCCCGACCACGGTGGCAACGACGACGACCACGAGAGCCGGCGCGACCACCACCACGGCCGTGGGCGCGGTCACCACCACGACGACGCTTGGGAGCGGCCTCACCGACACCGGGGTCGGTAGCGCCGGCGATACGACCGACGGCACCCCGGCGTCGGGAATCGAGAGCAACCCCCTCGTCATCGGCGCCCTGTTGATCCTCGCCTTCGCCGCGAGGCTGCGGGCCTACACTCGGCCCCGCTCCGCATCACTCGGGCGCCCGTAGCTCAGCCTGGATAGAGCAACGGACCCGCCTCGGCCCCCGTAGCTCAGCTGGACAGAGCAAGTCACTTCTAATGACGAGGTCGCAGGTTCGAGTCCTGCCGGGGGCGCC
>DATDOY010000207.1:0-4803 GCA_035293045.1 Acidimicrobiia bacterium
ACGCGCCAGATGGCCGTGGAGTACGGGCCGACGGTGCGGGCCAACGTGATCGCGCCCGGCTCCATCGACACGCCGCGCTTTCGCAAGGTCGCCGAGGACATGGACGACCCCGAGGGATTCATCGCCGGCCTCGCCAACATCATCCCGGCGAAGCGGTTAGGGACGGCCGACGACGTCGCGGCCATCGCCCTGTTCCTCGCCTCCGACCAGTCGGCATATGTGTCGGGCGCGGTCATCCCGGCCGACGGCGGCTTGGCGGCCCTGCGATGAGCGCCGATCGCTCCGCCGGCCGGTTCGCCGGGCGCGTCGCCATCGTGACGGGCGCCGGTTCCGGCTTGGGCGAGTTCATCGCCCGCGGCCTCGCGGACGAGGGAGCGCACGTGGTCGTCGCCGACGTCGACGGCGAGGCCGCGGTGCGCGTCGCCGGCGAGATCGGGGGCACCCACACCGTCACCGACGTCACCGTGTGGGACGACGTCGTCGACATGGTCGCCACCGCGCGCGCCATCGGCCCCGTGCGTGCGCTCGTGTTGTCGGCGGCCGTGGAGACGCGCGCTGGCGTCGTGGATTCGACCGACGAGGCTTGGCAGCAGGTCCTCGACGTCAACCTCAAGGGTCCGTTCCTGTGCATGAAGCACGCCGTCCCCGCCATGATCGAAGCGGGCGGCGGATCGGTCGTCGCCCTCGGCTCGACCCTCGGCCAGATCACCCAGCCCCAGTACGCGGCCTACTGCGCCAGCAAGTTCGCCCTCACCAACCTGTGCAAGCAGGTCGCCATCGAGCACGCCAAGGACGGCATCCGCGTCAACGTGGTCGCGCCCAGCGCCACCACGACAGGCCTCTTCATGAAGATGACCGACCAGGCGCCCGACCCCGACGCCATCCGCGCGATGGTGGCGTCCAACATGCCGATGCGGCGCCTCGCGGAGCCGAGCGAGGTCGTCGCCGCGGCGCTCTACCTGTTGTCGGACGACGCTTCCTACACCAGCGGGGCCGTCCTCCCGGTCGACGGCGGCCTTGCCGCCCGGCGCACGTGACCGAGCTCGCGGCGCCGCCCCGCATCCTCGACGCCGACGCGCACGTCATCGAGGCGGCGGGGGTGTTCGACGAGTGGATGGAGCCGGGCAAGCTGCCCGCCGAACTCCCCGACACGACGCCGATGATCCCGTGCGGCGACGCGACGCTCCTCGAGGACCAGTTCGCGCACGGCTTCGACGCGCCGAGCTACTTGCGGGCCATGGACAACCAGGGCATCGACGCCGTCGTGCTCTATCCGAGCCTCGGCCTGTTCGTGCCGTTCCTTCCCGGCCTCGACGCAGCCGCCTCGGCCGCCGCCTGTCGGTCGTACAACGAGTGGATCGCCGGGTACACCGCGCACGACCGCACGCGCCTCGCCGGGGTGGGCCTCGTCCCGATGATCGATCCCGGCCTCGCTGCCGCCGAGGCCCGATGGTGCGCCGACCACGATCTCGTCGCAGTCCTCGTGCGTCCCAACTTCATGTACGGCCGCAATCTCGGCGACGCCGCGTACGACCCGCTGTATGCGGCCGTGGCCGACGCCGGCATCGTGCTCTCGGTGCACGAGGGCCTCGGCCTCGGCGGCCACCCGACCATCGGCATGGACCGCTTCGACTCCTTCGTCGAGCGGCACGCCATGTCGCACCCGATGGAGCAGATGGCGGCGATGGCGTCGCTCTTCCTCTCCGGCACCCTCGACCGCCACCCCACCCTGCGGGTCGCGTTCCTCGAGTCGGGAACGGGGTGGCTGCCGTTCTGGCTCCATCGCCTCGACGAGCACGTCGAGTGGATGGAGGACTCCGAGACCAAGGGACTCGAGCGCACGCCGTCGCAGTACTTCGCCGATCAGTGCACGATCTGCACCGACCCCGACGACGCGCTGGTCGGCCTCGCTGCCGCCCAGGTCGGCGCCGACCACCTGATGTGGGCCAGCGACTTCCCGCACCCCGACGCGCTCTACCCCAACGCCGTCGACGCCTTCCTCCGCGAGGCGGCGCACGACGACGGCGCCCGGGTGCCGCTCACACCGCGCGACCTCGAGCAGATTCTGTGGACCACGCCCGCGCGCTTCTACCGTGTAGAGGAGCGCTTCATCATCTCGCCCAAGCCCTAGTTCTTGGATGGGAATTGGCTCTGGGAGAGCCAATTCCCATCCAAGAACGAGGAGTTGAGCCAAGGCAGGCGGAGACAACACCGAGAGAACACAGAGAGAAGGCGGCAATGGCGGAGTTGATCATCGATGGCAAGCGGGTTCCGGGCGCCGAGGGCACCTACCCGATCCACAACCCGGCTCGTCCTGAAGAGCGCGTGCACGAGGCGCCGGCGTCCTCGATGGGCCAGCTCGATGACGCGGTGGCCGCGGCGCGCCGCGCCGCGCCGGCGTGGGGGAGTACGTCGGTCGGCGAACGCTGCGCGCAGATCACCGCGCTTGCCGAGCCCCTCATGGCCGCGGCCATGGACGCCGACCTGCTCTCGCTGCTCGTGCGCGAGCACGGCAAGCCGATGGCCGAGGCGTCGTTCGAGACCTTTTCCCCCGGTGGAATGGCGAGCATCATGCCGCCGCTCGCCGAGGAGGCGCTCGCGGAGGTCACCTACCCCGACGACCCGAGCGCCCCTATCGTCACCCGCGAACCGTTCGGCGTGGTCGGCGTCATCCTCCCGTTCAACTGGCCGCTCGGCGTGATGGCCCTCAAGGTCATCCCGTCGCTCCTCGCCGGCAACGCCCTCGTTGTGAAGGCGCCCCCGAGCTGTCCCGGCGCCGTCCTCGAGATGCTGGCGATGATCGCCGAGGGTCTCCCGCCGGGCGTCGTCAACACGCTCAACTCTCCGGGCATCGAGATCGGCGAGGCCCTCGTCGTCCACGACGGCATCGACATGGTGTCGTTCACGGGCGGCGGGTCGACCGGCGCCAAGGTCATGGCGGCGGCGGCCACCAAGCTCAAGCCGGTCCTGCTCGAACTCGGCGGCAATGACCCGGCCATCCTCGGCCCCGACGTCGAGATCTCCGACGCCATGCTCGATCGTCTCTGGGACTCGTCGATGCTCACGAGCGGCCAGGTGTGCATGGCCATCAAGCGGCTCTACGTGCCGGCGGAGAAGGAGCGGGATTGGGTCGACGCCCTCGTCGAGCGCGCCGCCAAGGTCACCGTCGGCGACGGCCTCGTCGACGGCGTCACCATGGGCCCGGTCCACAACGCGCGTGCGCGTGACTTCGCCGAAGGCCTCCTCGCCGACGCCGAGTCGGTCGGCGCCAAGGTGCACCGTCCCGCCACCATCCGCGCCGAGGACGCGGCGGCGGGCGGCTACTTCGTCAGCCCCGCCATCGTCGAGGGCGCGCCGCGCGACTCACGGGTGGTACGTGAGGAGCAGTTCACCCCGCTGCTGCCGGTCATCCCCTACGTCGACATCGAGGACGCGGTCGCCCAGGCCAACGACACTGAGTACGGGCTGTGCGCGTCGGTGTGGAGCAACGACGACGACCTCACCGGTTCGGTGGCGCGCCGGCTCCAGGCCGGCACGGTGTGGACCAACCACCACTCCATCTACGCCATGGACCCCCGGGGTCCGTTCGGCGGATGGAAGGAGTCGGGCATCGGCCGCGAGCTCGGGCCCGACGGCGTCATCTCGTACACGCATCCCCGCACGATCACGCGCCACGCGCTCCCGTGAAGGCGGCGCTGCTCCGCGCGTATGGCGACGCGCTCGAGGTCGTTGACGTCGACCCGGCCGCGCTCACGCCCCACCAGGTGCGGGTGCGGATGGCGGCGAGCGGCGTGTGCCATTCCGACCTGTCGGTGCAGCAGGGCAAGATCCCGTACCCCACGCCGTGTGTGCTCGGCCATGAGGGGGCGGGGGTCGTCGAAGAGGTGGGCGACGCCGTCACGCTGGTGGCGCCGGGCGACCACGTGATCATCTCGTGGATTCCCGCGTGCCGCGACTGCGTGTGGTGCCGAGCCGACCAGCCGTTCCTCTGCGAACGCGGCCTGGGCGACGCCCTCGGCGCGCCCTACGGCAGCGTCGCCGGCGACGTCGTGTTCGCCGGCCTTACCACGGGAACCTTCGGCGAGACGGCGCAGGTATTGGAGCGCGCGCTCGTGAAGATCGACGCGGACGTTCCGCTCGACGTGGCGTCGCTGGTCGGCTGCGCGGTCACCACCGGCGTCGGCGCCGTGCTCAACACGGCCGCCGTGAAGCCCGGTGACACCGTGGCGGTGGTTGGGTGCGGGGGCGTCGGGCTCAGCGTGATCCAGGGCGCGGTCGTGGCCGGCGCGTCGCGGATCATCGCCGTCGACCCTTCGGCCGAGCGGCGGGGCATCGCCGAATCGTTGGGTGCGACCGACAGCACTGACGACGTCGCCGCGGTGGCCTCGATCAACGGGGGAGTCGGTGTCGACCATGCCTTCGAGGTCGTCGGCCGGTCGACCACCATGCGCGCGGCCTACGACGCCACGCGCAACGGCGGTGCGTGCACGATCGTCGGCGTGGGAGCCGACGACGACATCGCCGGCTTCAACGCGCGCGAGCTGTCGATCAGCGGCAAGCGAATCCTCGGGTGCGTCTACGGTTCCGCCGACCCCCAGCGCGACTTCCCGAGGTTCCTCGACCTCTACCGCGCGGGGCGGCTCCCGATCGACCGGCTGATCACGAGCCGCATCGGTCTCGCGGATGTCAACGACGCCTTCCGAGCCATGGAAGCCGGCGAGGGCGCCCGCAGCGTGATCGTGTTCTGATCGACCCGCCTCACCCCACCAAGCGGTAGAAGCGCCAGAAGTCGTTCTCGATCGG
>DATDOY010000208.1:0-3050 GCA_035293045.1 Acidimicrobiia bacterium
GACGCCGAGCGCGCCCGCGCGCGCCATGTTGCGCTGGAGTCCGCCCGTCAACGCGGTCTGAAAGATTCGCCCCACGACGAGCTCGCGATCGTTCGCGCCGCAGTCGCCTCCGTGGTAGAAGAACGGATCCGTGGCGTACCACGTGACGCTGTTCGGGTTGCCGGTTGGATCGCCCTCGATGGTCTGATTGCCTACGCCGCCCGGCCACACGGTCGAGAATCCCCGCAGGATGCGCGTTCGAACTCCGAACGCCGTCCCGATTCCGGAGTACGACCCGACGAGCCCCGCAGTCTCGGGAACATTCAGGGTGTTCTCGGCAACCGTGGACTGCACTCCGACACTGGAAAAGCCATCCTCGTAGACCGCGATGCAGTTGTCGAGGTTGGCGACGAAACGACTGCAGAAGGCCCGCTCTTGTTCGACGAAGATCCTCGTCCGCCTGCCTGACGTGCCGGGATCGACACGGATCGGGCGCCTCACGACGAACTTCAAGCCGCACGGGTCGGGGTGCGCAGCATTCCGCTTGCCACACTCTTGACGCCCATCGATCTCCGGGACGCTCGTGGCAATCGCCGACACCTTGCGCTCGGGCTGGGCGACGCGACGGAGACCGCCTTCCTGGAGCCAGGCCCCGGTGTCGCTCTGGAAGTACCAGCGGTGGGTCAGAGGGTTCACCGCGCCCATCGCCGGTCCGGGGTCGCGCCGGCCGTCGTCGGAGTTGGCGACCGAAAAGGCGCCGATGTACGCGCCTTGTCCGTTACTCGCCCGACCATCGAACACCAGAACGCTCCTGGCGTGCGCCTTGCTGTTGAGCGTGAGGATGTACACGCGCGCCTTACCCGGATCTGCCCACGCGTTGGTATCGCCGCCCGTCACGCCCGGGAAGAACTGCTCCGTGCCGGCGATCGGGCCCGTGATCGGGTCGATCCGCACCCGCAGGACCCCGCGCGCGCTTCCGTCGGTGCTCCCGCTACAGAACGTGTAGAGCCACTCGCCATCGCGGAACACCGGCGTCTGGACCTCGGTGTTCTGATCGCGGCCGAGATTTCGACACGTCTGCGTCACGTAGAACCAGCGCTCGCGGAGTTGAGGGGAGGCGGCCGGGTTCCCGGGGCTGGCGTCCCATCCCGCGATCCAGAGGCTCCGGAGACTGGCGTCCGGCGCGTCCTTTAGCTTGATCTGACCGACCTGGTACAGCATCGGGGACGACGTCGAATCGTCGTACGCGAGGCCGAAGGATGGCTGGTAGGTCTCGTCGCCCGTCGGCGACGTGGCGCCGCTCGGGGTGTAGAGCTGATCCTCGGGCACGGTTTGACCGAGATGGGGAGGGGCAACCCACTTGGCGAGCGTCTGCGTCTGGGCGGCGAAGTCATAGTCGACCTCGTACATCGCGCCCCCCGCCGCATAGAACAGACGGCCGTTCTTGGTGTCGAGGGTGACCACCGGTTCGCGCCCTGCGATGTCGATCTTCGTTCGCGTGATGTCGGTGCCGGCCGCTTGAGCGAGCGTGGGAACCTGCTGTTGGTCGATGGTGAGATCGAACCCCTTGCGTTGGGCTTTCCCATTCGAGAACTCGTCGATGTCCATGGCGCGAAACATGAGCCGAGTCGTGTTCTGCGGTGAGGTGCCCTTGTAGTACTGGAAGACGACCCGGCTCACGGGGTCGATGAGATACGCGCCTTCTGCGTCTGTCCCGACGTTGGGCTCGTCGTCGGGAATGATGCCCACAAGACGCAGGCCCTCGCCCGGAGCGGCGGCGCTCGGGAGGGTCGGCACAACGACGAGGAGTGTGGACGCGAGCGACGTCACGGCCAGCGCGGCCACGAGGCGAGCAAGGCGCGGACGCGCGGTGCTGATTCCCCGCCGCTCAAGGGTCGATCGCGCGTCCGTCATCCTGCTCAATTTCTATGATGCGGGCCCCCGCCCCTGGTGGAGCGGGGGCCCGGCTAATCAGCGTGTGATTGTTGCTGACTCGGCGTAAGGCGCGAAAGTCAGCGGATTACGTGTGCAATTCGGGGACGTCCTCGACCCGCCAGCTGGCGGTTCCAACCACGAGGATGTCGTTCAGGCCCGTTCGGGGGCCACTCGAGTCGACCGGGTTGAGCGTTGCAACGGTCTTCTCGAGGCAGCCCGCAGCGGTGGTGTCGGTCGGCTCCTCGCCAACGTTCACTTCACGCGGGTCGGCCTGGGTCTCGATCTTGGCGTCGAAGATGTAGTTCGTCGACGAGCCCTGATCGGTGGGAAGTCCGGCCCAGATCGTGCCCCGCAGGTTGTTCAGGGCGTTGTTCCAGGTGTAGCTCGACGACCACTTGTCGCTCTGGCCGAGGCCCGAGATGAACGTCGACGTACCGACGCCGTCGGACGCCGTGCAACTCGCCTGGCCGCTGGGCTCGAAGTTGAGACCGGTGTTGCCGTTCTCGTCGAGGCCACCCATACCGCTCGGCGTCCCGCCCCATCCTGATGGGCATTGTGCGTGAGCGTCGGTGCCGCCGGCGCCGTTCTCGATGCAGCCGAAGAGGCCACCGCCGCCTCCACCCTGGCTGCCGTGGAAGTTAGGCCGGGTGTAGAAGCCGGTCGTCGGAGCGAAATCACAGTCGGCGGGGGTACCGGTGACGCCAGAAGCGGTGGCGTCATCCCAGTTCACGAGGATGCAGTCGCCCTTGAACTTGAAGTTCCCGCCGTTGTTGCCCTCGTCGCACGGTCCGGTGGCCAGGCTGCCGTCTTCGTTCCACACGCATGGCTTGTCGCCACCCTGGATGGACACTGTTCCACCGACCCCGGCGGCGTTCACGCCGTTGTCGATGTCGGCGTGGCCGACAAACACGAGGGTGCGGACAAGCTCGGCGCACGCGTCGCCTTCGCCCACACCGACGTCTCCGAGGACGGGAACGTCCTCGACGATGACTGGTGGGTTGTGAACCGGGTCGCCCACCGGGGCGCCCGGGTCGTTGCCGTTGGATGGGCAGTCGATGACATCCTGTTCTGCGAGCGACGGACTTGCCGTCACAGCCATGATGCCGGAGGCGGCAAGAGCGCTCGCCGCCAGAAGA
>DATDOY010000209.1:0-4480 GCA_035293045.1 Acidimicrobiia bacterium
GCTGTACGAGGGGTTCGGGCTTCCCGTCCTCGAAGCGATGTCGGTGGGCACGCCGGTCGTGGCGGCTCGGAGCGGTGGCGTCACCGAGTGCGCCGACGGCGCCGCCGTACTGGTTGACGGCGAGGTCGGCGAGGTCGCGGGGGCGATCGACCAAGTCCTCGAGGATTCGGCCCTCCGTTCGCAGTTGATCGAGGCCGGTCGCCGCCGGGCCGAGCAGTTCGACTGGGCGACGGCCGCAGAAGCGATGACCGAGCTCTATCGGGAGGCGGCAGGGTGAGTGAGCGACTCGGGTTTCGGGTTGGACTCCATGTGGGACAAATGCTCCAGCGCATCCCGGGCGGCATCGGGCGCTATCTCGGCGTCCTCGCGCGATGCCTGTCCGAGGAGGGCCTCGACGTGGTGCCCTTCGCCGCGGGGCCGCGACCGGCCGCCCTCGCGGACACCGATTCCTATGTCGACTTGGGTCGTCCCCACGGGTCGGTGCGATACGAGTTGTGGCATCACTTCCGACGCCCCGCGCTCGCGCTCGACGTGGACGTCGTGCACGCGCCGAGCCTCGCCGTGCCGCCCACCGGATCGACCCCGCTCGTCGTGACGGTGCACGACCTCGCCTTCCTTCGCCTCCCGCAGTACTTCACGATTCGGGGGCTCCGCTTCCACGAGCGGGGCCTGCGGCTGGCTCGCGAACACGCCGCCGCCGTCATCGTGCCCTCCGACTTCGTGGCCGGTGAACTGATCGCCGAGGGTTTCGCCGCCGACCGGGTCCATGTGGCCCACCACGGAATCGATGATCCCGGCGACCGCCCGCCGCTTGGCGTCTCCTCCGTCGCTGAGCGTCTCGGCCTCACGTCGCGCTACGTGCTCTTCGTCGGAACGCTCGAGCCGCGCAAGGGCATCGACACGCTGATCGAGGGGTTTCGGCTCCTCCGGCGCACGGCGCCCGATCTCCAACTCGCGCTGGTCGGACCGCGCGGGTGGGGCAAGCTCCCCCGCCTCGACCGGCCGGGGGTCGTGCAAGTCGGCCAGATCACCGACGACGACCTCGACGCGCTCTACCGCGGCGCCCTCGCCCTCGCCTATCCCTCGGAGTACGAGGGATTCGGGCTGCCCGCGCTCGAAGCCATGGTGCGGGGCTGTCCCGTCGTCACCTCCGCGGCGACGAGCCTCCCCGAGGTCGTCGGCGACGCCGGGCGGCTGGTGCCGACCCAGGACCCCGGTGCGCTCTCGGCGGCCCTCGCCGAGATCATCGATGATCCCGCGGAGCGGGAGCGCCTGGGGGCGGCGGGTCGGGAGCGCGCCCAGCAGTTCACCTGGGGCGCCAGCGTTCAGGCTCATGTCGCCGCGTACCGGGTTGCCGCCGGTCGGTCTTCTTAGAATCCGCCCGTGCGCGTGCTCGTCGACGTTTCCGCCGTACCCGAGGAACCCGTCGGCGCGGGCGTCTACACCATCAATCTGGTCGGAGCCCTCGACGCGGGGGCCGACGTCGACCTTGAGGTTCTGACCCGAACCGACGACCGGGCCCGCTGGCGGCGGATCGCTCCCCACTCGCGGGTCCACGCCAAGGTGCCGACGAGCCGGCCTCTCCGGCTGGCCTGGGAACAGGCGATGGCACCGAGGCTGGCGCGGTCGCTCGACGTCGCCGTCTGGCACGGGCCGCACTACACGCTCCCGCTCCGGTACGAGGGGCCCAAGGTGGTCACCATCCACGACATGACCTTCTTCGAGAACCCGGAGTTCCACGAGCGGGCGAAGGTCGTCTTCTTCCAGCGCATGATCCGCGCCGCCGCCGAGCGCGCCAAGGTGATCGTGGCGGTCAGCGACGACACCGCCGGCCGCCTGCGACGGATCCTCAACCCCCAGGTGCCGGTGGTCGTCGCGCCGCACGGCGTCGACCGCTCGCGCTTTCGGCCCGCGGGCGACGACGCGACGGTCGCCGCCGACTTGGCGACGCTCGACGCGGTGGGAGTGACACCTCCCTTCTTGGCCTTTGTCGGGACGCTCGAGCCGCGCAAGAACGTGCCCGGCCTCATCGCCGCCTTCGCCGCCGTCGCGTCCGACCACCCCGATCTGAGCCTCGCCATCGCCGGACGCCCCGGGTGGGGAGCGTCCGAGGTCGAGGCCGCCGTGCGCAAGAGCGGACTCGCCGATCGCATCCACCTCCTCGGATACGCGCCGCCCGAGCTGCTTCCCGTCCTGTACCGAACGGCGGCGGCCGTCGTGTACCCGTCGCACGCCGAGGGCTTCGGTGTGCCCGCCCTCGAGGCGCTCGCGTGCGCGGCGCCGCTCGTGACGAGTTCCGGCACGCCGATGGCCGACATGGCGGGCGACGCCGCCGTGCTGGTGCCCCCGGGTGACGACGTCGCACTCGCCCGGGCCGTCGAGCGCGTGCTCTCCGAGGAGCGCCTCTCCAAGGCGCTCCGTGAGGCCGGGCCCCGTGTGGCGGGCCGCTATTCGTGGGGCATGTGCGCGCGGGCACACGTCGAGGCCTACCGAGTGGCCGCGTCCGACCAACCCGGCTCGACGGTGGAGCGCGATCCCGGCGGGGCTTCGTGAAGGCGCTCGTCACCGGCGCGACCGGCTTCGTCGGCACTCACCTCATGGCTCATTTGCGCGAGTCGGGCGATGACGTCGTGGGGTTTGCCGGCGACCTCGACGTCACGGAGCCCAACGCCGTCCTCGATGCCGTGCACCGAGCCGCGCCCGACGTCGTGTACCACCTCGCCGGCATCAGCCACATCGGCGACTCGTGGGATGCACCGGCGCACGTGTTCCGCGTCAACGCCGAGGGCACGCTGAATGTGCTGCGCGCGGCGTCCGCGTCGGGAGCCGGGCGGGTGGTCGTGGTCGGGAGCGCCGACGAGTACGGCATCGTCGGGCCGGAAGACCTCCCGCTCCGCGAGGAGGCGCCGCTGCGTCCGGCCACGCCGTACGCCGCGAGCAAGGTCGCCGCCGAGTATCTGGCGTTGCAGGCCTTCCTCGGCGACGGTCTCGGCGCGATCCGTGTGCGGGCGTTCAACCACACCGGGCCGGGCCAAGCCGACCGCTTCGTCGTCCCGGCGCTCGCCCGTCGCATCGTCGACGCCGATCGCGGCGGCGCGCACACCCTGCTGCTCGGAGCCCTCGATCCGGTGCGTGACTTCACCGACGTCCGCGACGTGGTGCGCGCCTATCGACTGCTCGCCGAACGGGGTGAGGCGGGCGGCGTCTACAACGTGTGCTCCGGCGTGGGCGTCAGCGTCGCCGACATCGTGGAGCGATTCCTGGCCGTGGCGGGTGTCGATCTCGCCGTCGAGATCGACCCCGATCTCGTGCGCCCCATCGAGATCCCGCGGCTGGTCGGCGACAACACCCGCTTGCGGGAAGCCACCGGATGGGAACCTGTGATCGGGCTCGACCAGACCCTCGCCGACGTCCTCGACGCCCTGAAACGCCAACCCTCCGAGTGAGTGTGTGCGTATGGCGTCGCGCTATGCGCGACGCCATACGCACACACCCTCCAACGCCCGCACGCCCTCGAACCTTCGCGCTGCGGGCTCGCTCGCTAAAGGACGTCGACCTCGCAGTCGTCGCCCACGAGGAACCGGTAGGCCTTCGGTCCGCTCGTCACGTGACGCACCTCGCTGTTGCGACCGATGAGCGAGTCGTCGACGCGTCGAACGCCCTCGATGCGCGACCCCTCGAGAACGACCGAGTGTTCGATCTCGGCGTCGATCACCTCACAGCGGGGCCCGATGGATGAATAGGGGCCGATATAGGAGTTGGCGATCGTCGTGCCCGTGCCGATGACGGCCGGTCCCCGAACCACGCTGTCGCGCACTTCCGCTCCGTCCTCGACGATGACATTCCCGGTGATGCGCGACTCGCCGTCGACCATTCCACGCACGTCCGTTTGGATTCCCTCCAACACGATGCGGTTCGCCTCGAGCAGGTCTTGACGCTTCCCGGTGTCGATCCACGGGCGGTCGAGCACGTGGTAACGCACCGACTTCCCCTGTTCGAGCACCCATTGGATGGCGTCGGTGATTTCGAGTTCGCCGCGTCCGGAGGGCTGGATCGCCCGGACCGCCTGGTGAATCCCGGCGTCGAACAAGTAGACGCCGACGAGGGCGAGATCACTCGGCGGGTCGACCGGCTTTTCCACGAGCCGAACGAGCGTGCCCTCGGGGCCGAGTTCGGCGACGCCGAACTGCTCGGGGTGCTCGACCTTGGTCAGGAGGACGAGCACGTCGGGCTGCTCGCGCACGAAGTCGTCGACGAAGTCGTTGATGCCGCCGATGATGAGGTTGTCGCCGAGGTACATCACGAAAGGCTCGTCGCCGAGGAAGTCCTGGGCGATCAGAACGCAATGGGCGAGGCCGAGGGGTTCTTCCTGACGGATGTAGGTGACCGAGATACCGAGCGCGGAGCCGTCGCCCACCGCGGCTTCGATCGCAGGGGCGGTGTCGCCGACCACGATCCCGACCTCGGTGATTCCCGCGGC
>DATDOY010000210.1:0-8100 GCA_035293045.1 Acidimicrobiia bacterium
AACGTGAGCCACGAGCTGAAGACCCCGATCGGCGCCCTGATCGCGCTCGCCGAGACTCTCGAGGTCGACGACGATGCCGAGGTGATGAAGCGGCTTGCCGGGCGGGTGCTCCACGAGGCGGAACGGCTTGGCCGGATCGTCTGCCGGCGAGCTCGCAGCCACGTGATCAGGATGAGAAGAACCGCGGCCCCACCCGCGGCTCCGAGCCAGGCCCCGGCGCTCATGGTCCTAGTGTGATCGACAGCGGGAACCAACGTTCCGTCGGCCGACCGCGCCGCCCGGCCCCGCTCCGTTTGGAACCCGCACGGCCGAGAGGACAGACTTTCCCGGCCCCGCGTCCCGGAGGTTCGCCTTGCGCCTGCGATTTCGACTGCTCCCCCGCGACGAGGGGTTCTACGGTCTCTTCGACGAGGCCGCCGCCAACGTCGCCGACGCATCCCGGCGGATGCGCGACCTCGTGGCGGACTACACCGACGTCGAAGCGAAGCTCCAACGGCTCATCGAGTGTGAAGGGCGCGGCGACGAACTGACCGACACCATCCTCCGGCGCCTCGACACCAGCTTCGTCACCCCGTTCGACCGCGAGGACATCCACGCCCTCACCGAACGCCTCGACGATGTCGTCGACGACATCCTCGCCGCCGCCGACCTCCTCGTACTCCACAAGGTCGACGGCATCCTTCCGGAAATGGTCGAGCTCGCCGAGACGCTGGTGAAGGCCAGCGAGGCCAACGTGTCGCTCATCGAGAAGCTGCCCCGCATGAAGGGGATCGAGTCCGAGCTGACGGCCATCGACCAACTCGAGAGCGAGGGCGACCGCATCTACCGCAAGTCGGTGGCCCGCATGTTCTCGGGCGAGTACAAGGCCTTCGAGGTCCTCAAGTGGAAGGACGTCGTGGAGGCAATCGAGAACGCGCTGAACGCCATCGAAGCCACGTCCGACATCGTCGAGGGCATCGTCCTCAAGCACGCCTGACACGCCTGTGGAGTCCTTCCTCTTTTGGGCGGTGATCGCTACCGCCCTCACCTTCGACTTCGTCAACGGCTTCCACGACGCCGCCAACTCCATCGCCACCGTCGTGTCGACCCGGGTTCTCTCGCCCCGCCTCGCCGTCATCTGGGCGGCCTTCTTCAACTTCATCGCCTTCGCCGTCTTCGGCACCCACGTGGCCACCACGATCGCCAAGGACGTCGTGAGCCAGGACGTGCTGAGCATCGGCGTGATCTTCGCCGGGCTCATGGGCGCCATCGTTTGGGACCTGATCACGTTCTGGCTCGGCCTTCCCACGTCGTCGTCGCACGCTATGGTCGGGGGTATGGCGGGTGCCGCCATGGCCAAGGCGGGCGGGCACGTCCTCATCCTCGAGGGGCTGCGCAAAATCGGTGTGTTCATCGTCCTTTCGCCGCTCCTCGGCCTCGCGCTGGCCTTCCTCCTCATGACGGCCATCCTGTGGATCGTCCACCGCTACCGCAAGGTCAAGACGCTGAACCGGGTGTTCCGTCGTCTCCAGCTCGTCTCGGCCGCGGCGTTCAGCCTCGGCCACGGCGCCAACGACGCGCAGAAGACGATGGGAATCATGCTGGCGCTCCTCATCGCCACCGGCCGGGTGGGCAGCGACGCCGAGGTTCCCCTCTGGGTCGTGCTGTCAGCGCACGCTGCCATCGGCCTCGGCACGCTGACCGGCGGGTGGCGGATCGTCCACACCATGGGATCGAAGATCACCAAGCTGCAACCCGTCGGTGGCGTGTCGGCGGAATCGGCTGCTGCGGCGACGCTCTTTTTCACGTCGTCGGCCGGCATCCCCGTATCGACCACCCACACGATCACCGGCGCCATCGTCGGGGTCGGCTCCCTCCAGCGCCTCTCGGCGGTCCGGTGGGGCGTGGCGGGCCGCGTCGTCTGGGCCTGGGTTCTCACCATCCCGGGTTCCGCGGCCGTCGCCGCGGCCACGTACTTCCTCGTGCAGGCGGTCTGACCGGCGATGGACCGGCGCGCGCTCTTCTTCCTCATCGCATCCGCCATCTGCATCTCGCTGATCAAGGCCGCACCCGCGGAGTTCTCTTGGATTCCCACCGCGATGGCGATCACGTACGCGGTGATGGCGGGCGCTTCCTATCTCGACTCCCGATCGGAAGACTGAGCGCTCATCCAAACCGGCCGGTGATGTAGGCCTCAGTACGCGGGTCGGACGGTCGGGTGAACATCGCCTCGGTGCGGTCGAACTCGACGAGGCGCCCGCAGCGATGGTCGCCGCGCTCGTCGACCTCGGTCGTCAAGAACGCGGTGCGGTCGGACACGCGGGCGGCCTGCTGCATGTTGTGCGTCACGATCACGATGGTGACGCTCTGTCGGAGTTCGTGCATCAGGTCTTCGATGCGGGAGGTCGCGATCGGGTCGAGGGCAGAGCACGGTTCGTCCATGAGTAGGGCGTCCGGTTCGACGGCGAGCGACCGAGCGATGCACAGCCGCTGCTGCTGGCCGCCCGACAACGCGTAGGCGCTGGCAGCAAGCTTGTCTTTCACCTCGTCCCACAGGGCGGCGCGACGCAGCGCCTGCTCGACGATGTCGTCGAGACCTGCTTTGCGACCCTGGATGCGCGGGCCGAACGCCACGTTGTCGAAGATCGACTTCGGGAACGGGGTGGGCTTTTGGAACACCATGCCGATCCGGCGCCGCACCTCGACGGCGTCGACGGCGGGGTCGTAGAGATCGACGCCGTGATAGGTGATCGAACCGGCGACGCGAGCATTCGGGATCAGGTCGTTCATGCGGTTGAGGCAGCGGATGAGCGTGCTCTTGCCGCAGCCCGAGGGACCGATGATGGCGGTGATCTCGTTGGGGGCCACGTCGATGGTGACCCCGGCGACGGCGACGGCGTCCCCGTAGGCCACGCTCACGTCGGCCAACGAGAAGACCGGATCGGCGTTCTGTCCCTCGCTTGCGGGTGCTACGCCTCGGCGGGCGACGATGTTCTCGGCCACAGCGATGGGCACGCTAACGCTCCCGTCCGGGTCGGCGGTCATCGCCTGCACCGTATGGTCGGTCGGTGGCGACGGCCTGACCGCTCGGTGAACACGAGGCAAACATTCAGGCCGGGACACCCCACCGGCTCGCGGCAGGTGGGAGGATGGGCGCCGACGACCCTCGAGGGAGGACGTGTGGCCTTGGCCGACACCCGCAGGACGTATCACGAGCAACTTGACGACCTCCGGCGCGACGTCGTGCGGCTCGCCGGCATGGCGACCGAGTCGATCGCCCGAGGAACCCGGGTGCTGCTCGACGCCGACCTCACGGGGGTGGACACCGTCATCGCCGAGGACGCTCGCATCGACGAGTTGACCCACGCCATCGAGGAGCACACCTACGAACTGCTCGCCACCCAACAGCCCATGGCGTCCGATCTCCGGGTGCTCGTCTCCACCCTCCGGAACATCCACGAGATCGAGCGCATCGGCGACCTCATGGTCAACATCGCCAAGGGCGCTCGTCGGCTGTATCCCCGCCAATTGGCCCCTCAGGTTCGGGGGATCCTCGAGCGCATGGGCGACCAGGCCGGCGCGCAGTTGCGGGTGGCCGCCGACGCCTTCGTCGACAGTGACCCCGCCAAGGCGGCCGCCCTCGACGACATGGACGACGTCATGGACGACCTGCAAAAGGATCTGTTCCGGGCCATCTTTTCGAGCGGCGCCGCGGACGAGGGCGAAGTCCAGCGCGCCGTGCAGACGTCTCTGATCGGCCGGTACTACGAGCGAATCGCCGACCACGCCGTCAACTTCGGCGAGCGCGTGCGTTTCATGGTGACCGGAGAGATCCCCGGCCTGCGCAGCGACGCCGAGCCCGACGGAGGCGCCGCCCAATAGCGACTCCTCCCTCGCGCGAATCCAGCGACGGGTCGTGCGAAGGGTCCAGCGACGGGTCGGGCAGGCTCAGGGGGTCGGGGCTTCCGGCGCGTCGGGTACTTCGGCGGCGACCGCGGCCGGCTTGTCGCCGAGCGACGAGGTGCCTTCCGACTCTTCCTCGTCATAGCCGAGGTCCCACTCGAGATAGACGTTCTCGCGCTCGGCGTCGCGGTTGACGCGCTCGCGATTGCGCCGGAACTGCGGATCGTGCGGGGGCAGCAGCTGGAGCCGGGCGATCGCCCGTTGCCAGAAGTCGGTCACAAACGCATCATCGCCGTAGATCGCCGTGAGTTCCCAGTGCGGGGCCACCGGTCCGGTGTAGGCGATGCGGAGGTGCGCGATCGGCGGTTCCGGCTCTGCTTCTTCGTCGACGAGATCTTCGGGTTCGATGGACATGGGATGCAGCCTACGGTGAGGTGGCCGTCGCGCGCTGTCCGAGGCGAGCCTCGGTCGTTCGGCGCTGGCTGCCCCGCAGGTAGGTGATCGACACCCGGTCGCCGGGCTTGCGCTTGCGGATGACGGCGCCGACATCGGCCGATTCGGCCACATCCTTGCCCTCGATCTCCACGATGACGTCGCCCCGCTGGAGGCCCGCCAGCTCGGCGCCCGAACCCGGCGTGACGTCGGCCACCAGGGCGCCTTCTTCCGCCTGGATGTCGAACTGATCCGCGAGCTGGGGGTCGAGCGTGAAGGTCTGCACCCCGAGGAACGGCACCGTCTTCACCGTGCCCTCGCGGAGCTCCGCAATCACCGGCTTGGCGGCGTTGATCTCAAGGGCGAATCCGATGTTCTCGGCCCCGCCGATGATCGCGGTGTTGATGCCGATCACCTCCCCCGCTGAGTTGACCAAGGGTCCGCCCGAATTCCCGGGGTTGATGGCGGCGTCGGTCTGGATCATGGGCTCGAGCTGCACGCCGGTCGGTGAGTCGAGCGTGCGGCCGAGCGCGGAGACGATGCCGCGGGTGACGGTGGGCCCGCCTTCGAGCGCGAGCGCGTTGCCGATGGCGATCACGTCGTCGCCCACTTGGAGTTGGCCGGCGTCGCCGAGCTTCACGACGTCGAGGCCGGTGCGGTCGACCTTGAGGACGGCGATGTCGAGGTCGGGGTCGCGGCCGAGCACGACGGCGTCGACGGGCGAGTCGCGATCGGGGAACACCACCTGGATCTGCGACGCGCCTTCCACCACATGGGCGTTGGTGACGATGACGCCGTCGGCACCGATCACAAATCCGGTGCCGGCGCCCTCCGCGGGCACGGGCTCGCGGAAGATGTTGAGGCTCACCGACTCGGTGCGCACCGACACCACGGCCGGCTCGACGCGTTCGAGCACCGACCCGACGTCGGTGCTGCCCTCGATGGTGGCGCTCGGACGGGGTGGAGCGGTGGCGTCATCGTCGTCGGTCGCCATCACGCCGGCCGCGACACCGCCGCCGACGAGAGCGCCGATGAGGGCCGCGGCGAGGGCCGTGGGCCACCGGCGCGACATGGCCGGGGCGGGCGCGTCGCCGCCAGGAGGGGGAGGGGGCGTGCCCGGAGCGCCCATCGGGCGAGAGGCCGGAGACGGGGCCGTCGCCGGGGTGGTCGTGGCGGGGTTGGACGTCGTCGAGGAGGGGGCGGCGGGCGCGGCGTCAGCTTCGGTCTCGCGTACCGAGAACCCGCCCGCGGGGGCCGTCAGGCCCGTCGTGGAGCGCGGCGGGGTCGGGGCGTCGCCGAGGAGGGATCGCAGCGCGTCGGAGGCGGATCCGCTCGAGGGTTGTTGCGGGGTCGCGTCGTCGGCCGGGGCGTGCTCGTCGCTCATGGGCAGAGCCTGACACGGATCACGCCCGCATTCCGGTCACCGCGGATGACCGCGACGCCCGCCGCGGACCTCAGCGTGGACCGCCCGAAACGGGCCGAAAGGATCCGGGGAACGAAAGGCGGGCGCCGAGCGTTCTATACCCTGATCGAGCAAAGTCGGATCAAGCACACGGCGCGGCGGGGAAAGCAGGGAGGCCATGGACGACCAGTTGGGTCCGACGCCCGGGTCGGGCGGGACCGAGGAGTCCACCGCGTGGATGCTGCAAGCCCGCTGCCGCGGCGCCAACCCCGGGGAGTTCTTCCCGTCGGACGGCGTGGGCGTCGATCAGGCCCGCCGGGTGTGCGCCGAGTGCCCCGTCCGCATGGAGTGTCTTGAGTACGCGCTCGAACACCGCATCGATCACGGCGTGTGGGGTGGGTGCTCGGAACGCGAACGCCGTCGCATCCTGCGCCGCCGCCGCGGAGTCTCCGTCTCCGGCACCCGCGACTAGCGACGAGCGACGAGCGACGAGCCACCCCCAACGCTGTTACTTGCAGTAACGCGCGCATGGCGCGAGTTACTGCAAGTAACAGCTACTTCTCCGGGGGACAGCTACTTCTCGTCGTCCTCGTCGGACTCGGTCGCGCCCTCGTCGACGCCCTTCTTGAACTCCTTCTGCGCCTTGCCGAGGGATCGGGCCAGCTTCGGAAGCCGGTTCGCGCCGAACAAGAGCAGCACGATCACCAGCACGACGATGAGTTCCATGGGGCCGAGGTTCATCGCCGTCCAGCCTAACCCTCACCGAACGAGGCCCCGTCACCGGGTGCACAGAAGCCTCAGGCAGTCAGCACGCTGAGGGCGAGCGCCACGTCGTCGGGGTGGCTCACCGAGAACGGCAGCGGGCCCACGCACGCCACGAACTGGTCGACGCCGGCCTCGGCCCACGCCTGGATCTGCTCGATCACCTGGTCGGGCGTCCCCACGAGGTGGTCGGTGCGCCAGTCGTCGAGCGACACGGCGTCGAGCATCCCGCCCGGCGCCTCGGCCTGCATGCGGCGATAGCGGGCCGCGAGGTCGGCCTCGTCCTCGCCCACGAGGGTGTACAGGCCGACCGAGCGCCACACGCTCGCCGGGTCTCGGCCCGCCGCTCCGCACGCCGCGTCGAGCACCCGCACCCGCTCGCGATACGTGGACGGCGACCACGCCCACACCGTGTTCCACCCGTCGGCGAGTTCGGCCACCATGCGGAGCAAGCGGTCGCCCTTGCCCCCAAGGAACACGCGGGGACGGGGTTGTTGCACCGGCGGAGGAAGGCACACGGCGTCGCGCACGGTGTGGTAGTCGCC
Organism: Acidimicrobiia bacterium; assembly: GCA_035293045.1. Lineage (GTDB taxonomy): Bacteria > Actinomycetota > Acidimicrobiia > IMCC26256 > JACPCJ01 > DATDOY01. The sequence continues at coordinate 7,024 of DATDOY010000210.1, forward strand.
CTCGACGGTGACGCGCCCACCGCCGAACATTCGCGTCACGATCGTCAGCGCCTCGCGCAGCCGCGCCAGTCGCTCGCCAGGGCCGGGCAGGGTCATGCCGATCGCCTCGTACTCCGGCTCGTACCACCCGGCGCCAAGCCCCACGTCGAGGCGGCCGGCGCAGACGCGGTCGAGGGTGGCGAGCGCCTTGGCGAGCACGCCGGCCGGACGCAGCGCCTCGCACAGCACCAGGGTCCCGAGGCGCACCCGGGTCGTGTCGCGCGCCAGCGCGGCGAGGGTCACCAGCGGCTCGTAGGAGCCGTAGACCCCCGGGCCGCCGCCGTACTTCTCGACGTCGAGAAACAGGTGGTCGGACACGTAGAGCGCGTCGACGCCCGCGGCCTCGGCGGCGCGCGCGGCGGTCACGATCGTCTCCCACCGCAGCGGGTTCTCACCCGGCACCGAGAAGTCGTAGTGGGGCAACGCCAGCGCGATCTCCATCGGTCGCCAAACCTATGCGTTCTCCTTGTGGGGCTCAGGCTCCTCGGCGAGCTGAGGCTCCTCGGACGGCTCGGGTCGGCCGCCGCGCGGTCGTACGCTGCGGCGGTGGACCTCGCGGGCCTGATCGAATGCGTACCCAACGTGTCGGAGGGACGGGACGCCGGCGTCATCGGAGCCCTCGCGCACGCGTGCGGGCCCGACCTCCTCGACGTGCACACCGATCCCGATCACCACCGATCGGTCTTCACCCTCGCCGGAACGCCCGAGTCGGTCGAGGCGGCGATGCAGTCCCTCGCCGCCGCATGCGTGGCCCGGGTCGATCTCGCGGGTCACGACGGCGTGCACCCGCGCCTCGGCGCGCTCGACGTCGTGCCGTTCGTCGACCTCGACCCCAAGACCGACGAACGCCTCGCCGTCGACGCCGCCCGCCGGTTCGCCGCCTGGCTGGGCGCCGAGCTCGAGGTGCCCGCATTTCTCTATGACGCCGCCGACCCGGGTGGCCGGAGCCTCCCCGCGGTTCGCCGCGGGGCGTTCAGCACCCATCACCCCGACCACGGCCCGCCCGCCCCGCACCCCTCGGCGGGCGCGAGCGCGGTC
>DATDOY010000211.1:0-9577 GCA_035293045.1 Acidimicrobiia bacterium
GAGATGACGTTGAGCAACACCGAATCGTGAGCGGCCTCGGACGGCCACCCCTCGACGTTGGCGAGCGCCGGCGTCAAGAGCCAGAAGATCGAGATGATCCCGATGGCACCGAGGGTTCCCCCGGCGGCCCGGTCGTACTGCCGGAACCCCGGTCCCACGGGCAAAGAAGCGTGGAGCGCGGCACCAAGGGCGAGCCCGAGTCCCTGCCCCAACATTCCGGCGGCAAGGAGGAAGGCGACCGAGGCGAGCAGGGCGACGCCCGGCTCGGCCTCCTCGAAATAGCGCGCCACGTCGTCGAGAAAGACCACGCCGACGGCGATCCCCAACGCCAAGCCGGCCCACGAGGTCACCCGGGCGAGAAAGCCGAGGCGGTACCCGCCCACGATCGCCGAGGCGAGGCTGAGCAGGATCAAGAAATCGAGCGACTGATCGGCGAAGAAGTTCACGGGCGGGACCGGTTCGCGTCAGTCGCCCGGCGCCAGGAGGCGGGCGTGCGTCAGGAATCCCGTGTGCGCCACCATCCGATGATCGGGTCGAACGGAGGGATCCTTGACATGCCAGGTGCGCTGGAGCACCTCGAGCGTCTCGACCATGGCGAACCTCGATCCCTCCAGTTCCTCGCCTAGCCGCGCCACCTGCCCGATCGTGGGCAGGTAAGAGAGAAAGATACCGCCGGGGCGAAGCGCCTCCTCGGCATGCTTGACCAGCTGCCATGGCTCCGGAAGGTCGAGCACGACCTTGTCGAGGTCGCGCTCGTCGATCCCCTCGTAGGAGTCGCGCAACTCCACGGTGAGCGGGACTTCGGCGGATCCGACCGGAGCGTCGAAGAACTCCTCGATGTTCTGGCGGGCCCGGCCCGCGAAGTCCTCCCGCATCTCGTACGCGACGATGCGACCGGTCGGACCGATGGCCCGGAGCATGGCGATGGTGAGCGCGCCGGACCCGATCCCCGACTCGAACACGCGATCCCCCGGGCGGATGTCGGCCAGCATGAGGATCGGGCCGATGTCCTTGGGATAGATCACCTGTGCGCCCCGGCGCATCTTGATCACGTACTGCGCGAGCGTCGGGCGGATGACGGTGATGCGCGCGCCCAACGACGTGCGCACCGTCGAGCCCTCAGGCCGCCCGATGATGTCGTCGTACGGGAGCGTTCCGGTGTGGAAGTGATGCACTTCGCCTGGCTTGAGCGACACCAGGTGGCGCCGGTTCTTGTGGTCGATCAGCAGCACGCGCTCCCCCGCCCGGAACGCACCAGCGCTCATGTGCCGCTCCGCGCGCCGGCCGCCGCCCGCTCCCGGAGGCGGCAGAAGGCGCACACCTCGAGGGGCGTCGGTGCGCCGCACTGCTCGCATGCGGCCAGCGTGGCGCGCTCATCTTCCACGTCGGCCGCGAACCGGGCGTGCACGCGATCGAGGAAGCCGAACACGAACGCCGCCTTGGACCCGGGCGAGCGATCTTCGAGGTCGTTGAGGACCTCCTTGTATCCGAGGTGCCGGTTGCCGTCGGCCATTGGACACTCGTCGACGATGTAGTCGATGCCCTGAATGACGCAGTAGGCCGCCGTCTCCCGCTCCGACAGGCGCACGAGGGGCTTCACCTTCCGGACGAACCCTTCCGAGGCGGGCAGCACCGGGTACTGCCGCGCGAGGTACGACTCGTTCCAGCGCGTGACGTTGCCGAGCAACACCGCGGCCTCGTCGTCGAGGTTGTGGCCGGTAACCACAACGTCGTACCCCCCGTCTCGGGCGGCCTGGTTGAACAGGTGACGCTTCGACAGCCCGCAGGCGCTGCACGGCACCCGCCCCGCCGCCCGTGAGCCCGAGGGGATGTCGTACCCGTACGCCGCCGGCACGTCGATTTCGATGAGATGGCCACCGCGCTCCTGCGCGAAGCCCCGTGCATACCGCAGCGACTCGGCCGAGTAGTCGCCGATCCCCAGACCCACGTACAGGCCGTCGGCGTCGTATCCAAGGGATCGGAGCACGTCCCACGCCATGAGGGAGTCCTTGCCTCCGGACACGGCAACGAGCACGCGGTCGTCCCGTCGCAGCATCGAGAAATGGTCGATGGCACGCCGCACCTGTTCCTCGCAGTGGTGCACGAAGCACGGGCCGCAGAACGCGGCGTTGTGGCGACGGACCTCTATGACGGCTGCCCCTCGGCAGCGAGTGCACTTCACGGACGGCGCGCTCGACCGGCCCCGCCGGAAATCACGGGCCGAATTTCCACGTGGTCGTCGTCCGCGAGTTCCTCTTCCTTGGTGGCAAGCGTGTCGCCGCGGATCACAAGGACGCTCTCAGGGTTGATGTCGAGACGACGCAACAGCGCGAACACCGAGATCGGACCTTCGATCTCGACCTCGCGTTTGGGATTCCTGAGCAGGACCTTCACGGACCGCGAGCCTACCGGGCGGGGTTTCTCAGTTGGCCGGCTCGCGCACGCGCACGATGAGGCCCTCACCCGGTTGGAGTGTCCGCTTCATGACGGTCTCGGGCTTGTTGGCCGCGGCGCGTCGCACGATCGTGAAGACCCCGGCGGCAACACCCACCGCCATCCACGGGCGCGAACCCTCGAGCACGCCCTTGCGGAGCCCCTTGCGAACCAGCTTCGGGAGCATCGGAGCGTCAGACTCGTTGGATCTCGATGACGGCGCGCCGCTTGCGCCCTCGGCGGCGGCCGAGGAGGTACGCGCCCACGACCGCCGCGGTCACCACGGCGACGCCGACGGCGATACCCACGCCCTTGGCGCGTTCGGCTCCGTCGCCCACGCTTCCCCGGATCTCGCTGAGCTTGGCCTCGATGTCCGCCCGCGTCACCGACGTCGGCGCGGGCGAGACGGCTGACTTGGGTTCGGGCGTCACGGCCGGCCCTCCTGCTTGATGGGCTTGGCAGACTTCCCAGTCTTCGCGGGCTGGTCGGTCTTGGTCCCACGGTCGATGGCGGCCACGGTCAGGCCGCCTCCGATGGCGAGCGCCGCGAACACGATGAGGTAGGGCGCCCACGACCAATTCCCCGTGAAGGTGGTGTCCGTCTCGGTCTGGAGGATACGGAGCACGGCGACCGCCAGGAAGACGACGCCCATCCCGACGAGGAGCGCGCCGGCGACGCCAAACGCGACCCATTTGCCGACGCCCTTGATCGGATCGAGCGTCTCCTGGCGCACGTAGGCGCGGATGAGCTCCCACAACTCGGACAGCAGTTCGGGAAGTTGCTTGTCGTGCGACGTTCGGGTGCTCGGGACCTCGGGCATGGGTGCGTGAGACTACCGGCTCGATGCCCGCCGGGCGGCCGGAGGCCCGAGCACGGTTGGATCCGCGGACGGGAACGGATAGGCGTCGAGGGTCTCGGCGATCGCCTCCTGCAACGCCGACCCGTTGGCCGACGAGCCGGTTCCGTTGGCCATGAGGGCGAACGAAAGGTCGGGGCGCCCGGCGGCGCGCCCCTCGAGGACGCCGACGAGCCCGACGACGTCGTTGAGGGATCCGGTCTTGGCCCGGAGCCGGCCCTCGAGCGCCGTCCCGTCGAACCGCTTGTGCAAGGTGCCGGTCCGACCGGCGACGGCGAGTCCGGCGTCGAGGGCCGCAAACCGGTCGTCATGCCGTAGGTCGAGCGCACCGAGCGCCGATCCGCACGTCGCCCGGTTTCCCCGATCGAGGCCCGAGCCGTCGATGAGCGCAACGCCCGCGACGTCGATGTCGAGTTCGCGGAGCACGTCCACCATCGCCTGCGTCCCCGCTTCGGTGGTTCCCTCGCCCGTCCGCGCGAGCCCGATCTCGCGGACCAGCAACTCCGCCATCAGGTTGTCGCTCTCGCGGATCATGGCGGCGACGAGTTCTGCGACCGGCGGTGATTTGACGCTGGCGACCTCGACCGCGTCGCTCGGGGTCGTTCCCGAGGTCCCTCCGCCCGCCACGGTGACGTGACGCTGCGCGAGCACGCGCGCCAACTCACCCGCCGCGTTGGCGCCCGGATCCGACGCCGTGACCTTGACGGGGTCCCAGGCGCTCCACCCGCCGTTGACCGTGAGCGCCGAGAGATAGGCGACGTCGTGATCACTGATGTAGGTCGACCGCCACGACGGCACCGTCAGCCCGCCCGTGTGGCGGGACGCGTCTCCGACGATCGGCCCCTGCACCTCTCGCACGCCGGCGGCGGCGAGGGCGTCGGCGAGACCTTCGAGCGGCGTCACTGGGTGCCCCATGGTCAGCGGATCTTCGTCCAGCGACGCCTTGTACTCCGCCGCCACGAGCACCGGGTCGCCGCCCCCCACCAGATACAACCTCGACACCACCCCGCCCCGTGGCTTCGCAGGCGCGAGGACCGTGGTCTCGAACCGATGATCCGGGCCGAGCACGGCGAGAGCCGCCGCCCCCGTGAGCAACTTCTGCGTCGACGCGGGGATCTTCGGCTCGGTCGGGTCCATCGAGAACGTCAACTTCCTGCCCTCGCGCATGACGAAGCACGCGTCGGCCTCGTCGAGGACCTCGTGGAGTCGCACGGGGAGCTTGGCCGCGCCCACGGCGTCCGCGAGCGCGACCGGCACCCGCCGGGCCGACCACACCGCCACCACCGGAACCGGCCCTTCGATCCCCACGCTCGGACTCTCCTCGGGTCGGAGCCCGAAGCCCGCGCTCACGAGCGCGGCGATTCCGAAGAGTGCGGCGGGTACGCGCGAGGCCAACTCAGTCGCGATCGGTGTACACGTATGTCGACGTCGCGCGAAGCACGACCCGCGCCTCGTCGTCGACAATCTCCGCCTCGAGGAACGCCACCCGCTTGCCGCCGCTGAGCACGCGGGCGGTGCACGTGAGCTCCGACCCGATTCGAACCGGGCGCAGGAAGCTCACCTTCAACTCGGCGTTGGCGACGAAGGCCTTGCGTCCCTCGAGGAAGGTGACCGCTGAAGCGCCCATGGCCGAATCGGCCAGTGCCGCCACGAAGCCCCCTTGCATGATGCCGGCGGGGTTAGCGAACTTCTCGGCCGCGGCCATCCGCCAGACGGTTCGCCCGGGCGTGCCCTTGTCGAGGCACACCATGCCGAGCGTGAGATCGCAGTTGGGTGGGACTTGGATGCGGTGATCGGTGGGCGGCATGCGTCAACCGTGCTTGATGCGTCGGTCGGTAGCCTACCCGGGTGTCCCGGCCCTTCGAGGTGCGTGGCGTGGTCGAGGGGTTCTACGGAACCCCGTGGACGCTCGACGCCCGATCCGACGTCGTCGACTTCATGGCGGCGCTCGGCATGAACGCCTACGTATACGCGCCCAAGGACGACCCCTTCCACCGGAAGCGCTGGCGCGAGCCGTACCCGGACGACCTCGCGGCGGGGCTGTTGGCCACGGCGGAGCGCGCTCGGTCCCAAGGAGTCCGGTTTGGGTACGCCGTCTCCCCGGGTCTCGACATCGACTACGGCTCGCGGGCCGATCGCGAGGCGTTGTGGAGCAAGCTCGAAGGCTTCGTCGACGAGGGCGTCGACTGGATCGTCCTCGCGTTCGACGACGTCCCGCTTCGGCCGGGGTCGGGCGCGGCGCAGGCCGACCTCGTCACTTGGCTCGCCGGGCGCACGGAAGCGCACGTCTCGGTCGTGCCCACGGACTACGTCGGCTGCCGCCCCAGTGACTACCTCGACGCGCTGTGCTCGCGATTGCCCGTTGACGTCGATGTCATGTGGACGGGCGTCACCGTGGTCTCGCCGCAGATCACCGCGGCCGACGCCAAGGAACGTCGCGCCGCCACCCACGACCACCCCGTCCTCATCTGGGACAACTATCCGGTCAACGACGCCTTCATGGCCCCATCACTCCACCTAGGACCCCTGGTCGGTCGCGATCCCGGGCTTTCCGAGGTGTGCGTCGGACTCCTCGCCAATCCGATGAGCGGCGCCCACGCGTCGACCATCGCCCTCGGAACCATCGCCGACTACCTCCTCGATCCAGCCGGATACGACCCCGTGGCCTCATGGACCCGAGTCCTTCAGGACGTGGGTGGGGACGACGTCGCGGCGCTCACCTCGCTGGCCCGGGCGTGCGCCGGATCGCTCCTGGACGAGCGGGTTCCCCTCCACGACCTGATCGATGTATGGGAGCGTGCCGGATCCACGGCCGGTGCGAGCCTCGACGCCATTCGGGTCGAACTCGAGGCGGCCGCGTCGCTCCCCGACGGGCTCCCGCCCGTCCTCGTCGACGAGGTGCGGCCGTGGGCCGAGCAAGCATCGCGCGAGGCGAGCGCAGGGCTTGCCGCGCTCAGCGCGCTCGGGGCGGCGTCGTCCGCACCAAGCACCGACCCATGGTCGGCGGTCATGGGCGTGATGCGCGCGCTCGTGATGTGGAGCGCGGCCCGCGCCGCGTCCGATCGGGTGGCGTTCGGAGCCCGGTTTGCCTGCTACCCGGGCATCGTCATCGACAAGGATGGGGACGTGGCGATCGATCCCGACCTCTCGCTCATCGAGGATGCCAACGCCATCGATCGCCTGTGTCGGCTGGCGCTCCGCAGTGCCAAGGCGTCGTCTTGAGGATCTCGGTGATCATGCCCGCCTACAACGAGGAGGCCACCCTCGAGCCGTCGGTGCGGGAGGTGGTCGCGGGACTTCGGATTGCCAACCGAGATTTCGAAGTCATCGTCGTCGAGAATGGCTCGACCGACCGCACGCTCGCCATGGCGCGGCGCCTCGCGGCCGAGATCCCCGAGCTGGTGGTTGTCGAGTTCCCCGAGGCCGACTACGGACGCGCCCTGCGCGCCGGCTTCCTTGCCGCCGATGGCGACCTCGTCTTCAACTTCGACGTCGACTACTTCGACCTCGAGTTCCTCGCCGACGCCGCCATCATGATGAGCGGTCCCGACCACTCGATCACCGACGCCGGTTCCGCACCCGAGCCGCCGGTCGTCGTCGTCGGGAGCAAGCGCAGCGCCGGCGCCGTCGACCGCCGCGGGATCAGCCGGCGGATCGTGACGGCCGGGTTCTCGTTCGCGCTTCGCACCCTCTTTCGCATGCGGGTTTCGGACACCCACGGCATGAAGGGCCTGCGGCGAGAAGCGATCGCCCCGATCGTCGAGCGGTGCCGCTTCGGGACCGACCTCTTCGACACCGAGCTCATCCTTCGGGCCGAGCGCGCCGGTCTGCCCGTCGACGAGATCCCGGTGGAGGTCACCGAGCGGCGTCCGTCGCGAACGCCGATCATGCGCCGCATTCCGCGGTCGGTGCTCGGGCTGCTCCGGCTCCGACTCGTCTTCTGGCGCGAGGGTCGAGGCGCGTCCTAACTACGCTGCTGCGTCGTGCCCGACGTCGCCCTCTTCGTCACCTGCATGGTCGACAACCTGACGCCGAACGTCGGCGTGGCGACGGTCAAGCTGCTCGAGGCCGCGGGCTGTTCGGTGACCTTCCCTGAAGCCCAGTCGTGCTGCGGGCAGCCCGCCGTCAACAGCGGGGAGCCTGAGGCGGCCAGCGCGCTCGCCCGCCACTTCGTCGAGGTGTTCGAACCCTTCGATGCGGTGGTGTCCCCGTCCGGATCCTGCGCGGCCATGGTTCGCCACTGGTATCCGCAGCTTCTCGACGGCGCGTGGAAGCCCCGGGCCGACGCCGTCGCGGCCCGGACGCATGAGCTTTCCTCCTATCTCGTGGACGTGCTCGGCTGCACCGATCTCGGCGCCCGAGTGCAGAGCCGCGTGACCGTCCATGACGCGTGTCACGCGCTCCGCGTCCTCGGACTCAAGAGCGCGCCTCGGCGTCTGCTCGAGGCGGCCGGCGCGGAGGTCGTGGAGATGAGCGAGCCCGAGATCTGCTGCGGCTTCGGAGGCACCTTCGCCGAGAAGCACCCCGAGATCTCCGGGCCCATGGCGGACGACAAGCTGGCCCAGGCTGCGGCGACCGATGCGGACGTCCTCACTGCGGGCGATACCGGATGCCTGCTCCACCTCGAAGGGCGGCGACGCCGCAGCGGCGTGGGTCCTCCCGCCGTGCACTTCGCCGAGATCCTGGCACGAGGCCTCGAGCCTTGACCCGGCTGTCCGACCGTGCATCGGCGGCGATCGCCGACGAGAACCTCCAGACCTCACTCCGCACGCTGACGAGCGGCCTGCGCTCCATCGCGCGCCACGTCGGCCAGGACCCGGCGGTCGCCGACCGGCGGGCGGCGGCGACGCACATCCGCCAGGAGACGGTCGCCGATCTCGACCACTGGGTCGACGAGGCTGCGCAGAGCCTCACCGCCACCGGGTGCACCGTGCATCACGCCGCCACGCGCGACGACGCCGTCCGAATCATCCGCGGCCTTGCACTTCAGGAACAGGTCCGCCTCGTCGTCAAAGGCAAGTCGATGGCCACCGAGGAGATGCATCTCAATCCCGCACTCGAGGCCGACGGGATCGAGGTCGTCGAAACGGACCTCGGCGAGTACATCGTCCAGCTCGCGCACGAGCCGCCGTCGCACATCGTGGGTCCGGCGCTGCACAAGCGCCTCCCCGAAATCACCGAACTCTTCTCACAGGTCGCCGGCCGCCAACTCGCCGAGGACCCCCAGGCGCTCTGCACGTTCGCCCGGGTCGAGCTGCGCGACAAGTTCCTCACCGCGGGGATGGGCATCACGGGGGCCAACTTCGTCGCCGCCGACACCGGCACCATCGTGCTCGTCACCAACGAGGGCAACGGGCGCATGTGCTCCTCCCTCCCCCGTATCCACGTGGCCGTGGTTCCCGTGGAGAAGGTCGTCCCTCGCCTCGCCGACATCCCGACGCTCGTTGGCGCGCTGGTGAATGCGGCCACCGGACAGCCACTCACCACCTACGTCTCCATGATCACCGGGCCGCGGCGCGCCGATGACGTCGACGGGCCCGAGGAACTCCACGTGGTCTTCTTGGACCACGGCCGCCGTCGTCTCGTCGGCACGAAGTACCAGCCGATGCTGGCGTGCGTCCGTTGCGGGGCGTGTCTCAACGCCTGCCCCGTCTACGCCAAGATCGGCGGGCACGCGTACGACAGCGTCTATTCCGGTCCCATGGGCGTGGTCCTCACGCCTCTGCTGTCGGGCCGGCCCGAAGACGACGAGTTGGTCGAGGCGTCGTCGCTCTGCGGAGCGTGCACCGAAGCGTGCCCGGTTGGGATTCCCCTCGCGGACCTCATCGTGCATCTCCGCGCCGACCTCCGCACCCGGCCACGCGACGCGAGCTGGCCGCAGTCCACACCCGTTCCCCGCCGTCGGCCTCGCGGCTGGAGGTGGAACGGGTGGGCACGCGTGTGGTCGTCGCCCGTTGGATATCGACTCTCGACGGCGGCGGCTCGCCGGGGCGCCCGCACGTTGGGGCGCGGTCGCCCATGGGTGCGGCGCCTCCCGGGCGCCAAAGGATGGGCTGCCCAGCGCGACGTCCCCGTGCCGGCGGCGCGTTCGTTTCGTTCGCAGTGGCGCGCCCGCCAGCGCGATCCACGCGCCTGGGGCGGCCTCGGATGACGACCCTGGCCGAGACATTCCGCAACGCCTTCGCCCGCAACGCCGGGGTCGCGCACGGCCCGCTCGATCCCGCCGGCGCGGTGGACCTCGCGTGCGATCGGATACTCGACCTGGCCCACGGCGAGGCCGTCGCCGTC
>DATDOY010000212.1:0-3416 GCA_035293045.1 Acidimicrobiia bacterium
ATGACGACCCTGGCCGAGACATTCCGCAACGCCTTCGCCCGCAACGCCGGGGTCGCGCACGGCCCGCTCGATCCCGCCGGCGCGGTGGACCTCGCGTGCGATCGGATACTCGACCTGGCCCACGGCGAGGCCGTCGCCGTCGCCGCCGGCGAGTTGCCTGTCGGTGATCTGAGCGTGCGCGAGGCTCTCACCGCCCGGGGCATCGCTCTGGTGTCGCCCGACCATCCCGAGTGGCGGGACGTCATCGCCGGCTGCGCGGTCGGCGTAACCGACAGCCTCGCCGCCGTCGCCGGCACCGGCACGTTCGCCGTCGGGTGCGGACCGGGAGCGCCGCGGGCCATCTCGCTCGTCCCTGATGCACACGTGGGTTTCCTCGCCGCTTCCAGCATCGACGCGACCTTCGAGGAGGCGTTCGCGCGGGCCACCGCGGCAGGACTCGCACCCAACCTCGTCTGGATCAGCGGGCCGTCACGGTCGGCCGACATCGAGAAGAAGATCACTCTCGGCGTCCACGGCCCCCGCACGGTCGAAGTCGTCATCGTCGACGCGTAGACGCCTCGACCGTGTGCGTATGGCGTCGCGCATAGCGCGACGCCATACGCACACCCTCTGTGTCTAGTCCGCGGCCGTGCGGGCGCGACGGTTGGCGATGGCGCCGCCGATGGCCACGCCGATGACAATGATCAAGAGGATGAACTTCACGGTCGCGCACCCCGCGGCTCCCATCGGAACGCCCGCCGTCGGGTCGTCGAAGTACGGCACTTGGAACGCGTTCTCGAAGAGGTCGAGGACAGCGGCACCGATCGAGAGCCAGGCCGCGAGCGCCGCGGCGCCCGCAAGCCGGTTCGCCCCACGGGCGCGAGCCGTCGCCGCGACGCGCGCGTTCACGACGGAGAGGAAGAGGCCATAGGCGACGAGATAGGCCATGTCGAGACCGAGGCCGAATGCCCCGAGGCCGAGCACGCCCTCGGCGTGCCACGCGCCGAGGATCTCGCCGACCCGCTCGTGGCTCGTCGCGAGCTCGAGCCCGAGGAGGCCGCCCTCGGGCAAGGCCAAGCCGATCAGGAACAGTGCGAGGCCGATGACGACGAAGGCGACCGTGACCGCCCACGTCCACATCCGGCGCCCGCTCGAGGGCCAGGTCTCGAAGGGGTGAACCACGCACCGACGCTAACGTGGCCTTCGATGCCAACGGTTGATGTCCTGCACTTCACCGGCGACGCAGCCGCCGATCGCTACCTCGCCAGGGACCCGCTCGCGCTGCTCGTGGGAATGTTGCTCGACCAGCAGGTTCCCATGGAGTGGGCGTTCCGTTCCCCGTGGCTCCTGCGCGACCGGCTCGGCGCGGACCACCTCGACGCCGCCCAGATCGTCGCCATGGATCCCGACAAGGTCGCCGAGATCTTCGCCACCAAGCCGGCGCTGCACCGCTACCCGGCGTCGATGGCCCGCCGCGTCCACGCGCTGTGCGAGTACCTCGTCGAGCACCACGGGGGTCGCGCCGAAGCGGTGTGGCAGGGAGCCTCCACCGGCAAGGACCTCTTCGATCGCCTCACCGATCTCCCCGGCTTCGGGCGCGAGAAGGCGATGGTGTTCGTCGCCATCCTCGGCCGTCGTCTCCGCGTGCGGCCCAAGGGGTGGGACGCGTACGCCGCCGACTGGCCCACCATTGCCGACGCCGACAAGCCCGGAGCCATCGCCGAGATCCGCGAGGCCAAGGCCGCCTGGAAGGCGTCGGGGAAAGAGGCCTCGGGCAAGAAGAACGCCTGATCGCCCGGCGCCGATCTGTTGGGTCGACGCGTGGATCGCCCCCACCCTCGTCGATCGTGCTCAGTTTGGTGTGCACTTTTCGTCGTGCCATTTGGTGCGAATCGGTCATGATCACGACGGTAAGTGCACACGAAACGTCGCGATACGTCGCCGCAGGTCGACCGCAGGTCGACGGCAGGCCCATCACTCGGGAGGAACGTGCCCCGTCGTCCCTTTCGCGCCTGACCTCCCGCGCAAGTCGACCCGCGCGCCCGCCGAACCACCGCCCAAGGTATGGGGAAGGCGGCACGACACTGGGCTCGCCGGGGCGCGATTGCGCTGACGGCGGTGACGCTGACGCTCTCGGGCGTCGGCCTTGGGACGCGCGCCCCCGATGCCGGGAGGGCGTCGCCGCCTCCAGAACGGCAGCGGGCGTCGATCGCCGCCAACACCCGCCCCACCCCTCCGGCGAACCCCTCCCCGCCGTCCTCCCCGCCGTCGAGCGCGGCGCCGGCCCCGGCACCGATCGACCCCGCCGCACCGCCGACGACCACCCCGATCGAGACGCCGGTCGCGGCCGCTACCGACGCCCTCCCGCCCTTCGACCTCGCCGACCAAGCCCCGGGATGGGAGCAGCGCCGCGGCGAAGCGGCGCTCGCCCGGCTGCCGTACGACTGGCGCGCGACCGGCTTCACCATCGAGTTCGTGGCACCGCGAGCCGGATACCTCGGGTCGACCTATCCGTCGCAGCGCCTCATCCGGATCTGGGTGCGCGCGACCGAGTCGTTGGACGTGCTCATGCACACCATCGCCCACGAGTTGGGGCACGCCGTCGATCTGACGTGGGGCGACGCCGCTCGCCGCGACCAGTACCGCCACATCCGCGGGCTCGACGGACGCGACTGGTTCACCTGCGGCGGCTGCACCGACTACTCGACGCCCGCCGGAGATTTCGCCGAGGTGTTCGCGTCGTGGCTGGCGGGGCCCTCCGACTTCCGCAGCGAACTCGCGGGTCCGCCAAGCCCCGAACAACTCGTCGTCCTCGAGCCTCTGTTCCGCCCCGCGGCCTGACCCCTCAGTCGAAGATCACCTCGGCCCGGACGACGCCGCCGTCCATCTTCCGGAATGGGAACGGCAGCAGTCGACGCGCGTCGCGATCCCAGTAGCGGTGGGGATGGCTCTCGGGACCCATGCACAAGACGTGGATCGACACGCCGTCCTCGACGCCCGGGTTGCGCACCCGATGGAACATCTCGTCGGGCGGTAGCAGGCGCGAAGTCTCGCCGGGCTGGTGCGTGACCTCGGCGACCTTCTCGAGGACAACGTCGTCGGCGCCTTCCCCGCCGTCGACCCTCCGATACGAGGCCTCCTCATCGAGCCCCTGCAGATATCCGATGATCCCCCAGCACCCGTGTTCGTGAATGCCGCTGCTCGTGCCGGGCGGGAACACCACCGAGATGATGTGAAACCGCCCGGCCGGGTCCTCATAAAGCAGGTGGCCGGCGGCATCCCCGTCGACTCCGGCGCGCTGCGCGTCGGTGAGTTCCGACTCGGCGACGTCGAGGAAGGCGCGCATGGCGGGACGCATTGCCTCCACGGCTTCCTCACCATCGAGATCTCGATCGAGCGCATCGGCGACGGCCGCGGCAAGGTCATGGATCGTCGTC
>DATDOY010000213.1:0-2662 GCA_035293045.1 Acidimicrobiia bacterium
CCCGAAGCTGAACAAGCCGCCGGCGTCGTCGAGGAGCACGTAGCCATCGCCGAGACCCTTGGGCTCCGGGGCCGGCGCGGGCGCCGGTGCGGGTGCCGGTGCGGGTTCGGGCGGCGTTGTTGCCGGGACTGGACCAGGGCATCCGTCGCCCCCGCCCGTGACGCTCGTCGGACCGCTGGTATCGAAGGCGTAACTCCCGCTACCCGATACCGAGGCGACCCGGAGCGTGTAATCACCGGTCACGACGGGAACCATCGCGAGCGATTCCTGACGAGAGGCCCCCTCCGACGTGGCGACCGACTGGCCTGAAGGGTTGAGCAGTTCGATGTCAACGTCGGGCGCGCTTCCGGTGCCGCCCACGATGAGCGTGACGGCCACCGGCCACTCGGTTGACGGCACACTCAGCGACCAATCGTCGACGTCCCCCGTGCCGGTCAAACAGTCCGCGGCGAAGGCATGCTGTGGCACCGATGGGGCGACGCCACCGTCCGACGAGACCGCGTCCACTGCAGCGTGGGCGTCGAGCCGGCCCGCGCCGTACTCGTTGTCGGCTCCGGCCGAGCCCCAGTCGACCGCTGTATTCATCAGCGCTGTCTTGACCGCTGCGGGAGTCAAGGTTGGACTCGCGTGGAGCAACAGGGCGGCCACCCCAGCCGTGAATGGCGAGGCCATCGAGGTCCCCGTGAGCGCCTGGTAACCGTTGGCGGGCTTGGCCGCGAAGATGTCCACGCCCGCAGCGACGACATCCGGCTTGACCCGCCCGTCGGTCGTGGGACCGCGGCTCGACGTCGACTGCAAGCGAAAGCCGCGGTTGGTCGACGCGCCGTCGGCGTCCTTGGGGTCCGCCATGTTGCCGACCGTGATGACATTCGTTGCGACCGCGGGAAGCCCAACCGTCCCGACCCCCGGGCCATCGTTGCCCGCCGCGACCACGACCGTGATTCCCGCCGCCACCGCCTGATTGAGGAGTAGAGACGTCGAGTCCGTCCCGTCACCATTGACATCCACCCCGAGGCTGAGGTTGATGACCTCGATGCCGAACGTGGCCTTGTTGTCGATCGCCCATTGGATGGCGGCGTCGACGTCGCAGGTGGACCCCGATCCATTCGCGGCGAGCACCTTGAGGCCCACGAGGGCCGCTCCGGGGGCCACGCCCACCGCCCGGGCATTTCCCTGTCCCTCGCCGGCGGCGATCGAGGCGACGTGCGTTCCATGACCGCTGTCGTCGTACGGAGCGGGCGAGGACGGCGTCGCGAAGCACACGGAGCTGTTCGTGAAATCACGAAACGCGAGCACCTTGCCCGCGTCCAGGTCGACATGCGTCGCGTCGATCCCGGTGTCGATCACCGCGATGACGACGTCGTCGCTCGAGTACGTCGACGCGCCGTCCGTGTTGCCCGTGACGCCGAAGCCGGCGCGTGCCTCTCTAACCCCGAACTCCGTCGTCGCCGTGTCAAGGGTGGCGCGCATCGTGGCGTTCGCCTGAATGGCCACCACCTCGGGTCGGGCAGCGAGGTCCTCGACCTGCGCCGCGTCGAGCGTCGCGACGAAGGCGTCAAGGTGACGGTAGGTGCCCTCGACGTCGAAAGCGCCGACGTCTCGCCGCTCGTCGTCGAGCACCGCGGCAGTGGGGCGCCGGTCGAGGAGGACGATGACCTCGGTGGGGGCATTCGCGCCCGAGTCGGCGAGTTGCTCGTCGAGCGTGTCGATCACGTCGTTGCCATTGGCGTCGACGGCATCGGGCGTGGCGCCCGGCGGCGCGGCTGCCGGCGCCGGCGCGCTCGCTACGAGGGTGTAGGCGACGACGAGCGCGGCGAAGCCGGCGCATGGCATTCCCCCGGGAACGAACCGACGCTTGCGTTGCACAGCCATAGCAACATCGGACCCCCAGCCGATTCCTTGAGCGTACGCCCGGGTGCCGCCCCGGACGCCGGGCCCGAGGGGGGCAAGCCCGACAAAGTTCGCCGGGCGGCGCGTTACGTGGCCGGCGTGGGCACCGGCTCACGACGGCGGCGCAGCCCGACCCAGATGACGATCCCGAAGGCACCGGCGATCGCCGCCAGCGGGACGAGTGCGCCGAGCACGATGAGGGTTCCCCCAATGACGCTGATGGCGGCGTCACGGGCGTCGCTCCAGGCCTTCGACAAGCTCGGGTCGTTGGTTTCCGGCTTGGCCGGCGCGCCGGGGACGAGCATCTCGAGCGACACCGACGAGAAGCCTGTGCGATCGTCGAGGTAGCGGATACGACCTCGGAGCTGCTCGATGGTCTGCTGGATCGTCGACAGCTCGCGTCGCACCTCCACGGTCTCCGCGACGGTGTTCGCCTTCCCCAAGAGTTCGATGAAGACGGCTTCCTGCGCCGTCCAGTGGCGAAGGCGCGCGTCGAGGTCCACGTACTCCTCGCTCACGTCCTGGCCGCTCACGCTCTCGTCCTTCACTTTCCCGAGCTTCTCGAGGCGGGTGAGCGTCGACTCGAAACGGTCGGCCGGGATGCGCAAGGTCAGGCTGGCGCGCGTCGGGCTGACCTGCGAGTTCTGCACGAAGCCGCCGGCCTCCTCGACGAGGTTGAGGACGTCGTCGTGCGCGGCGTCGAAGCCCTTCTTGCTCACCTCGAGTTCGACGCTGGCCGTCTTCACCACCCGCCCCGCGTCGACGGGCGGCA
>DATDOY010000214.1:0-6113 GCA_035293045.1 Acidimicrobiia bacterium
GGGGGGGGGGGGGGGGGGGGTGACCCAAACCGGCACCTCTGACCCCCTGACCGGGCTCGCCGACCGTCCGGAGTTCATGAGGGTCGGGGTTCAGCGGTCGGAACATGGGCCGCCCGAGGCTCAGGTCGGGCTCATCCTCGCCGATCTTCACCGGTTCTCGACGATCAATCACGCCGTTGGGTTCGCGGCCGGCGACGCCCTCCTCCGAGACACCGCGGGCCGACTGGTGGCCGTGGCGCCCGGGGCGCTGGTCGCCCGCCTCGGCCCCGACGAGTTCGGCGTCCTCGTCGAAGGCCTCGACGTCGCCCATGTGGCCGAGATCGCGGCCGAGATCCAGGCCGAATGCGGCCGAGCGTTCGGCGCGATGGATGCTTCCCTTGCGTCCTTATCTCTCGTCACGATCGGGATCGCGACGGCTCGATGCGAAGAAGGAGTCGCGGTCCTGTTGGAACGGGCCGAAACCGCCCTCGGGGCCGCCAAGGGAAGAGGGGGAATGTGTGTCGAGACCTTCGATCCCACGCGCCATGGCGCCATCGTCGAGCGCAAGGGCCTCGAACTCGAGCTGTTCGGCGCCGGCGCGCGGGGTGAGCTACGCCTCCACCATCAACCCATCGTCGATCTCAACACGAGCGCCGTGGTGGGGTTTGAGGCGCTCGTGCGCTGGGATCGGCCCGGGCATGGGCTGATTCCCCCCGGCTCCTTCATCGAGGCCGCCGAGGAATGCGGAGCCATCGTGGCGCTGGGCGAGTGGGTTCTCGAAGACGCGTGCCGTCAAGCGCTCGTATGGAACCAACCGCGTAGCACCAGTCCGTCGATCATGATGAGCGTCAACGTCTCGGCGTGCCAGCTCCGGTCACCGCGATTCGTCGATTCGGTGGCCACGATCCTCGCCGCGGTCGGCATCGAACCCCAGGTCATCCTGCTCGAGATCACCGAGACCGCCCTCAACACCGACACCGATGCCATGGTCGACGCGCTCGGCGATCTGAAGGATCTCGGAGTGCTGCTCGCCATCGATGACTTCGGGACGGGGTATTCGTCGCTCAGCCAGCTGCGGCGGCTCCCGGTCGACGTTGTGAAGATCGACCGGGCCTTCGTGTCCGGCGTGGCCAGCGACTCCGAGGAGTGGGCCATGGCGGTGGCCATCGTGAACATGGCGACAAGCCTCGGCAAGCGGACCCTCGCCGAAGGCATCGAGACGGCGGCCCAGCTGGCCCATCTCCGCTCCCTCGGGTGCGAACTCGGACAGGGGTTCTTGTTTTCGCCACCCCGTCCCGCCGACGAGGCGTGGCAGTCGCTCGAGCCCGGTCGCGGCCCCGACCCGTGCGGGGCGGGGTTGAGCCAGAACGCCCACCGATCGGAGACGACGTGACGATGCCACGACCGGTAGGGCGGATCCTCGTCGTAGAGGACGACGAGGGACTGCGAACCCTGATGGTCCGCGCCCTCGAGCAGCAGAGCCATCGAGTGGTGGGCGTGTCGGGGGCGGTGGCGGCCCGGGGCCTGCTGGCCGCCGGCGGGATCGACGTCGTCGTCCTCGACCTCGGTCTTCCCGACGGGGACGGCCTCGACCTGGTGGGAATGCTCCGAGAGCGTGCGGAACCCGCCGTGCTGGTGGTGAGCGGCCGTGACAGCCTCGGCGACCGGGTGCTGGGCCTCGACATGGGCGCCGACGACTACCTCACCAAACCGGTGGCGGTCGCCGAGCTTCAAGCGAGGGTGCGGGCGCTGCTCCGGCGGGTGGAAGCGCCGCCTGCCCGTCATTGTTACGGGCCCCTCGAGATCGATCTCGAAGCACGGGAGGTGTACGTCGAGGGCAGACCGGTCGAGCTCACCCGCAAGGAGTTCGGCCTGCTGGCGGCCCTGGCGTCGGCTCCTCGCAAGGTCTTCGGCCGCGACGAGCTGTTGCGTGAGGTCTGGGGGTCGAGTTCCGAGTACCAGGCAGAGGCCACGGTGACCGAGCACGTGCGCCGCCTGCGTCTCAAGCTCGGTGACGATGCCGAACACCCGCGGTGGATCGTCAACGTCCGCGGCGTGGGGTATCGCTTCGACCCCGGTGAGGAGACCACGGCGGCCTCGTGAACCGGTCCCGGCGCCTCGACGGCTGCGGTCACTCGCATCGGTTGACCACGAGTTGTGTGAAGCGTGGGGTCGATGAGATCAGGTTTTCACCGGGTGGCGACGATGACGTCTTCATGAAGAACCCGTTGACCGTCCGCACCATCGTCTCCCACGAGCTGCGGACGCCCCTCACGGTCATCGTGGCCGGCGTCGATCTCCTCGGGTCGTCCGAACTCGACGCCAATCTTCGACCGTCAATCCGCGAGGGCGTTCGGCGCGCCACGCGGCGGCTTCAGGAGATCGTCGCCGTCGCCGAGGCGGTCGCGGAGGGATACCCGATCTTCCTCCCCGAGACGGGAGGGTCGTCCGACTCGCTGACGGCTGCGGCCGCCCTCGTGGCCGCGTGCAGCGGGCTCGCGCAACGCACGTAAATTTAGGGCTCCGCCGTTGAGGGGTCTTCCCCCCCGGCGGCGGTGTCGGGGGGATCCAAGCGCTCGGCGAGGCGGTCAATCTCTTCGAAGAGCGTCGGCAGCCGGAGGGGCTTGGTGAGATAGGCGTCGGCCCCGTCCGCCAGCAGCTGTTGGATCCGTTCCTTGGTGGCGTCGGCGCTGAGTACGACGACCCGGCACCCCCGCGTACGCTCGTCGGCGCGAAGCCGACGCAGGACTTCCTGCCCGTTCATATCAGGAAGCTGGAGATCGAGGAGCACGAGATCCGGCGGTTTGCGGAGCGCGAGCTCGACGCCGATTCCACCCGTCGCGGCCATGATCATCGTGACGTTCGGCCGGGTTCGAAGCGCCGCTTCGACGAGGCGCATGTTCGCCGGGTTGTCCTCCACGTACAGCACGCGCACGCGCACGGGCCGTGCCGCTGCGGCTGGTGCAGGAGGAGGGAGCGTCGGCTGATCGGCCGGCACGCCCGGTTCGGCGGACTCGAGCACGACCGTGAACACCGTGCCCTCGTTCTCGATGCTTTCAACTTCGAGCAACCCGCTCATGGCGTGGACGAGGCGTTGGCTGAGCGCCAAACCAAGCCCGGTGCCCTCGACGCCTGACGCGTCACCGGTGACGCGCTCGAAGGGATCGAAGAGTCGGGGCAGCCGGGCCGGGTTGATCCCGCGCCCCGTGTCCCGCACGGCGATCGCGACCCGTCCGTCTCGGAGGCCGGCACCCAGGAGCACGGAACCACCCGGCCGGTTGTATTTGATCCCGTTGGACAACAGGTTGAGCAGCACCTGGCGCAGGCGCTGCACGTCCGCCTGGACATAGAGGCCGGGCGGCATGTCGGTCCGGATGGCGACGCCAACCTCGTCGGCCAGCGGGCCCATGAGCGAGGCCACCTCGGCGACGACTTCAGGGAGCGAGGTCGGTTCGAGCGAAAGCGCCAGCCTCCCCTCCTCGACGCGACCGATGTCGAGGACATCGTTGATCAGGTTGAGGAGGTGATGCCCCGCCCGCTCGATCTGGCGGAGGTCTGCCGCGATCTCGGGATCGGTGACCCGCATCGACAGCAACTCGGTGAACCCGAGGACCGCGTTGAGGGGTGTCCGGAGTTCGTGGCTCATGTGCGAGAGGAACGCGCTCTTGGCGGCGCTCGCTTTCTCCGCTCGGCGCATGGCCTCCGCGAGCACCCACCGGACCTCGATCTGAGCAGTGACGTCTCGAGCCACCATCGCGGCTCCCATGATCTCGCCATCGACCACGACGGGACTGGTCGTGTACTCCACCGGCACGGGCACGCCGTCACGCCGCCACAACACTTCCCCGTCCACCCGTTGCGACTCACCGTGGCGCGTCGTCTCGTAGAGGGGACATTCCTCGCGTGGGTAGGGGGAACCGTCGGGACGCGAGTGATGGGCGACGTCGTGAAAGCTCTGCCCGAGGAGTTGGTCGGGCTCGTACGCGAGCATCCTGGCGGCGGCGCGATTCACCAGGGTCACTCGGTTCGACAAGTCGAGGCCCACAATGGCATCACCGGCCCCATCGACGATTGCTCGAACCAACCCCTCTTGCCCGAGGAGCGCTTGTTCCAGGGCGCGTTGGGCGGTGAGATCCTGGAACGAACCGATCAGCAGGACCTCGGTGCCGTCCTCCACCGCCTCGAGTGAGACCAGCGCGTGGACCACCGCACCGGACTTCGCTCGAAGCCGGACCTCGGCGTCCGCGACAAACCCATGACGCCGAACGGTGTCGATGAGACGGGCCCGAACCTCGCGGTCGGGAAAGATGCCGAGGTCAAGCGTCGACTTGCCGACCACCTCGTCGACGGTCCAGCCGAGGACGCTCGTGAATGCACGATTCACGTGAACGAATTCGCCGGTGTCGAGGCGAGTGATCGTGCGAGGAAAGGGGGCGCTGTCGAAGGCGCGCCGGAACAAGCCCTCCCCAGGGCTGGGCCCCTGGGGCCCCGTGCCGCGTCGCTGCTTCCGGGTCATCCCACCTCGCTATGGTCCGCGCACGTCGAGGTCTGTTCCCCGAACCGTCTTCCCCCACTCCTTGAGGCGTGAGGGCACGGCGGGGGCATGGCAACGGGACGAGCGTAGGCACGTCCGTCTGTCGGTGCTCATCCCTGCCGTGGCCGCCTTGCTGCGGAGGTCCGTTGAGAACCGCCGGAACCGGCGCTTCTCGCGGGTCGGTGTTAGCCCCGCTCGTAGCGGTAGCCGATGCCGCGGATGGTCGTGATCCGGCGGGGGTCCGCGGGATCCTCCTCGATCTTGGATCGCACCCGTTTGATGTGGACGTCGAGCGTCTTGGTGTCGCCCACGTAGTCGCCGCCCCAGACGCGGTCGATCAGCACGTCGCGACTCAGCACGAGCCCCGCGTTCATCAGCAACAGCTCGAGCAGCTCGAACTCCTTGGGCGGCAAATGCACGACCGCGCCGTCGACGGTCACCTCGTGGCGTCCCGGGTCGAGGCGGACGCCCTCCACTTCGAGCACGCCGTCGGCACGTGTCCGGCCGTCACCGCCGGGAGGCTCCACGGGGACCCGCCGCAGGGCGGCGCGGATGCGCGCCACGAGCTCGCGCACCCCGAACGGCTTGGCGACGTAGTCGTCGGCCCCCACTTCGAGTCCGACCACGGTGTCGATCTCAGAGTCTCGAGCGGTGACCATGATGATCGGAACGCTCGACTTCGCCCGGATCTCTCGACACACGTCGATGCCACTCATTCTCGGGAGCATCACGTCGAGGAGCACCAGCGCCACCGGACGGCCCGCCTGCTCGAGCAGGCTCCAGCGATCGAGCGCTTCGACGCCGTCGCGTGCCACCTCGACCGCGAACCCCTCGCGCCGCAGCGCCACGGACAGCGCGTCGCGGTAGCTCTCCTCGTCGTCGACGATCAGCAACAACGGCTCGGTGCTCACGGCGACGCGTCTTGCATCGGTGGTCCCTCCGACAGGCCCGACGGGATGACGAGCAGGAACGTGGACCCGGCTCCCTCCTCCGAGCGCACCTGAGTGGAGCCTCCGTGGACGTGCGCGACGTGACGCACGATGGCAAGGCCGAGCCCCGTTCCCCCGGTCTGGCGGCTCCGCGCGCGGTCGACGCGGTAGAAGCGCTCGAAGATCCGCTCGCGGTCCGACTCCGGGATCCCGATGCCGGTGTCGGTCACGTGGAAGACCACGTCGGTTCCATCGCGAGACGCGCCGATGGCGACGGCCCGCACGGCCTCCTCGCCGTCGTCGAGATACTTGAGGCCGTTCTCCAACAGATTGCAGAGCGCGCTCACGATCTGGCGACGGTCGCACACAATCGAGCCCTCGGAAACCTCGGCGATCGTCAGCTCGGCTCCGGCGGTACGAGCGGCCGGCGCCAGGCGGTCGACGGCCTCGGAGATCACGTCGGCGATGCGGGCCGCCGAGCGATCCGGCGCCGCTTGCACCTCCAACACGCTGAGGTCGAGCAGGTCGTCGACGATCCGGCCAAGCCGTTCCGCCTCGTGGAGCACCCGCCCGGCAAGCCGCTTCATCACCTCGGCATCGTCGTCGACCTCGAGAGTCTCGGCGAGCGCGATCAGGGCGCCGATCGGGGTCTTCAGCTCGTGGCTCACGTT
>DATDOY010000215.1:0-14915 GCA_035293045.1 Acidimicrobiia bacterium
CTCCGATCACGGTCCCGAACCGGGACACGTGGGTCGCCGAGCGCGCTCGCATCGTGGAACACGCCCGCGCTCGCGTCATGGCCGCGACGACCGTCGGGCGCGTGCACGAGCCCGAACCACCCGAAACGCCGCCGTGGCAACGCGGTCGCGCCGGCACCGCGGTGGGCCGGGCCGTGCACGCCGTGCTCCAGAGCGTCGACCTCGCCACCGGTGAGGGCGTCGAGTCCCTCGCCGCCGCGCAGGCCGACGCCGAAGGGGTCCCCGACCGCCGCAGCGACATCACGCGGGCGGTGCGCGCCGCGCTCGGGTCCGACGCCGTCCGCGCCGCCGTCGCCTCGAAGCGGTTCTGGCGCGAGGTCTACGTTGGCGCGGAGGTCAACGGCGTGGTGCTCGAGGGGTTCATCGACCTCCTGTTCGAGCGCCAGGACGGTCTCGTGGTGGTCGACTACAAGACCGACCGGGTGGACGGCGCCGCTGGGGTGAGCGACCACTACCGGCTCCAGGCCGGTGCGTACGCTGCCGCGCTCGGCGAGACCCTCGGACAGAAGGTCGCCGCCTGCACCTTTGTCTTCGTGGGCAGTGGCACCGCCGTGGAGATCGACATCCCCGATCTCCCCGCCGCGGTGCGCGATGTCCACGCCGCCCTTGAAGACTGGTGACGACGTAGCATCGCCCCCGTGAGGGCCCGGAAACTCGCACTGCTTGCGCTCGGCGTCTTGTTCCTCTCGGCGTGCGAGATCCGTTCCGAGATCGCCATCACCATCAACCGGGACGGCAGCGGCACCTTCGAGTTGCTCGTCGCCGATGACCAGGGCGGCCGCGTCCGGCTGGCTCCTGAAGGCAACGATCCGTTTGCCGGCGGGAACGCCGACGCAGGCGCCGCCCGACCCGACGCCCAGATCTTCGAGCAGGACGAGTTCCTCGCCTTCCTCGACGACTACCTCAATCAAGTGCTCGCCTTCGACCTCGCTCAACTCGGCCTGACCGACGCCGGTCTGTCGCCGTCGATCACCGCACTCTTCGACCAGTTCGACAGCTTCGACGAGGTGCTGGCGTGGGAGGACTGGGCCGCCTTCTTGACCGAGGAGATCGACAGCCTCGTCGACCTCGATGAGCTCGAGGGTCTCGAGGACTTGGGTCTCGAGGATGGACTTCTCGACGAGTTCGCGGCATGGGAGGAGGAGTTCGGCGACGAGTGGTTCACCGAGGAGATCGACTGCGACCCCGAGCTGGGCTGCGATCCCGGGTTCGAGGAATGCGATCCTGAGCTGGGGTGCGACCCCGGGTCTGAGTGTGATCCCGAGTTGGGGTGCGATCCCGGGTTCGAGGAATGCGATCCCGACTTCGGCTGTGACCCCGGATTCGACGAGGGCGGCGGGTTCGAGGAGGAGCCGCCGCCTGACGATGGTGGTGGTGGCTTCGACGACCCCGGCGCCTTCGAGCGCCAGGTGCCCCCGGCGCTGACCGAGGCGTTCAAGGCCAGCCCGTTCGAACAACTGGCCACGTTCCTCCCCGAAGGGTGGGCGGTGCGCCCCTACAACGACGGCGGTTTCTCGGGCGGCATCCTGTCCTTCGAGTTCAAGGATGAGAAGGAACTGAATCGCGCCATCCGCGAGCTCAACAACGCCGTCGCCGACGACACGTGGCCCTTCGACGCCTTCACGCTGAGAAAGAAGGGGGCCGACTACGTGTTCGAGATCGACCCCGCCCAGCGCCGATCGTCCGGCGGCAAAGAGGCCGAGCTGGCGTTCACCAAGATGCGGAGCGCCGTCGACGCGCGGGTGACCATCGTGACGCCGAACCGCCCCCGACTGCGCACCTTCGAGGAGGGCGAACACGGGGAGCGCCGGAGCTATCTCGTCAAGAAGGGTCCCGACGCCTACGAGAGTGTCCGCATGCCCCTCGAAGGTCGCCCCGCCTTCTCGATCGAGTCGTCGGAGAAGGCCGCCGACGTCACCGACGCCGGCGATGGCGGGAACCAGGGCCTCGGCATCGCGCTCATCGGTGCCGCCCTCGCCCTCGGCCTCGGCGGGCTCGCCTTCGGGATCTCGAAGCGCCGCGCCGCCGTGGCCGCGAGCGCTCCGATCACGCCACCCGACCCGACCAGCGGTCCGGGGTTCGACGCGTCGGGGCCGCCGGACCCGAGCGCACCGCCCGCTCCGCCTCCACCTCCACCGCCGCCGCAACCCCCGCCGAGTCCGCCACCCGACTCCTCCTGAG
Organism: Acidimicrobiia bacterium; assembly: GCA_035293045.1. Lineage (GTDB taxonomy): Bacteria > Actinomycetota > Acidimicrobiia > IMCC26256 > JACPCJ01 > DATDOY01. The sequence goes on from DATDOY010000215.1 coordinate 2,221, forward strand.
CGTGCGGACGCCATCCGCGCGCGCCAGGTTTCGTGTGCATCTACCGTCGTGAAATCTGCCTTGGGGGCGCGAAATCACGACGGAAAGTGCACAGGAAACGGGTCCCCAATGGGAGGACGACTCACACCGCGGGATGCGGCTCCTCGTCGAGGTTCTCCGGCGCGTTGTTGCGAGGGCTGTTGACCCGCGTGCTCACGGGGTAAGCCTCGACCGCGCCGTCGGGTGCCGGCACGAGCAGCTTGCGCAACGCCTCGACGTCATCGTTGGTCGGATCGAGCCACTCATCCCAGTGCTCGCGCGGCAATACCACCGGCATGCGGTCGTGGATCGGCCGCACGATCTTGTTCGGATCACCCGTGATAATCGTGCACGTCCGGAGCCACTCATCGGTCTCGGGGTCGCGCCAGCGCTCCCACAACCCGGCGAATGCGAACAGCGGCTCGTGCTTGGGGTGGATGAAGTACGGCTGCTTGGTCTTGCCGTCCTTGGCTTTCTTCCATTCGTAGAACCCCGTGGCGGGAATGATGCAGCGCCGCGCGACGAACGGCTTCCGGTACGCCGGCTTCTCGACCACCGTTTCGGCGCGAGCGTTGATCATCCGGTTCCCGACGCTCTTGTCTTTCGCCCACGAGGGAACCAGGCCCCAGCGGTAGCGATCGAGCACCCGGATGTGCGCAGCGTCGGGCTCCTCCGCCACCGCCCGCTCGGTGACCACGATCACCGACTGGGTCGGCGACACGTTGAAGTTCTCATTCGGCTGCTCGGCGACGTCCCCGGCGAGTTCGTCGACGCTGAAGTAGTCGGCGAGCTGCTGCGGCGTGGACGTCGAGACGAAGCGCCCGCACATGGGCTACGGGCGCCGGGCGAGGCCCTGGATGAGCGGCCGGACCGGCGTGGGAGGCCCGGGCGCGACGAACCGCTCGATCTCGTCGATGGTGAATCCGGCGTCGCGAATGGCGCCCTCGGTATCGCGATTCGGATAACAGCCGACGGCGAGCCACGTCCAGACAGGCTGGAGGCGATCCTGCCACTCCGCCTCGCGGCCCGCGCCGCGCACATGCTCGAGGAAACGGAGTTCCCCGCCGGGCTTCAACACCCGCCGGATCTCGGCGAGCGAGGCATCGAGGTCGTCCACCGTGCACAAGACCAGCGTCGTCACGACGGTGTCGAAGAATCCGTCGGGGTACGGGACGGCTTCCGCCCCCGCCGCCGCCACGGTGACCGGCGCGGCGGCTTCATCGAGCTTCGCCCCGAGCTTGGCCCGCATGGCCGCCGATGGCTCCGTCACGACGACCCGCGACGCCTTCCGGTAGTGCGGCAGGTTGGCGCCCGTCCCGCCCCCGATCTCGAGCACCACGCCGGCGGCGGCGCCGACGAGATCGTTGCGGCGAGCGCGCAAGAACGCCTCCTCCGACGGGGCGACCAGACGGTCGTAGATGGCGGCGAACCCCCGCTCGCGGAGCGACATGGCGGCAGCTTACGAGCGATCGACGAGCGCTTCGGCTTCGACCTCGACCCGCCACCTCGGGTCGAGCAGGCCGGACACGATCACCATCGTCGCGGCCGGGCGGACGTCGGCAAACACCTCACCGTGCGCCGCCCCGATGGCGTCGGCGTCGGCGCCGTCGACGATGAACATCCGCGTGCGGATCACGTCGGCGAGGCCCGCGCCCGCCTCGCCGAGGGCGGTGCCGATGATCTCGAGGCATCGCCGCATCTGAACGGCCGGATCGTCGGGGCACGACCCGTCGGGCCAGATCGGCGCCGTTCCCGACACGAGCACCCGATCGGCGACCCGCACCGCCCGCGAGAACCCGATGGTGGCCTCGAAGGGCGAGCCCGACGAGATGCGGTGACGGGCGGATTCGGGGCTTGAGGATGTCGTCATGCCCGCAAGCTAATCCCGCGGGAACGAACACCCGTCGGTCTTTCGCCACGCCGCCGGCGGCGGCTCGCGCCCCTCGAACCACGCGATCAGGAGGGGCTGCGGACACAGGTAGGTCCCGGCGCGATCGGTGAAATCGAAGTGCAGGTGGGGCACGCCGCGCGCGTTCCCCGAGTCGCCGCTCAGGCCGAGCACGTCGCCTTGGCCGACGATCGCCCCGTCGGCGATGCTGACCACCGAGAGGTGGCAGTAGACGAATCGGTAACCCCGCGGCGCGGCAATCGACACGCCAAACCCACACCGTTCGCCGTCGTGGACGTCCGCCCGCCCCGGCGCCGCCGCGAACACTGGCGTCCCGACCGGCACCATGAGATCCGACGCCGGATAGTCGTGGTGGGGAGCGAGCACGTCCCGCCGGGTCACGGTGGTCTCGGGAAGCGGGAGCGCCAGCGGAGCGACGAGCGGCGCCTCCGCGTCGGCCAGGCTCACCCGGGGACCCTGTCGCACCGACAAGCCGTCCACCCCCGACCGCGTCACCACCGCCACCAACGCCGCGGTGACGACCGCCGCGACCCTCACGCCAGCGTCAGCGCCGCGGCCCGCAGCCGCTGCTCCGCCCGCTGACGCCGCCGCCGGAGCGACTGCTCGTTGAGCCCGTGGGCGGCGGCCACCGACGCCACCGACCGGCCACCGAGGCGGGTGAGAGCGATGAGCCGCGCGGATTCCCGATCGAGGTGTCCGCGGCGAACAGCCCAATCCAGGAGCGCTACAGCCTCGGCGGCCTGCTCAGGCGGCGATGCCGTCGGCTGCATCCACTCGGGGAGGCGATCCAGCGACGCGTGTCCCGTGCGCCGGTCGGCCTCCCATCGGAGCAAGCGATGCCGGACGTCCATGAGGATGTTGCCGGCGATCCGGTGGGGCCGCCGGTCGAGCGGGTATGTGCGGATGCGGTCGAACAAGGCGGCCGCCACCACGGCGGTCCGTTCGTCGGCGTCGCGGCGCGGGATGCCTCGCATCATGGCCTTGCAGCCCGGGAGCAGGAGTTGGAGCACGACCCGCGCTGCGCAATCGTCGCCGCCGGCAAGACCCACGAGGGCGGCGAGGATCCCGTCGGCGCGCTCTTCGTCGTCGCGGCACTCCACGGCGGTCACCAACTCCGGAAGGGAGCCGAACCCGAGGCGGGGATCGACGGCCCGCCAATTCGCCAGCGCCGCCGCCATCACGGGGGCGTCCCGCAGCGTGCGCCACTCGGCCTCGAGACGGTCGATGATGTTCACCGCGGCGAGCCTGCGGGGCCCGGCGCACCGCGAGGCCCGGGTCCCGGCGCGCCGCCCCTCGCGCGACCCGTGGCGTCCCGCTCATACTTCGCTCATACTCTGGCGATGCAACGCCGAACGATCACCCTCCCCGACGACCTTGGTGCCGAAATTGATCGACTCGTCGAGTCGGGCGCCGTGGCCAGCGTCAGCCGGTTCTTCCAGGACGCCGCCCGAGGCCACCTCGCCAACCTGTCGGCGCGGACCCCGCGGTCGGCGGCATCGGTGCGGCGCCGCACACCGCAGCGCTCCCCCTGGCGGCGCCTCGGCTGACCCCCTACTTCTACTTCCGAAGGAGTCGGTGCGTCATCGACCGGGGCTCGGCGTCACCCACGACCTCGATGGCGTCCCCCACCCGAACCAAGCCCTCCTCGACGACGCGCACGCAGATGCCTCCGCGTCGGGCGGCCAGCGCCCTCGTCATGCCCGGCTCGGTGAGCGACTCGATGTAGCGGCACGGCGGGCGGGGACGGTCGAACTCCATCAGCGCGTCCCCCACCCGGAACCGCGTTCCGGCCAGGTCGCGGAGGGTCACACCGCGGGTCACGATGTTGCGGCGGTGCTGGCCGTCGGACACCGACACCGCGCCCGACGCCTCGATGTCGTCGAGTGCCTCTGCCTCGATCATGGTCACCTGGCACTCGTCGACCGACGTCCAGTAGCCGGTCCGGAGCAGATATCGGTCGCCTTGGAGACCGCCCACCACGGCGCGGACCTCCTCGACCCGTTCCATCGGGGCTGAACCCCGGGACGCGATGAACACCGCCTCGACGACTCCCACGCCCTTGACGTTACTGTCGCGTCCCCCGGACGAATCGGCGGGCGAGGGAGACGAGGCAGCGGGCCAGCTTGGACCCGCGGCCCGGGCGGGCGAGGAGCGCACCATGGATCGGGTACGGATCGGAACCTTGGGGGCGGCACGCATCACGCCGATGGCGCTCGTGCGCCCGGCGCGCGCCGTGGACGGCGCGGAGGTCGTGGCGGTCGCCGCCCGCAATCGAGACCGGGCCGAGAAGTTCGCGGCCAAACAGGGCATCCCCACGGTGCACGCGTCGTACGACGACCTCATCGCCGACCCCGACATCGACGCCGTCTACAACCCGCTCCCCAATGCGCTGCACGCCGAGTGGACGGTCAAGGCGCTCGAAGCGGGCAAACACGTCCTGTGCGAGAAGCCCTTCACCTCGAACGCGGCCGAGGCGCGCGAGGTCGCCGCGGTTGCCAACCGCTCGGGACTCGTCCTGATGGAGGCGTTCCACTGGCGCTATCACCCGCTGGCGCAGCGCGTCCGGGAGATCATCGAGTCCGGTGAGATCGGCGCGGTCCAGCACGTCGAAGCGGCCCTCTGCTTCCCCCTGCTCCTCCTCGGTGACATCCGCTGGAGGTGGGAACTCGCCGGCGGCGCCCTCATGGACGCCGGCTGCTACACGGTGAGCTTCGTGCGCCACATGTCGGGCGAGGAGCCCGAGGTCGTGCGCGCCACGTCATCGACGTTCCGGCATCCGCAGATCGACCGGCGCACCGTGGCCGACCTGCGTTTCCCGAGCGGCGCCACCGGTCGGATCACGACGTCGCTCCTCTCGCGCACGCTCGTGAAAACCACCGGCCAGGTCATCGGCGACCGGGGCGAGATCCGGATCCTCAACCCGTTCGGACCGCAATACCTGCACCGCGTGAGCGTGCGCACGGGCAGCGCGAAGCGATCGGAGCGCCTCACCCGCGAACCCACATACAACTTCCAGCTTCGGGCGTTCACCGCGGCCGTCCTCGAGGGCAAGCCCACCCTCACGCCGGCGGCCGACGCCATCGCCAACATGGAAGCGATCGACGCCATCTACCGGGCGGCCGGCCTCTCGGTTCGGGGGGACGACCGATGATCGAGACCGGCGGCAAGCTGCTCACCCTCGAACCCCTGATCACCGACGCGGAGGCCGAGGCCGTCCTCGCCGGCTGGCGGTCGTTCGCAGGCTACGGCCAGTACAGCGAAGAGGGTTTCGACACCCGCTTCGCCCCCGCGCTCGCCCAGCGCTACGACGCCGTCATCAACTTCCTCCGCACCGGCGGGCGGTTCGGCCGCCGCGACGAGCCCGCTGAGCAGCTCCTCGCCCGCACCAACTACTTCCGGGAGACCTACGTCTACGGGGAGGAGGTCTTCTCGCGAGACCTCGCCTTCCTCATGCACCACGATCGCCTGCTCGAGGCCGCCCGCGAACTCCACGGGCGGGCCGTGATCGAGCCGTCGATCCTCTATGCCAACGTGATGGTCCCGGGACAAGAGCTCGCGGTGCACACCGACGTTCCCGAATTCCGCGGCGCCAACCGCAAGGTCACCCCCCAGTGGCTGCTGGTGGTGATGCGACACTCGGGCCTCTTCGAATCGTGGCGCATGCCGATCGCCACCGGCATCTGCTACTTCGGCGGCGGCCACGGCGGCGCACTCGCCTACTGGCCCGAAGGGGCGCTCGGCGATGTCGAGGTGTACACGCCCCTCCACAACACGGGCGTCATGCTCGACACCGATTCGGTCTTCCACGGCGTCGATCGCGTCGAGGGCGACGAGTCCCGTCTCGGCGTCATCGACAGCGGTCAGCGCATCGTGTACGACGGGACACCCGGCGGCGCCGGGAAGTGGACGGTCTTCGAGGGCGACACTCCCGTCGCCACCTTCGACGGCGACGAGATCCGTTTGTCGATCTCGTGGAAGGCGTATTGCTTCGCCGACGAAGACGAGCGCGACGCGTGGCGCTCCCACACCGACGACGTGACCCTCGACCTGATCCTCGATCGCCTCGACGCCGACTTGCGCGATCGTGGCCGGCTCGAAGGCGACCGTCCCGACGACGTCGCGTTCGCCAAGCTCCTGATCGAGGAGTACGTGAGCTTCCCCGGCGTTCCCTGAGGCCAGGCGCGTCAGAACCCGAGGACGGCCCCCTCCGACCGCGGGTCGGACGCCCCCAGATAGCTGCCCGCGTCGAGCGCGAGGGCCTCGACATACCCGGCGTGGTCCCACCACTTCCCGACCAGCGAGATGTCGTGGCCGCGGGCGGCGAGGCCAGCTACCACGGCGGGGCTGAGCCGCGACTCAGCGCGCATCGTCCAGTCGGCGGGGTCGACGCGCCAGCGCGGGGCGTCGATCGCCGCCTGGAGATCGGCGCCGTCATCGACGATCCGCGTGAGCACCTGGAGATGGGTCTGCACTTGCCCGTCGCTCCCCATCGTGCCGAACGCCAGCCACGGCTTCGCCTCGCGGAGCGCGAGGGCGGGGATGAGCGTGTGCAGCGTGCGCTTCCCTGGCCCGACGACGTTCACGTGGTCGGGGTCGAGCGAGAACGACTTCCCTCGGTTGGTCAGGTTGATGCCCCACCCCGGCACCGTCAACCCCGAGCCGAACTCATTGAAGTTGGTCTGGATGAGGCTGACCACCGTGCCGTCGGCGTCCGCCGCGCACAGATACGCCGTTCCGCCGAAGAGCCGCGTGCCGCGCGGGGGAGCACCGGCGCGATCGCGATCTACGCGCCCGGCGCGGTCGGCGATCCATGCATCGGAAATCAACTGGCGCGGATCGATCGCCATCGCCGCGGGGTCCGTCACATGCGCGTTCAGATCTGACAGCGCCCACTTGGCCGACTCGATGAGCCGGTGCTGGCGGTCGACGCCATCCTCCGGCAGCGGGCCGAGGGCGTCGACGATGCGAAGCGCCTCGAGGGCTCCCACACCCTGGGTGGGAGGGGGAAGTTCCAAGACCTCGACGTCTCGATACGGCGCGGAGAGGGGCGCCGCCCACTCCCCCTCGTAACCCGCAAGATCGGCGGCGGTCAGGAGGCCCCCCTGCTCCTGCACGTACGAAGCCATCGCCTCGGCGATGACGCCGCGGTAGTACGGCTCGGGCCCCCCGGCGATGAGCGCGCCGATCGTCCGGGCAAGGTCGGGCTGCGACAGCACGCCCCGGTCCGCCGTGCCCGCGTAGACGGCGCGCCACTCTCGGAACTCTTCGTACATCGGCTCGAGAAACGAGAACACGGCGCGTCCGCGCGCCGTCAGCGGGACGCCATCGCGGGCGTACTCGAGGGGTCGGCGGGCGAGGGCGGTGAACGGGCGGGACCCGAAGCGATCGAGGAGGTCGAACCACCCTCGGACGGCGCCGGGCACCGTCACCGACAGAGCGCCTCGCTTGGGGATGGCGTCGCCGTCGACACGCGCCCGGACGGCGTCAAGCGTGGCACCCGACGCGGCGCGGCCCCCGCTGAGATACCCGTGGGGAGCGCCGTCGTGCCACACCAGGGCGAAGAGGTCACCGCCGTAGCCGCACAGAAACGGGGCGACGACCCCGAGCGTGAGGCTGGCGGCGACGGCGGCGTCGACCGCGTTGCCACCCTCGGCGAGCACCTCGGCTCCCGCGGCGGACGCCAGATAGTGCGGCGTGGCGATGCACGCGCGGGGAAACCGGAGGGCCTCGCGGTGCATGCCGCTACGCCCCGACCGCGGGGCCGGCGGGAGTCACCGGGTCGGCGGCGGCGGCCCGGGCCGGAGGCCCGTCGTCATCCATGGCCGTCAGGCGCCCCCACGCGCCCATGACCAAGGCGGACGCCGAGAACAGCGCGCCGGCCACGGCCACGGTCGGGCGCGGCCCGACCACGTCGGCCAGCCAGCCCTGGGCCAGCGCGCCGAGCGGGATGGCAAGCGTGAACGACATGAGGTACACCCCCATGGCGCGCCCGCGGATCGCTTCGTCGACTTGTGTCTGCAGCGTGGTGTTGAGCGACGACGCCACCGCGAGATACGCGCCGCCCGCGATCAGCAAGGCGACGAGGGCGACCCCATAGACGGGCGCCAGGGCGAACGCGGTGAGGGAAAGGCCATACACGACGATCCCACCCCCCGTCAGCCGGCTCCGCGGCAGCGCACTTCCCGGCCCCGCGACAATCGGAGCCCCGATCACCGATCCAATGCCGAGTGACGCGCCGAGCAGGCCGAACGCGACCGGGCCGACGTGGAACACCTCGTCGGTGAACACTTTGATGAGTTGGAACACGGGGCTACCGAGAAGCCCGAGCAACACGACGAGGTGCACACAGGTCGCCATGCCGGGGCGCGCTCGCACGTACCGAACGGTCTCGGCGAACTGCGACAGCACCTTCCCCGACGGAGGCGAGGACACGCTCGCCCTGCTGTCACGAACCAACATCAGCGCGACGATCACCGCACCGAAGCTCAGGGCGTTGATCAAGAAGGCGGCGTCCGCTCCCCAGGTCGCCAGGATCACGCCAGCCAGAGCGGGGCCGAGCGCCGACGACGCGTTGAACTGCGCCGAGTTCAGGGTCACCGCGTTGAGCAGTTGCTCGCGCGGCACCAGCTCGCTCACGAACGCCTGCCACGACGGGATGTTGAGGCCGCCCACGACGCCGATCGACGCCGTGAACGCGATCAGCACCCACGGCGACGCGGCGTCGAAGACGAACGTGAGATACAGGGCGAAGTCGATGAGCGCCATCACGCTCTGGCTGATGAGCAACACGCGCCGTCGGGGGTAGCGGTCGGCGATGACGCCGGCGAGCGGGCCCATCACAACAGCGGGGATGAGCGAAGCGAACGCGGCGAACCCCACCCACGTGGCGCTGCCGGTCATCTCGAACAGTACGAACGGCACCGTCGCCCGCTGGATCCAGGTTCCGGTGTTGGAAAACACCGCGCCGGTCCAGAAGATGGCGAAGTCGCGATGGCGAAAGGCGGCGGCGGCGTCCCGCAGCCCAGGACGTTGTGCCACCGGCGCTACAGCTCGAGGGTGGCGCCCGATAGGACGCCGGCGCGACGTTGGATCTTGGCCTTCATGCGCATGAGCACGTCGCGCGGCGCGGCGGCGATGGCCTCGGCGACGGCACGAGCCTCGTCGACGACGCGTTCGGCGGGCACCAACCGGTTGGCCACCCCGAGCGCGAACGCCTCGCTGGCGTCCATGCGGCGGCCCGTGAGGGCGAGGTCGCGTGCCCGGGAGCCGCCGATGAGGTCGTGGAGGGGCCCGTACACCACGTCACCGAAGCCGATCTCGGGATGGGCGAACCACGCCGTCTCGGCCACGACGCGCAGGTCGCACATCACCGCCACGTCGAACCCGCCGGCGAGCGCTGGGCCGTTGACGGCGGCCACCGTGGGGAGCGGGAACCCGATCCACGCCTGGTGCCAGCGGTCGGACGACTCCCACAGGGCGTTCCAGATCGCCGGATCGCCGGCCGCGGCGTCGAACTCCTTGAGGTCGAAGCCGGCGCTGAACGTGTCGCCGGCGCCGGTCACGACGAGGCAACGCAACGCGTCGTCGTCCGCGAGGGCGGCGAGGACCTCCGTCCCCTGATCCCGGAGTTCGACGGAGAGCGCGTTCTTCTTCTCGGGGCGATTGAGCGTCAGCCACGCGATCGTCTCTGTGGGGCGCTCGAGCACCACGAGGTCGCTCACCGGGGCCTCCCTCACTTCGTCCGCCGCTTCGATTCGCGCGTGCTCGCCGACGCTATCCGCTCCCTGGCAGCCACCGGGATGACGGGCCAAAGCGTGCAGGTCCCGATCGGTGACACAAGCTCTCCAAATCGCGACGAATCGTGCCCAGGATGGAGCGGGTCCGGGTATCGTCGCCCGCGATGGGATACGCGCCGCTCGGTACCGACCGCGCCTTCGACGCTCATCGGTCCTCACTGGAGCTGCTCGTCGAAGCCGTTCGAACCCTCGCCTCCGCGCGCTCGTTGTCCGAGGTCACCGGCATCGTTCGCCAGGCCGCTCGGCGCCTGACCGGTGCCGACGGCGCGACGTTCATCCTCCGCGAAGAAGGGCGCTGCTACTACGTCGACGAAGACGCCATCGGGCCACTCTGGGCCGGTCAGAAGTTTCCCATGGAGGCGTGCATCAGCGGATGGGCGATGCTCAACGCTCGCAGCGTCGTGATCGAAGATATCTACGCCGACGACCGCATCCCTCACGATGCCTATCGACCGACATTCGTGAAGAGCCTCGCCATGGTGCCCATCCGAACGGCCGACCCCATCGGGGCCATCGGGAACTATTGGGCACACCACCACAGCGCGACCCCGGATGAGGTGGCGCTCCTCCAAGCCCTCGCCGACTCCACCGCGGTCGCGCTCGAGAACGTGCGCATCGTCTCAGACCTCGAGCGCCTCGTCGCCGAGCGCACGGCCAAGCTGCAACGCGCCTACGACGAGCTGCAACTGCTCGCCTCCGGCGTGGCCCACGATCTTCGCCAGCCCCTCCAGACGGTCAGCGGCTATCTCGAACTCCTCGAGCGCCACCTCGGCGACCGGGTCGACACCGGGGCGCCCGAGCAGCTCGCCGCCGTCCGCCGGGGGATCGACACCATCGACCATCTCTCCAGCGCCCTCCTCGCCTACGGCCGGGCCGGCTCGTCGCCGCTTCTCGCCGTGCCAGTCGATCTCGCCGCGCTGGTCGGCGATGTGTGCGATTCACTCCGGCGTGCGCTCGACGAACGATCTGCCGTCGTCGACGTCGGCCCCTTGCCCGTGGTCGAGGGTGACCGAACCCTGCTGTACCAGCTGTTCCAAAACCTCATCGCCAACGCGCTGGCCTATGTGCCTTCCGACCGGCAGCCGGAAATCCGGGTCACGTCGCACCCGCGAAACGCGGGCTGGCAGATCACGGTGGCGGACAACGGCAACGGGGTCCTCCCAGCCGAGAGCGAGACCATCTTCGAACCGTTTCAGCGGGGCACCACCGGGCACGAAGCACCGGGGAGCGGCCTCGGCCTCGCCACGTGCAAGCGCGTGGCCGAGCGGCACGGCGGGAGCATCGAGGTCTGCAAGGCCCCTGGCGGCGGCAGCGAGTTCGTGGTCGTGCTCGGCCCGCCCGAGTCGTATCCGGACCGCTAACGCCGGCGGCGCTCGTCGAAGCGCCCTCCGAAGACGAGGAGCAGCACCGACGCGCCGATGAACGCGACGAAGATCGACCACAATCCGAAATCGTTGATCCCGTCCTGACCCGCCGCGCTGAACACCGCCCCACCGAGGAGCGCGCCGAGGACACCGATGAGGATGGTCGGAAGGCACCCCTTCACGCGCTTTCCGGTCGCCACACCGGCGAGCGCTCCGGCGACGAGACCCACGACCACCCACGACAGCACTCCCATCGGCGCGACCGTATCGTTCACACCGGCGGTCGGTACGCTCCAGCGGTGTCCATCCCCGCGCCGCCCCGGTGGGCGCTCCGAGGCCGTTGGCTCGCCGCGGCGATCGGCGTGATCGTGGTGGCCGGCGTATGCGTGCGACTGGGGATCTGGCAGCTCGACCGTCTCGACCAGCGGCGAGATTTCAACCGCCGTGTCGAGGCCGCGGGGGCGAATGCGCCGGCCCCGCTCGACGACCTGGTGCCCGCGGCTTCGAACGGCGTCGAAGACGGCGAGTTCCGGCGGGCCGTCGCTGAAGGAACCTGGGACACCGATCGAGAAATGCTGGTGCTCTCCAAATCGCTGGTCGGGACGCCCGGCCAACACGTCGTGACACCCCTCCTCCTCGACGACGGCACGGCGGTCCTCGTTGAACGCGGGTTCGTTCCCGTCGTCGACCCCGACGCCCGCGTGCCAGTGCGCGCCATCGCCCCGAGGGGCGCGGTCACCGTCGAGGGGGTGGTCCATCAGAGCCAGTCCGGCGGACGGTTCCTTCCCTCGTCAGACGACGCCGTGGCGGCGGGAACCATCGGTCACCTCACGCGGATCGACGTCCCTCTCATCGACAAACAACTGCCGTACGACCTGCGGCCGGGGTACTTGCGGGTCGAAGCGGAGCTCGCGCAAGGGGCGGGCATCACCCCGACCCCTCTTCCGCCCCCCGAACTCGGCGACGGTCCCCACCTCGGCTACGCCTTCCAGTGGTTCAGCTTCGCCGTCGTGTTCGTGGCCGGGTGGGTCGTCCTCGTCCGCCGGGCCGGCCGTCGCGACCACGGGGCGACGGCACACCCCGATCGGTAGGGTGGGCGTGCGTCTGCCAGGCGCGAACGCAGGCCGAGGGAACACCCGGGTGATCGGAGGGACACCGCGATGGCGAAGTTCAAGAAGGGCGACAAGGTCATCGTCACGCAGGGCGACTTCAAGGGCGAGCGGGGCGCGATCGTCGACAAGAAACTTCTGACCAAGGGACTCGTGGTGGCGCTCGAGAAGAACGGCAAGGAGATCAAGACCCAAGAGGACCACGTCAGCCTGGCCGACGGCGACTGACCCCTGGAGTTCGTCGATCCGAGCGCCAAAGACCGCTGAAGGCCCAACACGGGCCCTAGCGGCCAGCCTCGGGCGATCAGCCTGCCGTCACCCCGCGCCAGTAAGAGCCCGGTGGTGACGGAGACGCCGACGCTCGCGCTCCGACAGGCCGCCCCAGATGCCGAAGCGCTCGCGCCCGGTCATGGCGGCGTCGAGGCACTCGGCCCGCACGGGGCAGCGGAGACACACCTCTTTGGCCTCCCGGGTGGGTGCGCCCCGAGTGGGGAAGAAC
>DATDOY010000216.1:0-20166 GCA_035293045.1 Acidimicrobiia bacterium
GGCGCGGTGGCGCGGGGGAGCGCCGTCGAGATCGATCCCACCACCGCGTGGCTGATGATGGTCCGGCTCGCCGCCGTGGTGTTGCTCGTCGTCGCCCTGACCGGCGTCGCCCACCGCAGCGCGCGGCGTGGTCTCGCCGTCGCGACCGCACTCTTCCTTGCGGGATTGCTCCTCCGATCCGCCGATCAGCCGACCACGGCCAACGTGCTCGCCGGACTCGGTGGCCTCGCCGTCGCCGCCACGGCCGCGCTCGGGGCGCGCCGCTCCATCGCCGCCCGCATCGCCGCCGCGTCGACCGCTCTCCTCCTCGTCGTGGTGGTCGTGCTGTCGGCCGTGCTGTCGGTCGTCCTGAGCGGCAATATCTCGCGAGAGGCGCTGCGGCGTGCCGAGGACCTCGCCGGCTTCCGCGCCGACTCGATCGCCCGCCAAGCCGACGAAGCCGCGGGGCAGGCCGACGTCGTGGCGACCATCCTCCAGGGTTCCGAACCGTTCCGCGCCGCGGTCCGCGCCAACTCCTACGACGCCATGGGGCCGTCGATCAACGCGCTCCTTTCGATCTACCGGCAAGTCGACTTCATCGCCTTCATCGACACCGCAGGCGGAGTGCGCGTGGGGGCCGGCACGAGCGATGCGGAGGTCGTCGAACTGTCGGGGACGCAGGTCGCTCGCGACGGCATCTCCGGAAATGCGGCGGCGTCCGTGGACATCGTCGGCGGAGGGCTCATCGCCATGGGCGCCATCCCGGTGTCGGTCACCGATGCCCGGGGTGCGCCGCAACTCGTCGGCGCCGCCGTCACGGGATCGAGGATCGACCAGGGGTTGCTCCGGGAACTTCTCCAGAATGAACGGGGCACGGCGCTCTCGGTGCTCGTCCGCGATCGCGTCGTCGCCACCACGGCCGACGTCTCGGCGGCGTCGATTCGCGACGTCGTCGGTCGCAGTATTGCCACGGAGCTCGATCGGGTCGTGCTCTCGGTCGGCCGCCCGCTCTCGGCAGAAGCGGTGCTCTCGACGGGAGACTCTTTCGTGGCGGTGGCGCCCATCACGACGAGCGACGATCGGCCGGTCGCCGCCTTCGCGGTGGCCAACGACGCCGAACTCGTCGACGCCACGCTCACCTCGCTGTTCCGGACGCTGTTCCTCGTCGCCCTCGGCGCCACCGCGGGCGCCTTCATCCTGGCCACGGTGATGGGGGCGCGCGTCGCCGCCCCGCTCCGGCGCCTCACGACCGCCGCGGAGCGCATCGCGTCCGGCGATCTCACCGCGCGGGCCGAGGTCGAGGCCGAGGACGAGATCGGCACTCTCGGCGGGTCGTTCGACACGATGACCGCATCCATCGAGCGGATGACGCGCGAAATCCGGGAAGCGGCGGCCCAGACCGCCGCCATCCTCGGCGGCATGGCCGAGGGGCTCGTGGCGACCGCCCCCGACGGCACGATCGTCGCCCTCAACGCGGCGGCCGAGCAGCTGCTCGGCGTGCGCGAGGGGCGCGCGCTCGACAAGCCGGTCGAGGCCGTCATCAAGGGGACGGACGCCACCGGCCGGCCGCTCGCCGATCGACTCGGCGCTTCTCTGACCAAGCCGTGGTCGATGAACGGGACGCTGGCGCGTCGTCGTGGTCCGCTCGCCGTGGCCATGTCGGGCGCCCCGATCCGCGACGAGCGCGGCACGCTGGTCGGGCGGGTGTACGTCATGCGCGACATCCAGCGTGAAGCCGAGGTCGAGGCCATGAAGTCCGAGTTCCTGGCCAACATCAGCCACGAGCTGCGCACTCCGCTCACGCCGATCAAGGGCTACACGGAAATGATGCTGGCGCGAGACGTTCCCAAGTCGCGTCAAAAGGCATTTCTCACCACGATCCTCGAGAGCACCGAACGCCTCGAGCGTTACGTCGACATGCTCGTCAACTTCTCCGCGATGGAGGCGGGGAGGTTCGAACTCCAAACGGCTGAGGTCGACGTCCACGAGCTGTGCCGGCGGGTGGCCGACCGATGGAAGGCGACTAAGACCCCTCACACGTTCGCGTGCAAGCCCGCGGCACGGGTGCCGAAGGTCCTCGCCGACGAGCGTCTGCTCGAGCGCGTGATGAACGAGCTGGTCGACAACGCCGTCAAGTACTCACCCGATGGCGGCAAGGTGGAGATCGCGACCCGCGTTTCCGGAACCGGTGCGGCGCGGCGCGTCGAAGTCAGCGTGACCGACCGCGGGATCGGCATCCAGCCCGCCGACCTCGACGCCATCTTCTCGGACTTCTCCCAGCTCGACGGCTCGTCGACGCGCAAGTTCGGAGGGCTGGGTCTCGGGCTCTCGTTCGTCAACCGCGTCGTGCAAGCCCATCAGGGCGTGCTCGAGGCGACGTCGACGCCGGGCGAGGGGAGCACGTTCACGATCTCGCTCCCGCCCATGTCCGACAAGCCCGCTCGCCGGTCGCGCCCGGCGGCGACGCCGCGCCGCGCCGCGCCCGCGGCTCGCCGACCGGTGTCGAAGCGCAGACCGGTCCGCAAGGGCGGTCGGCGGTGAACCGACCGCTGCCGGGCTGGCTGAGCACGCTCGCCGGTCGGTTCGGGACGCGTCGGTCGGCGCTCGTCGCCGCGGTCACGTCGGCGGCGCTGATCGCCGGGGGCCTCGCGGTGATCGTCCTCCGGGGGGAGTCCACGCTCGGCCCGGGTGAGGCTCGCCTTCGGCCCGAAGGGGCGGTCGAGGTTTCCCTCCAAGGCGCGGCGTTCACGGCGGCGAAGAAAGAAATGGTGGTGCGGGTGGGAGACCGCATCCGGATCGACGACAAGCAGACCGGCAAGGCCATTCTCGAGCTCGGCGACGGTGCCGCCGCCGAGCTGCGGTCGGGATCCGACGTGCGCGTCGGCGGTGATCAGAGGGCGGCGCTCCGTCTCGAGCGCGGCGACCTGCTGGTGCAAGTCCAAGGCGACCAGGTGGTGATCGACGGCGGCTCGGCGATCGTCAAGGTCGGGACCGGGGCCGCCAAGCTTCGCCGGTCCGCCTCGCTGGTCGCCGGTGTCTACGAGGGAAGAGTCGATCTTTCGAGCGCCGGGCAGCTTTTACGCGTCGAGCGCTACCGCCAGGCCGCAGTGGTGGGGCTCGGGCGCCTGCCGGGGGGCGTGCGTCCGCTCTACCTCAGCGAAGGCGACCCGTGGGACCGCACGTTTCTCGGCGCGGTGATTTCGGCCGACACCCAGCTCGTGCAAAAGGCCAAGGGTTTCGAGTCCAACCTGCCGCTGACCACGGCGATCACTCCCGGTTTGTATGCCTCCCTGCTCCCCGCCCTCGACGACGCGCCGCTCACCGTCGCCCACCTCGAAGGGCGGTCGCCCGGGGAAACCCTGATCGGGCTGTTGTTGGTGACGTTGGGGCAAGGGTCGTTTCAGGAGCGCTACGACGCGGTGTTCGGGTTCCGGGACGCGGGAGCGCGGTGGGGGCTCGTGGCGGCGGATCAGGGGTTCCCGCTCAGCACCACCGTCGACGAGTTGGCCGCGGCCATCGGCCGCGCCCCGCTCGATGTCGGTGGAGGCGGGGGAAGTGTGGCCGCGCCCCCCTCGACCGGAGGCGGGTCGACGACCCCGCCCACGACGTCGGGAGGCGGAGGAGGCGGCGGTGGCGGCGGCGGTGGCGGCGGCGGCACCACGACCACGACGACGCCGGGGCCCACGCCGACGGTCCCCGTGCCTCCGACCGATCCGGACTGTTCGCTGCCCTTGGGTGATCTCTGCGTGGTGCAGTGAACGCGAAATCGGGCGTTCGTGTCACACGAATGGGTCCCGCGCCTCGAAGCCGTGACGCTCGGCGTCGCCGGCCCCGGCGACGTGGGAGAATGAGCCGGTGAAGGTTCTCATCGTCGACGACGAGCCGGAGATCCGCGACCTTTGCAAGGTCAACCTCGAGTTCGCCGGCCACGACGTCGTGACAGCAGCGAACGGCCAAGAGGCGATCGACTACCTCGCGGGCGACCGGCCCGACTTCGTGTTCCTCGACCTCATGATGCCGGACGTGGACGGATGGGACGTGCTGCGCGCCATCCGCGAGGCCGAGTCGACCGCCGACGTGCCGGTGGTGCTCCTCACTGCGCGCGCGGCCGAGGAAGATCAGATCCGCGGCTGGGAAGCCGGGATCTTCGACTACATCGTCAAGCCGTTCAACCCCCTCAGCCTCGCCGAATGGGTCGAGCAGGCCTACGCCGACACCGCGGCCGGGATGGCCGAGCATCGGCGAAGCCAGGCCCTCGAGCAGTTGCGATTTCTCCAGAACCTCCGGTGACGCCCGTGCGGGCGGGCATCCGACGCCCGGCCCGCCATCGGCCCGTAGCATTGGCCCATGGCCGAAGGTGAATCTCCGCCGCGTGTGATCCGCAGCACCCCGCGACTCACAAGGGACGAAATCGAGAACCAGGCGTTCGCGCCGGCGTTCCGCGGCGTGTCCGAGGCGGCCGTGCGTGCCTTCCTCCGTCGCATCGCCGACGAATACGACGCCCTGCGCACCCGCCAGGACGAGTTGTTCGCCGAGATCGATCGTCTCCAGGCTCAGCTCGCCCAGACCCCGGAGCCGGCGCCCGAACAGGACCTCCTGTCGGCGGTGGGCGAGGAGACCGCCCGCGTGTTGCGATCGGCCAAGGATGCTGCTGACGAGATCCGGCGGGGCGCCGAGGAACGCGCCGCCGACCTCCTGCGCGACGCGCACGATGAAGCCCGACTCCTGCGCGACCAGACCGAGCAGGCGGCGACGGAGCGAACACGCGCCGCCGACGACACCGCGGCCGAAGTGTTGCGCGAAGCCGAGCGGCTCGCGGGCGAACTCCAGGAGGGGGCCGAAGCGCGTATCGCCCAGTGGGAAGCCCAAGCCGAGGCCGAGGCGCGATCCGAGGTCGAGTCGGCACGGCGCCGGGCCCGAGAACTCGTCGCCGAAGCCGAGGCGACGCGCGATCGCATACTCAGCGAGTTGGCACGCCGGCGCGAGGCCCTCGAAACCCAGCTCGAAATGTTGCGGGGTGGTCGCGAGCGACTCCTCGACGCGTACAAGGTCGTCAAACAGACCCTCGACGAGGCGACCGAATCCCTTCGGGGTGTCGACGCCCGACCGGCGGTGCCGGAGGCCAAGCAACCGCGCGTCACCAGCGCGGCGCTGCCGACGGACCACGGCGCCCTCGACGCCCAAGAGCGGCCGGCGGTGACCCGACCCGACGGCGAGCCGGGTTCGGCTTCGCCATCGGTGGGCGTCCCTGACGCCGAGGCCGTGGGGGCGCACGGCGTCGACCCGATCGACGACTCGATCGACGACTCGACGGGAGAGAATGCGGTTGGCGAACCCGCCGCCACCGAGCTCGCGGCCAAGGCGGCTGGCGCGGACTCGACACCGCGGGTGGGCTCGTTCGCCCTCGGGGAACTCGAGGTTCCGGTCACCGAATCGGCGCGACCCGAGCGCGCACGCCGCCTTGGGCCCAAGCCGGCCGCGCCGATCGAGCGCTACACCGTCGACCAGCCGTCGGGCGTCCGCCTGCTCGGGTCGAACGCCGAGGCCGCGGCGCACGTCGCGCCCCCGGCCGAGGCGCTGCCCGATGAGCGGGGTGCGGATGCTCGTCCGGATCCCATCGACGTCGACCCCGAAGCCGCCGGCGAGGAGGGTGCCGCCGAGCGGCACCATGACGCCCTCGAGACCGTCGACGAGATCTTCGCCCGCATTCGGGCCGAGCGCAGCGCCGCCGACGAGAGCGTCGCGGGAGCCGAGCCTGAGGGGGCGAGCGGAGCGGACGATCCGGCGCCGGCGGCCGCGGCGACGCCCGCGGGTGACGCGCATGGCGCGGACGTCGGCGAGGCCGACGCCGAGCGCACCGACGCGGAGGTCGTCGACGACCCGATCGCGCCGCGTGGCGGTCTCCCGGGGCCGGAGGAGGCACTCCGACGTCGTCGCGACGACGCCCTCGAGCCGCTCCTCGAGGAGCTTGTGCGCAGCGTCAAGCGCGTGGTCCGCGATGAGCAAAACGTCGTGCTGCAGGCAGTGCGCGAACACCGAGGCGTTCCCAGCGCGGACGCCGTGCTCCCGAGCGTGGCCGACCAGAACGAGGCCTTCGCCGGAGCGACCGCCGAGGTCCTCAACGAGGCGAGCGTGGTCGGAGAAGCCGTGGCGCGGGAGTTCGGGATCTCCGGGGGCATCAACGGCGACGGCGCCCGCCGGCGAGCGCGCGCCGAGGAGATGGCGGCTGCGCTCGCTCGCGAGCTGATGGACCCGTTGCGCGGGAAGTTGGGCGATGCCCTGCGTGACGCCGCCGCGAGCAACGACGAGTCTCAGGTCGGGGAGCGGGTGCGGGGTCGCTACCGAGAGTGGAAGGGACAGCGCATCGACGCGGCCTGCCGGAACGCCCTTGCCGCCGCCTTTGCCAGGGGCCTCTTCGACGCCGTTCCGGACGGCATGCCGTTGCGGTGGGTCACGACCGACGCCACGCCGTGCCCCGACTGCGCCGACAACTCGTTGGAGCAGACGCCGAGGGGACGAAAGTTCCCGACCGGGCACCTGATGCCGCCGGCCCACCCGGGCTGCCATTGCCTCGTGCTTCCGGTCGAGGTGTCCGCCGACCTCGAGGTGGTCTAGATCGAAGGCGCCCGAGGGTCTCGTCGCGCGCGGAGCGGCGTCGGCCGACGCAGTCGAGCGGCGTCGGTGACCTAAGGTTCCGCCCGTGCGGGTAGAGCGGCTCGAGCCGCGACGACGGGGTCCATCGCCACGGGTGCGGGTCATCCTCATCAGCGTCGGCGTCGCGCTGTTGTTCGCCATGTTGAGCCTCCGCGGCGTGGCCCGGGTGTGGACCGACTACCTGTGGTTCGACTCGCTCGGATACGGGGGCGTGTGGTCGGGACTCCTTGAGGCGCGGGTGTTGCCGGCCGCCGTGTTCACCGTCGTGTTCTTCCTGCTGATGGTCGTGAACCTGATCATCGCCGATCGCCTCGCCCCCGTGTTCGTGCCCGCGGGGCCCGAGGAGGAGCTCGTCCAGCGCTATCGCGAGGTCGTCGGGCCCTACGCCGGACGCGTCCGGCTCGGGGTGGGAGCCGTGTTCGCCCTCATCGCCGGAAGCACCGTCGCCACGCACTGGCAGGACTGGATCCTCTTCCGCAACCGCGTCGACTTCGGCGTGGAGGACCCGCAGTTCCACACCGACATCGGCTTCTACGTGTTCCAACTTCCGTTCACCACGTTCATGGTGGAGTGGACGTTCAACGCGCTGATCGTCGTCTTCCTGGTCACGGCGGTCGCCCACTACCTCAACGGCGGGATCCGCGTCCGCAGCCCGTTCGAGAAGGTCACGCCGGCGGTCAAGGCCCATCTCTCGGTGCTCCTCGCCGCGATCGCCATCGTGCGGGCGGTCGGCAACTACCTGGAGCGATACGAGCTCAACTTCTCGACGCGGGGTGCCGTGCACGGGGCCGGCTACACCGACGTCAAGGCTCAACTCCCCGCCCTCAACATGCTGGTTGTGATCTCGCTGGTCGCGGCGATGTTGTTCATCGTCAACATCTGGCGTCGCGGCTGGGTGCTTCCAGTCCTCGGCGTCGGCCTCTACTTCTTCGTCTCGCTCGTGATCGGGGAGATCTACCCCGCCGTGATCCAGCGATTCCAGGTCGAGCCGAGCGAGCTGTCGCGCGAGGCGCCCTACATCGAGCGAAACATCGAAGCAACGCGCGCCGCCTTCGACCTCGAGGACATCGACGTCAGCGCGTTCCCGTACAAAGAAGATCTCACCGCGGAGGTCGTCCAGGAGAACCAGGGCACCCTCGACAACGCGCGCCTGTGGGATCCGCAGTTCCTGCAGGACACGTACGACCAGCTCCAGCGGATCCGGAACTTCTACGACTTCCCCGACGTCGACGTCGACCGCTACGTGATCGACGGCAGAGTCGTGCAGACGCTCGTGTCCGCCCGTGAAATCAACCTCGGCGAGCTCCAGTCGGGAACCTGGGTCAACCGTCACCTTGTCTTCACGCACGGGTATGGCTCGGTGGTCTCGCCGGCCAACTCGGTGACGCCGGACGGCGAGCCGGATTTCCTCGTCCAGGACATCCCCCCCGAGAGCGACGTCCTCCCGATCACGCGCCCCGAGATCTACTTCGGCGAGGAAACCGATACCTACGCGATCGTGCGCACCAAAGAGCGTGAGTTCGACTACCCGCGCGAAGGCGCGAGCACCGAGGCCACGACGCGATACGAGGGCGACGGAGGCGTCGCCATTTCCAGCTTCTTGCGGCGGGCGGCGTTCGGACTGCGCTTCGCCGACTTCCGCTTCTTCGTGTCGAGCGAGCTGACGTCGGCGAGCCGGGTGCTGTTCGAGCGCGACATTCGCGACCGCGTCGAGAAGGCGGCGCCGTTCCTCCGCTTCGACTCCGACCCCTATCCGGTCATCCTCGACGGGCGAACGAAATGGGTGATCGACGGCTACACGACGACCCAGGACTATCCCTACTCGCAAGCGCTCGTGCCGGGTCGCCTGAGTGCCACCAGCGGGCTCAACGAGCGATTCAACTATGTGCGCAACTCGGTGAAGGGCGTGGTCGACGCGTATGACGGCACCGTCACGTTCTTCGTGATCGACGACAAGGACCCGCTCATCCGCGCCTACCGCAAGGCGTTCCCCGAACTCTTCACCGACGGCGACAAGATGCCCGACGATCTCCAAGCCCACCTCCGGTATCCCGAGGACCTGTTCCGGGTGCAGACCGACCACTTCGCCTCGTATCACATGACCGAGGCGCGGGAGTTCTACAACCGCTCGGATCTCTGGTCGATCGCCACCGACCCCGGATCGGGCTCGGTGTCGGCGTCGCAGACCACCGGCACCGGCGCCGGCACGCGCACCACCGCGACCGCGGGGGGCGCCGCGGTGTCGGAGACCCGGGCCAACCGCATGGACCCGTACTACCTCATGATGCGGCTGCCCGGCGACGAGGCCGAGGGGTTCGTGCTCATCCAGCCGTTCACGCCGCCGGGCCAGCGCGAGCTCGGCAACCTGTTGGCCTTCATGACGGCGAAGTCAGACCCGGGGAACTACGGGGAGATGCAGGCCTTCGTGATGCCCCGTGGCGAGCAGGTCTTCGGTCCGACCCAGGTGAACGCCGAGATGAAGGGCGAGCCCAACATTTCCCGTCAGATCACACTGCTCGGGCAACAGGGCTCCAAGGTGATTCAGGGAAGCCTGCAGCTCATCCCGATGGGCAACTCGATCCTCTACATCCGGCCGCTCTATGTGGAAGCGGAAGGAGAGACGCAGTTCCCGCAGCTCCAGTTCGTCACCGCGTTCTACGCGGGCCGCGCCGTGATCGACAAGACTCTCGACGGCGCCCTCGCACAGCTCTTCGAGGGCCTACCCGCGGCTCCCCCGGAGACCGAGGAAGGGCTGCCCGACGGAACGCCGCCACCCACGCCGACGACCGACGAGGAGTTGCGCGCCGCGCTCGAGGCCGCTCGCAAGTCGCTCGAGGAACTGCAGAAGCAGTTGGAACAGATCGGCAACCTGGTCGGCGGCGACGAGGAAACCGAGCCGTCGGACTCCACGACCACGACACCCACCACCGCCCCCACCGAAGCCTGACGCCCGTTCGCTTCTCGTTCATGGCGGCGAACGGCGTGGGTCCAGTGCGTGCTAGGCGGTCTGGCGCGTGTCGAAGGTGGCCTCGGCGGCCGCCTCGCCGTCCCAGAGCACGCGGTCGAGGTGGATCTCGACGCGCTTGGCGTCGGCGAGGTCCATCGGACCGCGGTGATCGACGCTGGCCGAGCGGCGACGAGGGTCCACCATGGCGCGGCCCAGCTCCGAGAGCCGGCGGTCCATCTCGCCCTTGAGTTCGACGGAGAGCCGCGCCATCTCGGCGGCGAGGCGTGCTCGTCGGGATTCAATCTCCACGAGATCCTCGTGGGTGACGACGTCGACGAAGCGATCATCGAGGTCCTCGATCCGCTCGTGGAGCCGGGCGACGACCGACGCGAGGACCTCCGTGCGTGCCGCCACCGCGAGTACGGCGCGCTCGAAGCGGATCGCGGGCAGCGCACTCGTCGTCGGCGAGGGCGCCGGCGAGGGATAGGCGGGCATGATCTCGACGACCTCTCGGTCGGCGGCGTCACACGTGACGCGCGCCGCGGCCATCCCCCAGCGATACCCGGCTTCGAGGGGTGGGGCGGGGGCGCGCCGTGGAGTAGCCGCGACCTCCGTCGCGTGCACCTCCGAGGCCGCGGTGTCAGATGGCCCGAGGGGGATGCGGCGGACGGCCTCGACCTCGTCGGGGGGATCGAGGATGCGGAAGGCGGGGCCGGGGTCGATGATCCCGAGTTGGGGGAGCTCGCCGTGCGACCGGCGGGCGAAGCGGGGCAGCAGTCGTAGTTTCATCACGAGTCACACTAACCACACCAGCCACATTGATGGTGGACCGCCCGAGGCCCGAGCGGCCTCCTTGTGAGCGGGGAACCCGCCCGCTTCCCCATGGCTAGGCACCGCTCGGGATTGCTACTATCGCCGTAGTGGAAATTCATCACGGCACGTCGCGAACGGGGACCCGCTGATGGCTCGCGCAGAGGTTGATCTCGGCAAGTACCAGCTCGGCTGGCACGACGACATCGAGTACGCCTTCGAGCCCAAGAAGGGGCTCAACAAGGCCGTCGTCGAGGAGATCTCGTCGATGAAGGGCGAGCCCGACTGGATGCGCAAGTTCCGCCTGCGCTCGCTCGAGGTCTTCGACCGCAAGCCCATGAAGCCGTGGTTCGCCGACAACATGCCGCAGCTCGACTTCCAGGACATCTACTACTACCTGAAGCCGTCGACCGATCAGGTCGAGGACTGGGAAGCGCTGCCGGAGAACATCCGCAACACCTACGAGAAACTCGGCATCCCCGAGGCGGAGCGCAAATACCTCGCGGGGGTGACGGCCCAGATGGAGAGCGAGGTCGTCTACCACCGCAACCGTGAAGACCTCGAGGGCCTCGGGATCCTCTTTTCCGACATGGACACCGCGCTGCGCGAGCACCCGGAGATCGTGAAGGAATACTTCGGCACCGTCATCCCTCCCGGAGACAACAAGTTCGCCGCGCTCAACACCGCCGTGTGGTCGGGGGGCAGCTTCATATTCGTGCCCGCCGGCGTGCATGTGCCCATGCCGCTGCAGGCCTACTTCCGTATCAACGCCGAGAACGCCGGGCAGTTCGAGCGCACGCTGATCGTCGTCGAGGAAGGCGCCTCGGTGCACTACGTCGAGGGATGCAGCGCGCCCGTCTACAGCACCGACTCCCTCCACTCGGCGGTGGTCGAGATCATCGCCAAGCCGGGCGCCCGTGTGCAGTACACGACCATCCAGAACTGGTCGCCCAACGTCTACAACCTCGTCACGAAACGGGCGCGCGCCGAGGCCGAGGCCACGGTGGTGTGGATCGACGGCAACCTCGGCTCGAAGCTGACGATGAAGTACCCGTCGGTTTACCTCATGGGACCCAAGGCGCACGGCGAGGTGTTGTCGGTCGCCTACGCGGGCGAGGGGCAGCACCAGGACGCCGGGGCGAAGATGGTGCACGCGGCGCCGGAGACCTCGTCGATCATCGAGTCGAAGTCGATCTCCAAGGCGGGCGGGCGCACGACGTATCGCGGGCTCGTGAAGGTGGAAGAGGGCGCGACGAACGTGAAGAGCAACGTGCGGTGCGACGCACTCATTCTCGACGAGGAGAGTCGCTCCGACACCTACCCCTACCAGGAGATCGCCGAGCAAGACGTCCGCATCGAGCACGAGGCGACGGTCTCGAAGGTGGGCGAGGACCAACTCTTCTATTTGATGAGCCGGGGCCTTTCGGAGATCGAGGCGGCCTCGATGATCGTCAACGGTTTCATCGAGCCGATCACCAAGACCCTGCCGATGGAATACGCCGTCGAGCTGTCGCGGCTCATCGAGTTGGAGATGGAGGGCGCGGTCGGCTGATCGCCGGCCAGCGTTCGTATCCCGATGACGCACGCCTTCACGCCCGACGCCGCCCGCGCCCTCGGCGGTCCCGAGTGGCTGGTCGAACGTCGCCTCGCCGCCGCGGCCCGTTTGGACGCCGCCGCCCCGCCGACGACCGACGAGGAGATCTGGCGCTACTCGCGTATCGACGCGTTCGATCCTTCCCGGTGGAGTCCGCTCGCGGCGCCCGGCGGGGCGGGCGAGCACGAGGTCCCCGTGGCCGTTCGGTCGGTCTACGAGGAGATGGTCGAGCGGTGCGGGCTGATCGTCACCGTGAACGGCCGCGTCGTGCACCGGGAACTCGACGACTCATTCGCGGCCAAGGGCGTGATGCTGGGCGACCTCGCCGTGTCGTGCGCCGACGAGGCGCGTGGCCTGCTCGGAACCGTCGCCGCCGAATCGCCGGACTGGTTCACCGACCTGCACGACGCCTTTCTCCCGGGGGGCGCCTTCGTGTTCGTCCCGGCCGGCGTCGTCCTCGATCGCCCCATTCTCGTGTTCCATTTCGCCGACGCCCCCGACGGCTCCGCGGTGTTTCCGCACACCCTGGTGGTCGCCGAACCCGAGTCCGAGGCGACGGTGCTCGAACACCGGTCGTCGGGCGGAGGCGAATTGCTCATCTCCGGCGTGAGCGAAGTCGTGGTGGGCGACGGCGCCCACGTCAACTTCGTCGCGGTGCAAAACCACGGGTCCCGGGCGTGGGAGATCGCCCTGCAGCGCGCACACGTCGGCCGCGACGCGACCCTCACGTCGTCGTCGATCGCGCTCGGCGGCGCATACGCGCGCCTGCGCAGCGAGGCGCACGCGGTGGGGGAGGGAAGTTCGTCGAACCTCCTCGCCGTCTACTTCGCCGACGGGGACCAGATGCTCGACTTCCGCACGCTCCAAGACCACTCGGCCCCCCGCAGCCACTCCGACCTGTTGTTCAAGGGAGCGGTCGAGCACCGCGCCCACAGCGTCTACTCCGGGCTCATCCGGCTCCGCGAGGACGCCCAGAAGGCCGACGCCCACCAGACCAACCGCACGCTGAAGCTGTCGCCCGAGAGCCACGCCGAGTCGGTGCCCAACCTCGAGATCCTCGCCAACGACGTGCAATGCACTCACGCCAGCGCCATCGGGCCGGTCGACGACGATCAGCTCTACTACCTCGAGAGCCGGGGCGTGCCGCCCGAAGTGGCCGAGCGCCTCGTGGTGTTCGGGTTCTTCGAAGACGTGTTCGAGCGGCTGCCCGTCGGTCCGATCGCCGAGCCGCTGCGCCAGGCGGTGCGGGAGAAGTTCGAGCGCCGGGGGGCGTCGTCGTGACCGTCGTGCGCGTGTGCGGGGTCGGCGACGTGCCGGCGGGAGAGGCCCGACGCTTCGACCTCGACGGCTGTCGCCTCGCCGTCGTGCGCGTGGCGGCGAGCGCGGGAACGGGCGACGAGTGGTTCGCCATCGACGACCGGTGCACGCACGCCGAGGCGTCGCTGGCCGAAGGGCCGGTGTGGGCCGACGACTGCGAGATCGAGTGCCCCCGCCACGGGTCGACGTTCGACCTGCGTACGGGCAAGCCGCTCACGCTGCCCGCGACGCGTCCGGCGGTCACGTACGCGGTACGGGTCGACGGCGACGACGTGATGGTCGATCTGCCATGACCGCTCTGCGCATTGCCGGCCTGCACGCGTCGGTCGACGGTCACGAGATCCTGCGCGGCATCGACCTCGACGTGGAGTCGGGTCGCGTCGACGTGATCATGGGTCCCAACGGATCCGGGAAGTCGACCCTCGCCAACGTCGTGATGGGCCACCCCGCCTACACGGTCACCGCCGGCGAGATCACCCTCGACGGCGAGAGCATCCTGGGCCGGCCCACCCACGAGCGAGCGGCTCAGGGGCTGTTCCATGTGATGCAGTACCCGACCGAAGTGCCCGGGGTCCGGCTCGTGCAAGTGCTCACCGAGGCGTTCGCGGCGAGGGGCGAGCACGTTGACGAGACCGTCGTCGAACGGCTTCGGGCCGAGGCTGCGCAGGTGCACCTCGATCCCGAGTTGCTCGGGCGCGCCCTCAACGTCGACTTCTCGGGCGGGGAGAAGAAGCGCCTGGAAACGGTGCAGCTTGCCGTGCTGTCTCCCGCCATCACGATTCTCGACGAGATCGATTCCGGTCTCGACGTCGACGCCTTGCGCGACGTGGCCCAGCGCATTGAGGCGCTGACCAAGGAGCGTTCGCTCGGCGTGCTGGCCATCACCCACTACGCGCGTCTGCTCGACGAGCTGCACGCCGACCGCATCCACGTCCTGATGGACGGCCGGATCGTCAGGACGGGTGGGCCAGAGCTGGCGAAGGAGCTCGAAGCGACGGGTTACGAGGGCATCGCCGCCGAGCTGGGGATCGAGCTGATCGCCGCCGAGGAAGCGCGGCGGGCGGGCCAAGAGGCGGGCCGGGGCGTCGCCATGGACGTCGAAGGCCCCATGACCCAGGGCCTCTAGCCCTCCACGATGGTGTGCGTATGGCGTCGCGCTATGCGCGACGCCATACGCACACCCTGCCCATCATGGTGTGAGTGTCTGCCCGGCTGACGCCGGGCAGACACTCACACCATGTCAGTCGTCGAGTTCGACGTGCGAGTACCCGATGTTGAGCCCGGGGGCGATGCGCGGGCGACGTGCGACCTTGGCCTTGCGGTGTTGGCGGGCCTTGGCGACTGACCGCCACGCGAGGGTCCCGGCGATCATGACGGCGGCGGCGCGAGCGGCGAGGGCGTTCACGTCGTACGAGGGAACGAACCGCACGTCGCCGTCCTTCACGACGTAGACGCCGATGGCGGTGGCGCCGAATCCGAGGCCGAGGCCGCGACCGCCGTCCTCCGACGAGCCGCCTTCCCCTCCGCCACCCCCGCCGCCGGTGCGCGCAACGGGGATGATCGTGACGCCGTCGATCTGATACGGGTCGCCGTAGACGCGCTTGACCGTCGCCGCGTCGCGGAGGAGTTCAGGGAGTTCGTCGATCTTCATAGCCGGGCAGAGTATGTCGCCCGGTCCTCGAGGGCGAGGGGGTGCCGTCGAGCACCGTCGGCCGTGCCTGACCGAGCACGACATCAACTTGACTGGTCGGTCAACAACGCGGAAGCTCTCGGCGCCCGGTCCGAGCGGCCGGGTCCGAGCGACGTCGCGCACAGGGGGCCCTGACCATGCGTTTCTTCTCGTTCCACCTGATGCCCTACATCGGCCTCGACCCGGCCTACGAGGGCTCGGCGTGGGTCACATGTCCCAACTCGCTCTACGACCCGGCGGTCGGCGGCGGCCTCTACAACCGCTACCTCGACGAGCTGATCTACGCCGAGGAACTCGGGTTCGACGGCGTGTGCGTCAACGAGCACCACCAGAACGCCTACGGCAACATGCCGTCGCCCAACCTCATCGCGTCGATCCTCGCGCGGCAGACGACGAGGGTGAAGATCGCCGTCGTCGGGAACGCCCTGCCCCTCTACGACCCGCCCACCCGGGTCGCCGAAGAGTTCGCCATGATCGACGTCATCAGCGGGGGGCGGCTCATCGCCGGGATGGTCGTCGGCGGCGGCCCGGAGTACTACTCGTTCTCCATCAATCCCGCCGACGCCCGCGAGCGGTTCCAGGAGGCGCACGACCTGATCCTGCGGGCCTGGACGGAGCCCGGGCCGTTCGAGTTCATCGGCAAGCACTTCCGCATCCGATACGTGAACCCGTGGCCCCGGCCGCTCCAACAGCCCCACCCCGAAATCTGGATCCCGGGGGCGGGGTCGGTCGAGACGGTCGAGTTCGTGGCCCGCAACCGCTACGCCTACATGGGCATCCCCTATTTCCACATCAGCGTCTTCGAGCGCATGTTCCGGATGTTCCGCGACGCGTGCGAAGCCGAGGGATACGAGGCCGACCCGCTCCAGCAGGGCTGGCTCGTCCCCATCTACGTGGCCGAGACCGACGAACAGGCGCGCCAGGAGTACGAGGAGCATCTCTGGTACTTCGTGAAGCGGCTGCTCCCGGGGATCACCATCCAGCCGCCCGGCTACACGTCGGTGCGCTCGCTCGAGAACATCCTCAAGGGCGCCGGCTCGTTCATGCTCAACCTGTCGACCTGGGACCAGATCGAGGACGGCCAATACGCCATCGTGGGCTCGCCCGACACCGTGTACGACAAGTTGGTCGCCAACCTCAAGCGACTCGGCACGGGCAACCTGCTCGGGCTGTTCCAGCTCGGCAGCCTCCCGGCGGAACTCACCCGCAAGAACTTGGCGCTGTTCGCGGAACAGGTCATGCCGAGGCTGCGCGCCGAGTTCCCCGAGGGCGCGGCCGTGTTCCAACCCGACGCACCGGCGCCTGCTTTGGGACGGGGGGTGGCCTGATGCCGACGAGCCTGACCGAAGGGCGCCTCGAGACCCACGTGGGCGCCATCCAGATGTTCCGCGGCGGATCGGGCGACCCCCTCGTCTATCTGCACTCAGCCGGGGGCGAGTCGACCAACGCCGCCCTCGAGGACCTCGCCGACGACTACGACGTGATCGTCCCGGTGCTGCCCGGATACGGGGAGTCGGAGGGGATCGGCGACATCGACGACACCGAGGACATGGCCTTCCACCTGCTCGACGTGTGGGATCGCCTCGGCCTGGCACAGCCGGTGGTGATGGGCCTCTCGCTCGGCGCGTGGATGGGGCTCGAGCTGGCGACCCGCTATCCCGAGCGCGTGGGGCCGATGATCCTCGTCAACCCCGTCGGGCTGTATCTCGACGACGCGCCCATCAAGGAGATGTTCGGGCGTTCACCGGCCGAGCTCGCCGAGGACATGATCGCCGACCCCGAGAATCCCGTCGCGCAGATGATGCGCGCCATGGCGGAGTGGACGGGCGACGTCGGCGCCCAGATGGAGATCCCGCTCGAGTTGGTGCTGCCGCTCTACAAGTCGTTGTCGGCGACGGCCAAGATCGGCTGGGACCCGTACCTTCACAACCCGAAGCTGCGGGGCCGGCTCCACCGCGTCGGCTCACCCGTTCTCATCGTGCGCGGCGCCCGCGACTCCTTCGTCCCCGAGGCCCACGCCAAGACCTACGCGGCCGAATTGCCCGACGCCCGCCTCGAGATCATCGAGGACGCCGCCCACCTGCTCCCGCTCGAGAAGCCCGCTGAGCTCGCTGCCGCCGCCCGCACGTTCCTCGCCTCTCTGGCCTGATCGCGGGTCAAGAAAACGGGAAGATTTCGTCGTCGGAATGGCGCGCGGGGCACGTCGTAGTGGGATGACGGACGCCGGCGGTGCACGACAGCCCTCCCCCTAGCGCTCCCTGCACTGTCTCCGTCGGAAGAAGGCGCCCCTCGGGGCGCCTTCTTCGCGTCCCCCCGATTTCTTGGCCGACCCTCAGGCACGGGGACCGTGGAATTCGCCACCAAGAACGAGCAACCAAGAGCGAAGGGTGAGCTACGCGAGCTCGGGGACGCGCTCGGGTTCGGTGGTCGGAGTGGTGGCCGGCGGTTGGCCGTCGAGCCAGGCCTCGCGTGAGGCTGAGGGGAGCGGCGCGCGGTTGTCGGTGGGAGCCTCGCCGCGATCGGCCTTGGTGGGCGCGCCGAGGGGCACCACGTCCTTGACGCCGTCGAACACGTAGACCGGATCGCCCCGCTTGACGCGGCTCGGGAACCACGACGCGGTATGCATCGGGATGCGGACGCAGCCATGCGACGCCGGATCCGTGGGCACCGATGGGAAGCCGTGGATGGCGATGCCGCGGGACGTGAAGTACACGGGGTTGTAGAGACGCCCGAGACGGGACTGCCGCCAGCCGCTGACCCGCCACAGGAAGCGGTGCGAGCCGGCCGGGGTAACCGCGGCCCCGCATTCCCCGTTGGCGCAGTAGGCGCGTTCGGAGCCGGTGGAGACGTGCGAGATGAGGGTGAGCAGGCCCTCCTCATACAGGAACAGCAGCTGGCGCACCTTGTCGACCTCGACCCGGCGCAGCCCACCCTCGGGGAGCATGGGCGGCGGCTCGGGCGGCTGGTCGAGCGACTGCCACAGGAGCGCGTCGACCCGCCCCGTCGGCGGCAAGCCGGCCACCTTCTCGAACGCCATCACCGCGTACGCCGTCGCTCCGTCGAACTTCTCGTCGACCTCGCCGGGGTCGTAGTGGGAGGCGACCAGCCGCTCCTCGAGGGCGAGGACCGCGCGACCCCGTGAACCGCTGCTCAGACCGCCGGCGGGGAGCGCGGGCAGGGGTGTGGTGGTCGACGTGGTGGTCGTGGTCGGCGCGGCGTTCGTGCCCGCGGCCGCCTCGTCGAGGGCGGCGGGGACGGTGTTGATCGTGCGTTCGTCGGCCCGACCAGGGAGGACGGCGATGCCCATGAGCCCGGCGCTCGTGAGTGCGGTCGCCACGAGTACGACCAGCCGGCGACGCGTCATCACGGGAGAGCGTACGCCTGCGGTCGCGCGAACTCGGTCACCTCCCTCCCCGAGGGACGCCGGTCCCGAACCCGAAGACCCGAAAAATCTCACCCCCGCCGAGGTTTTCGTCGTCGTCCGGGGGGCGACGACCCGTCTCTCTGGTCGGAACACACCCTTCCATCGCACCAACCAAGGAGACATTCCAATGCGAACGTTCATCGCCCTCACCGCGGTCGCGGTCACGAGCGTCGGTCTTGCCGGCCCCGCCCTCGCCGACACGGGCGTCACCGGCGACAACTGCGTCGAAATCAACGAGACCCGCGTCGTCAACGGCGTCACGGTCAACAGCGGCCGCTCGGTCGTGTGCGAGTCGCACGACGTCAGCGAGTCGGGAGTTCACGCGACGACGAGCACCGACCTCGGCATTCCGAGCGTGGAGTTCGACGCGCCGATCGACCCCGGCTCGTCGCCGCCCGGAGCGACGCCCGACGCCGAGGGGTTCCTCGACCTGTTGTGCGGGCTCCGCGGCGGGGCCTGGGGTGAGAGCGACATCGAGCCGAGCGCCGACGCCCTGTACCGCCGGGTCGTTTCCTGCCTCGGCTTCAGGATCTACGAGAACACGGTCTGCGGAGCCACCGACGAGTCGGAGCTCGAGTGCTGGGCGACCGACTACCTCGTCGGCGACTACGTCGGGAACTACCTGATCGACTGGGTGGCCGACCGCGTGCCGGTGCCCGCGCCGGTCAAGCAGGCGGTGCAGGACGCCATCCACGAAGTGGTCGACCGCACGAACGGTGAGGGCGAGCCGCCGGTGCTTCCCACGCTGCCGGAACTCCCCACCCTCCCCGGCACCCCTGGGCTCCCCGAGGGCTTCGCCATCCCGGGCCTCCCGGGCGGGCTCCCCGTTCCGCGGCCCGGCGCCGGTGGCCTTCCCGGCCAGAACCCGGGCGTCCCGGGCGTCCCTGGGGTCCCGGGCCTGCCGTTCGACCCGTCGATGGTCCCGGGCGGCGCCACTCCCGGTGACACCGCCGCCATCGAGGCCGCCCTTGCCGAGCTCGAGCAGAAGGCGGCGGCACAGCTGGCAGCGGTCGACGCTGGCATCGACGCCGCGCTTACGGCGGCGGAGGACGGCACCGAGGAGGCGTTCGACCAGCTCGACGCCGCGACCATGGTCGCCCACGAGGAAATTCGCAAGCTGCGTCGGGACGCCGAAGCCGCGGTGCAACTGCTCATCGACCAGTCGGGTCGTGGTCCCGAGGTGGACCGCGCTCGCCGCCTCGCCGAACGCATCGTCGAGCGAGCCAGCGCCACGGTCGACCGCCAGATCGCCTTCCTCCGCAGCGAACTGGGGCTGTGATCCTGCCCTCCACGTGAGGCAACGATCGCGGTGCGGCTGCGAGCACCGCGTGGAGAGGGCGCGTGCGGCCCGGGCCTCGAGCCCGGGCCGCGTCGCGTCGCGTCCACCGCACCTCACACCGACTCGTGGGCGTTCGGTAACGACCGGGCGGCGCGCGCCGACCAAACTGGCGGAGATGAGTTCCATTCGGATGTCGAACCTGCGGGGCGCGCGCGGGGCGCGCGCGGCGGGCGGGGGTGCGGCGGGTCGCCTCGAGGATCCGCATGAGTGGATCTCGTTCGAGGACCCGGAGTTCGAGCGCACGTGGGTGTTCGACGTCACCTTCCTCTTGAGCGCGTGGTCGTGCATCTACGGCAACGGCTGCGAGGGGGTGCTGAGCGACCCCGCCGCCGACCTGGTCCAGGGGTGCTGCTCGTATGGCGCCGAGCTCTCCGGCGACGAAGACGCCGCCCGGGTCGAGGCGGCGGCGGCC
>DATDOY010000217.1:0-4232 GCA_035293045.1 Acidimicrobiia bacterium
CGCTGAGGCCGTCGCCAAGGTCGCCGAGTGCGACCCCGACGTCGTCGTGACCGACTACAAGATGCCCGACATGGACGGCATCGCCACCGCCCGGGCCATCCGCGAGCAGCGCCCCGACCAGGCGATCATCCTCTACACCGCCTACCTCGACGCCGCCCTCGAGCGCGAGGCGAAGGCCGCAGGCGTCGCTCTGTGTGTGTCGAAGATCGAGGGCCTCGAAACCCTCGAGCAAGACATCCGCCGCCTCGCCGGCGATTTCTGACCTCCTCAGGCGGGTCGGTTCGGGGTCCCGATCAGCGGGACAGGATCACGAACTGCACGAACGACGCCCCGAAGATCAGCAGCAGCAACAGCACGATGGCGATGGTGGTGCCCCGACGCATCGATCAGTCTCCGGGCAGCCTGAGGGTGACGGATCGCGTCGCGGCGAGCCCCGCGTCGTCGGCGGCCGAACCACGCGTCACGGCGACGCTCACCAGGCCATACGAATCCACGAGCACCACCAGCTCGCCCTCCTTGCCCTCGCCATAGGCGCGGACCCAGCGCACGATCCGGCGATCGTCGCCGATCTGCAGTTCCAGCGGCGCGCCCGGTGCAGCACCGATGCCGGAGAGCTCGGCCGGGTCGATGTTGAGCTGGGCGTTGCCGAAGCGATCGACCCACAGCACCTCGCCCTGCACCCCGCCGTCAGCCACGTGGGTGAGCG
Organism: Acidimicrobiia bacterium; assembly: GCA_035293045.1. Lineage (GTDB taxonomy): Bacteria > Actinomycetota > Acidimicrobiia > IMCC26256 > JACPCJ01 > DATDOY01. The sequence continues at coordinate 707 of DATDOY010000217.1, forward strand.
GCACAATGCCGGGCTGCAGCGACATCGGGTCGACGGCGTGGCCGAGGTCGGCGAGCGGCACCCCCGAGGCAAGATGCGCGGCCGCGGGCGCAAACACGTCGCGCCCGTCAAAGGTCGGGCCCGGAGCGGGGAGGCGGTGCGCTTCGCTCGTCAGCTCGACCGCGGCGCGAGCGCCGCCCACCATGGCGACGGCGGGAGCGAGCAGGCCGTTGTCGGGCCCGACGAGAAAGCCGCCTTCGACCTCGACGGCGATCGCCCGCCGGTCGGTCCCCACGCCTGGGTCGACCACGGCGAGGACGACCCCGTCGGGTAGGTACTGCACCGCCCGCGCGAGGGTCAGCGCGCCGGCCCGCACGTCGTGCGGCGGGATCTCGTGGGTGATGTCAATGACGCGGATCGATGGCTCGATGCGCGCCATGACGGCATGACACACGCCGACGAACTCATCGGCGTGGCCGTAGTCGGAAAGGAACGACACCACGGGGGTGCCGGTCCGCGGGAGTGATTGCACGACCTAGTTGTCGCACAGCGGCGAGCCGCCGTGCGAAAGGACCGCGCTAGCCCGCCTGGGTGTAGCTCTGCTGCAGGTAGCCGTCGACGTCTTCCTCGCGCACCCGGAACGAACGGCCCACGCGCACCGCGCGAAGTTCGTTCGACTTGATGAGCCGGTAGACGGTCATCGAGGACACGCGCATGAGGTCGGCGACCTCCTGCACGGTCAGGAACCGTGACTCGGACAGTTTGGACACAGTAGTGGCCCCTTTCATACTCCGCCGTGGCTCAGGCTATCGGACGTGGCCTGTGTTGTCGAGTGTTTGCCGAGTGACGGACTGTGGTGAACGTGGGGCCAATGTTGCGTATGTGAGGAAAACGGCGGCGCCGCAGATAGGACGCCGTGCATGCCGCCTCTGCCGCCTCAGGCGTCGCCTAGTTCCTTCGACCGCTCCGTGGCGCGAGCGATGGCGGCGACGATGGCACTGCGGACGCCCTCCTCGTCGAGAGTCCGGATGGCGGCTTCGGTCGTCCCTCCCTTGGACGTGACCGCGGCGCGGAGTTCCTCGGGGCGGTCGCCGCTCTCGGCCAGCAGCGTCGCGGCACCGAGGAGGGTCTGAACGACGAGGCGGTCGGCCACGTCGCCGTCGAGCCCCTCGGCCCGCCCGGCCTCCGCCATCGCCTCGGCGAGGTAGAAGAGGTACGCAGGCCCCGAGCCCGAGAGCCCGGTCACCGCGTCGAGCAGCTCCTCGGGAAGCCGCACCACGATGCCGACCGCCCCGAGGATCTGCTCTGCCGTGGTGAGATGCGCACCCGTGGCGTTCGCACCTGGTGCGATCGCGGCCGCACCCTTTCCCACCAGCGCCGGCGTGTTGGGCATCGCCCGTACCACGGGGTTCCCCGGAGCGAGCGCCTCGAGTTGGGCGATGCGCACGCCGGCGGCGATCGAGACCACGAGGGCCGACGCGTCGAGCGCCCCGGCGGCGGCCCGCAACGCGGCGTCGACGTCGTTGGGCTTCACGGCGACGACCACGACGTCGGCTCCGGCAACGGCGGCCGCCGGCGACTCCACCGCCGTGAGGCCGGGGAACCGCTGCTCCAACTCGGCCCGGCGGTCGGCGACGACCTCGGCCACCGCAAGGTCGCCCGCGGGCCATCCCGACGAGATCAGGCCGCCGATCAGGGCCTCGCCCATGCGTCCGCCGCCGAGGAGAGCGAGTCGAGCCATCGACGGGGGAGGGTAGTCGCCCGCGACTCGGGCACCATGGGCGACGCGGGCCATTAGCCGGGCGCGAGCCCGCGTGCTTTCAGCCCCGGCCGAGTCCCGAGTGAGACGGCGGTCAACACGGCGGCGAACGCCGTGCCGGCGACGAAGGTCCCGCCCGTCCCGATCGTCGAGATGGTGAACCCGGCGACCGCCGGCCCCACCGACTGGCCGGCGCGGGCCGCCGCCACCCACACGGCGATCACGACGCCCCGGTGTTCCGGCGTGGCGATCTGCGCCGCGTAGTCCTGGAGCGGAACGATCGTGAACGCCTCGCCCATGCCATACGCCAGGGCCGGAACGGTCACCAGCGCGAGGGCCGGAGCGATCGGCACCCCGGCATACGCGACGGCGATGAGCGCGAAGCCGAGCGGCACCATGTCCCACGCGCCCCATCGCTCCGACAATTTTCCCATGCCGATGGAGATCATCCCGGCGCCCACCGCGGGCAGCGCGAGCAGCAGGCCCCGCGTCAGCGCGCCTGCCGCGAACTCCTCGTCGAGGTGCAAGGGAAGGGTGGTCGCCACCCCGAACACCAGGATGAACACGGCGAACCCGGCCGCCGCCATCGCGTAGACGCGAGGATCACGGAGCGAGGATCGGGCGCTGCGCAATTGCTCGCTCATCGACACGGCGTGCGAAGGTCGGGTCGACGGGAGCACCGCCGCCGCGATCACCGCCATCACCACCGAGGCGCCGTAGGGGATGAACGACGCCCGCCAGCCCCAGTGCTCGCCGATGAATCCCCCGACGGTGGGGAACACCGAGAGTCCGATCGTGAGGGCGAGGGCGTTGCGGCCGATCATGCGGGCCCGCATCGTGCCCTCGAAGTGATCCCCGAGGACCACGATGGCGAGGTTGACCAACCCCGCGGCGCCGACACCCTGGACGAGCCGTAGGGCGAGCATGACCTCGAACGAGGGCGCCAGCCCGGCGGCCAAACCGCCGATCCCGAAGATGACCAGGCACGGCACCACGACCGGTCGGCGTCCGAACCGGTCGGCGAGCACGCCGATCAGGGGCGCCGCGAGGATCCCGGGAAACGACGCGGCGGCGACGATGAGGCCGATCTGGCCGGTCGAGACCTCGAGGTCGCGGGCGATGTCGGGCAAGACGGGGAGAATGATGGAGTTGGCGAGAATCCCTGTCGCCGACAGCGCGTAGGCGATGGCGACGGTCCCGCGCGGCGGCGGGCTCACGGCGCGCCCCCGGGGCGTCGCGCTGACCGGCTCCCGGCCACGCCACCCGAGTGGGTGGATTGACATCCAGACGCGAGCAAGCCCGAGGAACCCTTGGTCTCGGTCCGCACTTCCCCGAACGAACCGGTTCCGCCTGCCCCTCGGGCTGCACCCGCTTCATCACCTTTCGGTGACGACCGGGCCAACCTAACGACCGCGCGTCGCGATGACAAGTGGCAATTTCGCACGGCGGCGTCCTTCACGCGCGGCCGTACGCCAGCCGGACGGCGGGTTGGAACCAGGTCTCGGTCGCCGCGTAGATCTCGCCGATGATCCAATCGAGGCGGCCCTCGTCGAGGTCACCGATCGGGGTCCGGCCGACCAGATAGACGTCGCCGTCGGGGCCGAGCGCGAAATGCACCGTGTAGAGCGAACGGTTGCGTTTCAGGAGCCACTCGAGGAAGGCCGCGTTGGGCACTCCGTCCGCCGCCGGCGGCGGCATCGGGAGGAAGTACAGCTCGTAGTAGAGCGACCGCTGCTTGAGATCGAAGTAGATCGTCGCCGCGTCCCGGCCCTCGCAGCCGAAGCGGAC
>DATDOY010000218.1:0-19081 GCA_035293045.1 Acidimicrobiia bacterium
CCTCTCCGCGCGGCACCCCAGACCGTCATCCGGAGCGCCACGCCCGACGAGCTCCGCGCCATTGCCCGCTGCTACCGCACGGTGAAGGGATCCGCGACCGGCGGGGGCACGCTCACCTCGGCCGTCACCGGCACGTATCAGAACGCCCCGGTCATCGTGCTGGGCTTCCGCTCCCCCGACAAACGCACGCTCGCGATGATTCTCGCCCGAGACTCGTGCACGATCGTGAGCGCGCAGTCGTTTCGCTGACGAGGTCGCTCAGCGAAGCTCGTCGTCCTCGTCGAATTCGTCCCCGTACTCCTCTTCCTCCTCGAGCGCAGGGTCGCGACGGCGCCTCGGGATGAGCCGGATGAGGGCGCCCACGGCCGCTCCGACCATGGCGTAGGTCGCCACGCCGGGGAGGGGGCCGATGCCGTTCTGGGGCACGAGTCCGAACAGCTCGCCCTGAGCGCCGGCGTCGAACCAGGCGGCTCGCCAGATCCCCCACACGGCGAGAACCGCGCAGGCGACCACGACCCACGGCGGCGGGTCCTCGCCCTCCTCGACGAACGCGGCGGCACCGACGACCGAAACCCCCATGAGGAACCCGCCGAACACCGGCAAGGCGCCGTCGAAGGGATACTCACCGAGAATGAGCCCGCCGAACCAGGCCACGCCGAAGGCCGCAGCGAGGCCGACGAAATTTCGGAGGGTCACTGACACCGCGGGGAGGCTAGTCCCCCTCGAATTCCCGTAGGCTCAGCCGCCGCGCAGGGCATAGCCACCGGGGACGAACCGCGCGGGAGGACGAATGGCCGATTGGACCACGCGCGTGATGGAGACGGTCGACACCGTCGTCGACACCGCGCAGGACAAGGTGGTCAAGCCCGTCCGCAAACTCGGGCGGGCGATCGTCTACGGGCTCCTCGGCGCGTTCTTCTTCTGCACCGCCTTCGCCCTGCTGGCCATCGGCCTGTTCCGGATCCTCGCGGTGTACATCCCCGAGGACGTCTGGGCCGCGCACGCGATCGTGGGCGGAATCTTCGTGTTGGGCGGTCTGTTCCTGTGGTCCAAGCGGCGCTGAGCGGGAACAGGCCAGCGAGAGTCGGGAGTATGGGTGCAAGACGGCGTGCGTGAAACGATCATCATCGGGTCGGGACCCTCGGGATTGACCGCGGCCATCTACGCCGCCCGCGCCAATCTGCACCCCCTCGTCATCGAGGGAGTCGACGCCGGCGGCCAGCTCATGCTCACCACCGACGTTGAGAACTATCCGGGCTTTCCGGAGGGGATCATGGGCCCCGACATGATGGGGCGGTTCCGCGAACAGGCCGAGCGGTTCGGTTCCGAGTTCGTCACCGCCAACGTCACGCGGGTCGACCTCTCGTCGCGGCCGTTCGGCGTGTGGGTCGACGATCAGGAGCACCGCGCCAAGTCGATCATCGTCTCGACGGGAGCGCGGGCCCGGATGCTCGGCCTCGAATCGGAGCAGGCCCTCATCGGCCACGGCGTCTCCACTTGCGCCACGTGCGACGGGTTCTTCTTCCGCGACCAGGAGATCGCCGTTGTGGGCGGCGGCGACTCCGCCCTCGAAGAGTCGCTGTTCCTCACCAAGTTCGCCACCAAGGTCACCGTGATCCACCGGCGTGACGAGTTGCGGGCGTCGAAGATCATGCAGGAGCGCGCGCTCGCCAACGATCGCATCACCTTCCTCTGGGACTCCGTCGTCGAGGAGGTGATCGGCGAGGGCACCGTGAGCGGAATCGCGGTCCGCAATCTCAAGACCGACGCCGTTTCCGAGATCTCGCTCCAGGGGCTCTTCGTCGCCATCGGGCACATCCCCAACACCGACCTCTTCGCGGGCCAGCTCGACCTCAACGACGAGGGGTACATCGTGACGCTGGGACAGCAGGGCAAGAGCCCGGCGACCGCGACCAACATCGAGGGCGTGTTCGCGTGCGGCGACGCGGTCGACCACGTCTACCGCCAAGCCATCACCGCGGCGGGGATGGGCTGCCAGGCGGCGATCGACACCGAGCGCTGGCTCGAGGCGAAGGCACACGAAGAGCGAACGGCGGCGGCCTGAGCCTCCGGCCGGGCCAAGGAAGGACACCAAGCCATGAAGATCGACCGCGTAGATGCGTGGCTGTCGCATTACCCGCTCCCCGAGGAGTTCCGGCCGTCCTGGACCCCGGGGCTTCCCTCCCGCTCCTGTTCGGCGGCCGTGTTTCGCGTCGTCACCGACGACGGGATCGAGGGCTACTCCGGCGGCCTGCTTGTGGTGGAGGAACCCAAGGGGTTCGTCGACCTCCTGCGCGCGTACCTCATCGGGCGCGAGCCGCACTCGATCGAGGCGGTCCTGCGCATCCTGCGGACGTCGAGCCGCGTTGTCGGGTACCGCGCGTGGCACCTCGAGCCGGCGCTCTGGGACATCCTCGGCAAAGCGGCGGGGATGCCCATCTGGAAGATGATGGGCGGGATGAGTGACCGGGTGCGGGCGTACCAGTCCACCGGCGAGCTGCGATCGCCCGAACAGCGGGCCGAGGACGCCCTGCGCTCGAAAGAAGAGGGTTTCACCGCCATCAAGCTGCGCTGCCGGTTCCCCACGCTCGAAGAGGACGTCGCCGTCGTGCGAGCCGTCCGCGAGGCCGTCGGCGACTCGATGGAGATCATGGTCGACGCCAACCAGGGATGGCGCGTCGACATCTTCGACAACGTCCGCTGGGACTACAAGCGCGCGCTGCGGACGGCGCGCGCGTACGAGGAGTTCAACCTCACCTGGCTCGAGGAACCGCTCGAACAGCACGACTACGCCGGGTACGCGCGCCTGCGCGCGAACACGACGACCCCCATCGCCGGCGGCGAGATGCTGTCCGACCTGCACGGCTTCCGCGATCTGTTGGTCAACCAGAGCGTCGACTTCATCCAGCCCGACACGACCTTTTGTGGCGGGATCTGGACGGCCCGCAAGATCGCCGCCATGGCCGAGGCCTTCGACGTCGGGTTCGCCCCTCACACGTGGACGCACGGTCTCGGGCTCGCCGCCAACCTCCAGGTGGTGGCGGCGTCGCCCAACGCGCCGTTCCTCGAGTTTCCGTACGACCCACCAGGCTGGGTGCCCGAGGCCCGCGACTTCATGCTGACCGAGCCCATCACGATCGATTCGGACGGGTATGTGACCCTCCCCGACAAGCCCGGCCTCGGCGTCGAGCTCGACATCGCCAAGATCGAGGCGCACGGCACCGCGGTCTGATTGCCTGTTCTCTGCCCGGCGGGAATCCGGGTGCCGCCGCACCGGTTCCACCCCCGTACAATCCGCCGACCGGGTGGCGCATGACATGCAGGACGGGAAGGGATCAGCCGTGGCCCAAGGCATCGTGTACCTGAGCGACGCGACATTCGACGAGACCATTTCGGGCTCCGACAAGCCCGTCCTCGTCGACTTCTGGGCCGAGTGGTGTGGGCCATGCAAGATGATCGCCCCCGTACTCGAGGAGATCGCCAGCGAGCAGGGCGAGAAGCTCCAGATCGCCAAGCTGAACGTCGACGACAACCCCGACGCCGCTCGGCGGTTCGGCGTGCTCAGCATTCCCACGCTCATCCTCTTCAACAACGGCGAGGTCGAGAAGCGGCTGGTGGGGGCCAAGGGCAAGGGACAGCTGCTGCAAGAGCTGTCCGACGTCCTCGCCTGACCGCGCGGGGGCACTCCTTCAAATCCGCGGCCGTCGGGTATACCTACGCACGTGACCGGCGGTTCCACCCCCGAACTCGGCCCTCAGATCGGCGTCGGCGCGCACGGAACGGCGGTGCGCAGGTTGCGATTCGCCCTCGCCGAGCTCGGCTACGACACCACCGAGGATGAGCCCGACGAGTTTGGCGCCGCCACCGACGCCGCCGTCCGGGCGTTTCAGGCGTCCCGTGACCTGCGGGCCGACGGCATCTGTGGCCCGCAGACGTGGGGCGTCCTCGAAGACACGCGTTTCGCGCTCGGCGATCGCCTGCTGTGCGAACGCGACCCGATGATGCGGGGCGACGACGTCGCCGAACTCCAGCGGCTTCTCAATGCGCTCGGCTTCGACGCGGGGAAGGAGGACGGGATCTTTGGTCCCCGGACCAGCGAGGGCCTGCGCAACTTCCAGCGCAATGCCGGCGCGACCGTCGACGCCATCTGCGGGCCGGAGACCCTCACGCTCCTCGATCGCCTCGGCCGCGACGCCGAAGGGTCGGTCGCCGCCGTCCGCGAGCGCGAGGCGGTGCTCCGCGACCCCCGCGACCTCGCCGCCGAGCGAGTCTTCGTGGCCGCAGACCCCCGCCTCGGCGCGGTCGCCGCGGCGCTCGCCGAGGGCCTGCGCGCCGCGGGCGCCGACGTCATCCTTGAAGCGGGGATCGACGACCAGTCGAAGGTCGCCGTCGAGGCCAACGCGTGGGAGGCGAGCATGGTCGTCGTACTGCGCGTATCGGACGATACGGCCGGAACCGTCGCGTTCTACGCGCGCGGCGACTTCCGCTCCGAGCGCGGGCTCCACCTCGCGGGGTGCATCCGGGCGGCGCTCGACGGCGTGGTGCCCACCGCACCCGAACCGGCGGGCAAGGCGTTCGCGGTGCTTCGCGAAACGCGCGCCGTCGCCGTGGTGTGCGAGCTCCCGGTTTCCGATCGAGCGGTGGAGGTCGGCGGCGCCATCGTGGTCGGGATCCATCGCGCCGGCCACGAACTTCCCGAGTCGCCCGCGTGATCGCGGCCTGAGCAAGCCCCCGACGCGGACGGCCCAGCCCTACGGTGCGCCTTGGATTACGCGGCGCCCGCCATGACGATGAGCCGGTAGATCCGCTCGAGGTCCTCGAGGCCCGAGAACTCGATCACGACCTTGCCGCGAGGAGCGCCCGCGCTCACCCGGACCCGGGTGGCGAGGTAGTCGCCGAGAAGCTCCTCGAGTTCGAGGAGGCCCGGCTCGGCGAGGCGCTTCCTGGACCGGGTCTTCTTGGCCGCTGGGTCGGCACCCGCCTCCTCCCGTTCACGCACGAGGTCCTCGACGGCGCGGACCGACAACCCCTCGTTGACCGTGCGCTGGGCCAGCTCTTCCTGGAACGAGCGGTCGGGGGTGCCGAGCAACGCTCGGGCGTGGCTCTGCGAGAGGCGGTTCTCCTGCACGAGCCGCTGGATCGAGGCGGGGAGCTGGAGGAGGCGGAGGGTGTTGGTGATCGTGACGCGGTTCTTGCCGACCCGGGTCGCCACCTCCTCGTGCGTGAGGTTGAAGTCCTCGATGAGCTGCTGGTAGGCGGCGGCCTCCTCGAGGCCGTTGAGGTCGGCTCGCTGCAGGTTCTCCACGAGGGCGTGTTCGAGCGCGCTGGCGTCGTCGGCCGGCTTCACAAGGGCGGGGATGGTCTGGAGGCCGGCTCGGCGGGCGGCGCGCCAGCGCCGCTCCCCCGCGATCAGCTCGTAGCTGCCGTCGGCCGCCGGGCGCACCAGGATGGGCTGGAGCACGCCGACCTCCCGGATCGACGCCGTCAACTCCCCCAGCTGCTCCTCGTCGAAGTGCTCACGGGGCTGAAATGGGTTGGCCCGGATGGACGCCACCGGGATCTCGTCGACCCCGCCGGCCCGGATGTCGTCTCCTCCCGGGGGAATGAGCGCCCCGAGACCCTTCCCTAGGCCGCCTGCTCTGGCCACGCGCTACCTCCTCTGTTCACCCGAGCGGAACCCGGGTGCTCACCCGCAAACCCTCAATCTTTACTTGAGACTTCTGTCGTGCCGTCGGTGGCGGCGATGCGGTCGACCCCGCCCTCCACTCGTTCCGCCAGCTCCCGCGCCAGTCCTCGATAGGCGTCCGATCCGCGTGAGTGGGAATCGAAGACGATGATGGGCTGCCCGAACGAGGGCGCCTCCGACAGGCGCACCGTGCGGGGTACCACTGTTCGGAACACCTTGGGTCCGAAGTGGCGGCGCACCTCGTCGACCACCTGGTCGGCGAGCTTGGTGCGGCCGTCGTACATGGTGAGCACGATCCCCCGGATGTCGAGCACGGGGTTGAGGTTGGCCCGCACCAGGTTGACGTTGTTGACGAGCTGCCCAAGACCCTCGAGGGCGTAGTACTCGCATTGGATGGGGACGATCACGTCGTCGGCGGCGGCGAGGCCGTTCACCGTCAAGAGCCCCAACGACGGGGGGCAATCGATGAGGATGAAGTCGTAGTCGACCTTCACACCGTCAATCGCCCGCCGAAGCTTCAACTCTCGGCTGAACATCGGCACCAACTCGATCTCGGCGCCGGCGAGGTCCATGTTGGAGGGAGCGACGAACAGGTTGCGCACACTGGTGGGCTCGATGCAGTCCTCGAGCGGCAGATCGGCCATGAGCGCTTCGTAGACGGTGGTGTCGAGGTTGCGGATGTCGACGCCGACGCCCGTCGTGGCGTTGCCCTGCGGGTCGAGGTCGATGACGAGAACCCGGTAGTCGAGCTCCGTCAAGGCCGCGCTGAGGTTGACGGCCGTCGTCGTCTTGCCCACCCCGCCCTTTTGGTTGGCGATGGCGATCACGCGGGGGAGCGACAGGATCGCTTCGGCAGCGGATTCCGCGGGTTGCGCCTCCTCGGCCGTCGCCTGGGCGTCCTCCGCCTCGACGGTCTCCTCGTGGACACCTTCAGCCTGAACCTCACCCGCCGACGGGGGCGCCACCGTCACGGCGGTCCGAGGCGGCGCTTCGATCGGCGGGGGCGGCGTGACGACGGGGGGAGGCTCGTTCACAACCGGAGGAGGTGCCTGAAGTTGGGCGTCGAGGACGTCGGCCCCGGGCAGCGCCGCCGCCGGCTCCAGAAGCGGGCCCGATGCCTCTTCCTCGGGGTCTTCCTGTTCCTCCTCGTGGTCCTCGTCCGCGACGGCCGCCGCCGCCGGCTCAGGTTCCGGTTCGGGTTCGGGTGCAACCTCGGAAACCGGCGGCTCGGAGGGCGGACTGGTCACACCGGGAGGCGCCGGTGGATCCTGCACGGCGGTGGCGGTGGAGGCATCGTCGGTGCGGCCTCGCCGTAATGCCTCGAAGATCCGGAGCCCTCGAGCCGCTCGATCGTCGTGCTCGGATTCGCGGTCACTCATACGCGTTCTCCTGATCCCATGCCAAAACGGGCCCGTGTGAGCGGCCGCCGCACCATCCTCGCCGCTCCCGGTCCAACAATCAAGTACTGGTTGAGCCATCCACAAGGTTTCTGTCACACCCGGACCGTACGATCGAAGCTCCTTCCCCCAGGATCTACCTCAGGAGAGAAGGAGCGTCTGCATGACGCTGCACCGAGTTCCAGACCTATCCGACTTCGACGCCGGCTTCTTCGTCGGCGTCCTGGTCGGCGACGGCTGCTTTGGCGGAGACAAGCGCCGAGCGTCGGTCACCATCCGAATGCACATCAACCACCGCAACGTCTTTGACTGGCTGATGGATCGGCTCCCCGGCGGCGAGTTTTACGGGCCGTATGGTCCGTATCGCGGGGACGGCGTCCATCGAGGGGCGCAATACGTCTGGCTCGCTCGCGGCCACTTCCTTCGAGAGACCGTTGTCCCGATCCTTGACCGCCATCTCAAGGAGGAACACAGCGAGAGGGCGTACTTCCGCTACCTGGGAATGAAGCGGCGGTACGGCCTTTAGCGGGTTCGGCCAAGAGTGCCCCGTGGAACGATCACGTTAAGTGGTGGAATCCGCACGCTCTGTGAGGTGCCCCGTGGAACGTTCCTCCGGGTGGTCACCACAAGGGGCGTTTGGAGGGGATCCCCGTTCGGCGGGGCCAACGGTCCGCCGTCGGCGCGACCTTGGTGATGAGGACGGCGGCGACGTCGCCCCGGCGGTCGGCCACGGCGGGCCCGAGGCCGAGTTGCGCCAGACCCGCGTCGGGCCACCGCGCCGGATCGGGCTCGGGGGGTTCGGCGACCAGCAAGCGCCCACCCATGGTCAGGAACGGAGCGGCGCACTCGGCGGTCACCGCAGGAGGGCCGAACGAGCGAGCGGCGACGAGGTCGTAAGCCCCCCGGTGCGAGGGATCTCGGCCGACCTCCTCGGCCCGAGCCTCGACGACCCGGCAGTTCGCCAGGCCCAGCACACCGACGGCGGATTCGAGCAGCCGGCAGCGCCTGGCCATCACCTCGACGAGCACCGCCTCGGCTGCCGGCCACCGGCAGGCGAGCACGAGGCCAGGCACGCCACCCCCGCTGCCCAGATCGACAAATCGCGCCGGGGGAGCGCCGATCATGGCCGCGAGCCCCTCGGCGTGGTCGAGATGGGCGCCCACCGGGCCGGGGCCGAGGGCGCCGGCCGCTCGTGCCGACTGGAGCACCGCCTCGAGCAGGCGGCGAGGGAGGGGCGCTGATCCGGGGCCGGACGGGCTCAGGTGGGCTCGATCACCACGCGGCGGCGGGGCTCCTCGCCCTCCGACAGGGTCGAGACGCCGTCGATGTCGCCAACGGCGTCGTGCACGATCTTGCGGTCCGGCGGCGACATCGGTTCGAGCACCTGGGCTCGGCCCGTCTCGATCGCCTTCTCGGCGAGCCCGCGGGCGAACTCCTCGAGGGCGGCACGACGGCGAGCGCCGTACCCGCCGATGTCGATGCTGACCCGAGCGGGATGACCCTCGGTCTGGCGTTGAAGGTTGGTCTTCACGACCTCGCGAACGGCCTCCATGGTGACGCCGTCGCGTCCGATGAGCGGACCCACGCTGTCGCCATCGACGAAGATGCGAAGGAATTCGTCGTCGATCTCAACCCGTACGTCGGCCTCGAGATCGAAGGCGTCCACGAGCCCCCGTGTGAACTCTTCGGCCGCCTTGGCCTGCTCCTCCATCGGCACATCGCTCATGACTCGCTCCTCACGCACTCTCGGCTCCCGCGGCGGCCGTGGCTCCCGCTGACGTCCTGGTTGGTCCTCACCCTGATTCCGTGGCCCGCGCTCTCGGCGCTGGCCGCCGCCTTCGCGGCGCCCCTCACTCTGGCTGCCTTGGTTACCGCGGTCTCCGCCACGTCCTCCCCCGCCTCCCTGGCCGCCGCGTCCCTGGCCGCCGCGCCCGTTGCCGCCTTGCTGGCGGCCTCGACGCCGGCGCTCGGGCTTCTCGCGCGAAACCGGTCGGACCCGTGCCCGCACGTGGGCAGCCCGCCGCAGCAACCCGCCACGCGCCTCCTGCACGACCTCGAACTCAAGCTCGGACTCTTCGATGCCCAGCTCCGCGAGCGCTCGCGCCTTGGCCTCTTCGACGGTCTTGCCCGTCGTTTCGATCCACTCCATCGCGATCCCTTAGACCCTTCGTAAACTCGGTCCCTCAACACAACGTCGAGGGTCTGGCCATCTAGCGACGCTTTTTCCGCTTTTTCTTCTTACTGGCATTTGTGCGGTTCGGGCGATTCTTCGGGGGACCGGGGGGCGCGGGCTTGGCTTGGTGCTCAGCCTTCGCCGGCTTCTCGGGTCGCTCCCCATCCTCCTCGTCCTTGTCCGGGGCGGGCTCTCGCGAGCTCGTGTCGACCGCGGAACCCGTTGGCTCCTTCGCCGCGAGCCCACGCGTCGCCCCGCCGAACAGCTGCTCTCGCAGCGCGGAGGGCTTCTTCGGCGTGGACTTGGCGTCAATCTCCTTGCCGAACACCACGGCCTGCTGGCCGATCTGCCAGAGGTTGCTCACGAAGAAGTAGAGGACCACGCCGGCCGGGAGCGTGTACGAGATCACCCCGAAGAACACCGGGAAGATCTTGGTCATCATCTGGGCCTGCGGCGTCGTCCGGCCCTTTTGGAGTTTGGTCATCTGCCGGCTCTGGTAGTAGCCGCTGGCGATCACGAGCCCGAGAAGCACGATGTAGGGGATCGCGTCCAGCAGCGACTTGGAGAGCATCTGGCTGGCGGCCTGAGACATGTCCATACCGAGGAACGTGAGGCCCTTCGCGCCCGCCTCCCGACACGCCTTGACGGTCTCGGCATTGTCACAAAACGCCCGAAACAGCTCGCTGTCCACCGGGATGTGCTTGAGGCCGCCGGGGAGCCGCAGGACCTGGAACAGGGCGATGAAGATGGGGAACTGCAGGAGCAGCGGCAGGCACCCGGCGAGCGGGTTGATCTGGTGCTCCTTGTAGAACGCCATCATCTCTTCGTTGAGCTTCTGGCGGTCGTTCTTGTACTTGTCCTGGAGCTTTTTGATCTCCGGTTGGACCTTTTGCATCTTGGCCATCGACCGGGCCTGCCGGGAGGTCATCGGATACAGCAGGAGGCGGATCGCCACCGTGATCAGGACGATCGAGATGCCGTAGTTGGGGATCAGCCCGTAGAAGAACGCCTGCAGGGTCCCGAAGGCGTCGATGAGGCTATTGAACACCGGAAACCTCCGTCGGCGTCACGGGCTCACGCCGCGGCACCGGGTCGTAGCCGGACCCACCGCCGGGCCGGCAGCGGGCGATGCGGCGGGCGCCCAGCCAGGCACCGCGAACCGCACCATAGGTACTGATTGCTTCGTACGTGTAGTGCGAGCACGACGGGTCGTAGCGGCACTGGCGGGGCCGCGTGGCGCTCCATCCCTGGTACACCCGAAGCACCCCCCGCATCAGTCGCGCCGCCGGCGTCATGCCGTCACGGCCTTGTCGTTCCCGTCCACCCGTTCACCCGTCCTCACGTCTGTTCCGCTCGGTCCGGCCACGAGCGCTTCGAGCGCCCGGCTGAGGACCTCGGTGTCCGCCCTCGCCGCCTCGGGGCTCGCCCCGATCAGGTAGGCCAAGCCTGGGCGCAGGAGTTCGCGGTGGGCTCGAACGGCTTCCCGGAGCCGCCGGCGCACGCGATTGCGCACCACCGCACCCCCAACCCGGCGACCGATTTGGTAGGCCACCCGAGGCGGATCGCCAGGGTCACCCGCCTCGACCACGGTCAACGTGAGGGGACCGTGGCGGTGCCGGCGGGTTCCGGCAAATGCCGCAAACGTGGCGCGATCGCGCACCCGCCAGATCAGGCGCTGAGTCGCGCCCGTCCCTTCCGCCGCCGGGCCTTCAGGACGGATCGGCCGCCCTGGGTTCGCATCCGGGTCCGGAAGCCGTGCGTCTTCTTGCGCTTCCGGTTGTTGGGCTGGAACGGGCGCTTCACCTTCGGTTCTCCTGGTCATCAATGCGCCCTGTGGCCTAGGGCCGGGCGCCGCGGCGGAGCCTCCACCTGGAGGGCCTCCTACAAGACGGTGCAGAGGGGCGGTGGCGTCGAAGTGGGGACGCCGTGCCTCGCCCGAGCATTGGGCGATGGGGGGAGTGTACGGGCGCATCCGCTCCGGCCGCAACGCGCCGGCGCGCGGGGCGGAGCTGCGGGGCCCGTCGCGCGATTTTTCGGGGGCTTTTCCTTGTCGCCCCCGAGGGCCGCTGCTATGTTGCGAACCCACGTCGCTTCGGTGTTTGCACCGGTACGCCGCGGGGCCCCTATTCCAGGGTGTTCCACTTCCCCAGCAATGTGCGTGGACGACGCGCGCGCTCATAGACCGTCCGCCATCCGTGCCGGGGTTCCCCCGTCACGCCAGCTCGGGGGCAGTATCCACACCTGTGGACGATCCTGTGGGAAACACCAGCGAGCAGGAAGCCCGGGACTTGTGGACAGCCGCGGCAGCCCTGCTTCGTACCCGCCTCAACGAGGCCACCTGGAAGACCTGGTTCGAGGGCGTTCGGCCCTTTGAACTGCACAACGACCAGCTCGTATTGGCCGTGCCGAGCCGCCTCGCCCGGGACAAGATCCTCAACGATCACGTCGGCCTGATCCACGATCTGCTGCACGAACACACCGGCCGCGACATCCGGGTCGAACTCGTGATCCAGACCGACCCCGCACCCTTCGACCCCGTCGTGCCGGCCGCGGCGACCCTGAGTGAACCGGTGCCGGAGCCCTCGCCGGAGTCGTCTCCGGCCACCCGGCCCATCCTCGAACTGGCCATGGCGCCGCGGCCCCTGCACGGACCCGAGATCCAAGGCGACGCCCTCAACGAGCGCTACATGTTCGAGCACTTCGTCATCGGCGCGTCCAACCGGTTCGCCCATGCCGCCGGGCTCGCGGTCGCGGAGGCGCCGGCGCGCTCCTACAACCCGCTGTTCATCTACGGATCGGCCGGCCTCGGCAAGACCCACCTCCTCCACGCCATCGGGCACTACGTCCTCGAGGTGTTCCCCGGTCTTCGAGTCCGCTACGTCTCCACCGAGACCTTCATGAACGAGTTCGTCGAGGCCATCCGCAACAACACCAACGCCGACTTCAAACGCCGCTACCGCGAGGTCGACGTCCTCTTGATCGACGACATCCAGTTCCTCGAGTCCAAAGAGGGGCTGCAGGAGGAGTTCTTCCACACGTTCAACTCCCTCCACAACGCCCATCGCCAGATCGTGATCAGCTCCGACCGGCCACCCAAAGCGATCGCCACCCTCGAAGACCGGCTTCGCAGCCGGTTCGAGTGGGGTCTCATCACCGACATCCAGCCGCCGGAGTTCGAAACGCGGCTCGCCATTCTCCAAAAGAAGGTCGAGTCCGAGCGGTTCGACCATGTTCCCCGCGAAGTGCTGGCGTTCATCGCCACCCACATCAAGGACAACGTGCGCGAGCTCGAGGGCGCGCTCATCCGCGTGGCCGCCTACGCCAGCCTCAACAACACCCACTTGTCAGAAGAGGTCGCCCGCGAGGTGTTGTCCGACCTTCTGCCCGCGTCCGAGCCGCGGGTCATCACGCCCGTCCTCATCATCGAGGAGACGGCCAAGATGTTCGGTTGGACGGTCGACGAGCTCATCGGCAAGAGCCGGCGGCGGCCTCTCGTCCGGGCCCGCCAGATCGGCATGTACGTGTTCCGTGAGCTGACCGACTACAGCTACCCCCAGATCGCCAAGGAGTTCGGCGGCCGCGACCACACCACGGTGATGCACGCCGTCGAGAAGATCTCGTCCCTCATGCCGGAGCAACGCCAGATTTTCGAGCAGGTGAATGAGCTCATCAACCGCATCCGCCACGGTGATCCTCACCACTGACATGCTGCCCCTGGTCTCAATCGCCCGGTTTGGGTCCGTGGATAACCTGTGGACAGCCCTTCAGCGCGCGGTACCACCTGTGGAGAACATCGGATGGCCGTCCCCCAACCCAAGCATCGCGTGTTGGCCTGTGGACGGCGGCGGGACAACCGTTATGGGTCTGACCAGCACCAACGCCGGTTCATCCACAATCCACAGCCCTTATTACTCATATGAAGATGCACAGCACATGATTGACAACAGCGTGCTGTTGACAGTGCCGAACAGGAGGCTCCCGTGAAGTTTCGTTGCGAGCGCGACACGCTCGTGGACGCCATCAGCGTCGCCCAGCGAGCGGTGACTGCTCGCGCCGGCGCGCTCCCCGTCCTCTCTGGTCTCTTGGTTCGCGCCGAAGGCGGCGCCATCCACCTCGTCGGATCCGATCTTGAGATCACGATCTCGGTGAACGGTCCGGCCGACACCCTCGAAGACGGCACGACCGTGCTCCAGGCCCGCTTGTTCGGCGATATCGTGCGCGCCCTCGAGCCGGGCGTGGTGACCGTCGAGGCCGACGCCAACGAAGCACGGATTTCCAGCGGCCGCTCCGACTTCGCCCTGCGCGTGTTGCCGGCCGACGAGTTTCCGCAGGTTCCCGAGCCCCAGGCGGAAGCCGTCGTCGTCGACGGCGCCGTGTTTTCGGACGCCCTGCGCCAGGTGGTCCCCGCCGCGTCGCGCGACGACGCGCGTCCGATCCTCACCGGCGTCCAACTCGAGCCCACCAACGAGGGTCTCCGCCTCGTGGCGACCGACTCATACCGGCTCTCGATGCGAGACCTGCCCGGCGAGAAGATGCTCGCCGGCGACCGTTCTGTGCTGGTGCCGGCCAAAGCCCTGTCCGAGGTGCAGCGGCTGCTCGAGTCGGGTGAGGTCAGCGTGGTCATCGGGGAGCGCGAAGCCACCTTCGACCTCGAGGCCGCCCGCATCACCACACGCCTGATCGAGGGCGAGTTCCCCAACTACCGCCAACTGCTGCCCAACGACTACCCGAACAAGCTCACCGTCGAGCGGGAGCCCTTCATCGAGGCGGTGCGTCGGGTGCGGCTCGTGGCCCAGGGCCGGGAGGGTGCGCCGGTCCGCTTGTCGCTCTCGTCGTCGAAGGTCGAACTCACCGCCCAGGCCCAAGACGTCGGCGAGGCCCACGAGTTGATCGAGGCGAAGTACGAGGGCGAGGAGATGACCGTCGCCTTCAACCCGGAGTTCCTCCTCGACGGGGCGGGCGTCGTGACCGGCGACGAAATGGTGCTCGAGACCCTCGACCCACTGAAGCCCGCCACGCTGCGCGGCATCGAGGGGGGAGATTTCCTCTACCTCCTGATGCCCGTCCGCGTTTCCTGAGCGCGAGCTAGGGGCCCCGGGTGCGGCTCACGCGCCTCTGGCTCACCGACTTTCGTTGTCACGCGTCGGCCGAGGTCGTCCCGAGCGAGGGGCTGACCGCGGTCGTGGGCGACAACGGGCTCGGCAAGACCAGCCTCCTCGAAGGAATCGGCTGGTTGGCCACGACCCGATCGTTTCGGGGCGCTCCCGACGCCGCGTTGGTGCGCACCGGCGCCGAGCGGGCGATCGTGCGGGGCGCGACGGTCCGCGCCGGGCGCGATCGGCTGATCGAGGCCGAGATCGCCCGGGTGGGACGGAACCGCATCCAGGTCAACCGCCAACCCGTCGCCCGCGCCAAGGCCCTCGAAGAGACCCTGCGCGTCACGGTGTTCGCACCCGACGACCTCGAGTTGGTCAAGGGCGGCCCCGCCGGCCGGCGCACCTACCTCGACGACCTCGCGGTGGCCACGGTTCCCCGGGCGGCCGCCGCGCTGCACGACTACGAGCGGGTGCTGCGCCAGCGCAACGCGCTGCTGCGATCAGGAGTTCGCAATGAAGACGACCGCACGACGCTCGCGGTGTGGGACGAGCAGTTGGTGCGCACGGGGACCGACGTTGTGAGCGCCCGCCTGACCCTCCTAGAGCGTCTCCACGGGCCGCTGGCCAAGGCTTACGCCTCCCTGGCCCAGGGGACCCGAGCCCAGGGCTCGGTGGCCCACGACGTCGCCGGGTTCTACGAGCCGCCCTGGGCCGAAGGCCCGGTCGACCCGGGCGAGGTCGCCGAACACCTCGTCGCCGCGCTGGGCCGAGAGCGACGCCGGGAGTTCGACCGCGGGCTCACCCTGGTGGGTCCCCACCGCGACGAGTGGCGCCTCACCATCGGCGGACTCGACGCCCGCACCCACGCGTCCCAAGGCGAGCAGCGCTCGCTGGCACTCGCACTCCGTCTCGCCGGCCACCACGTCGTGACCGACGCAGTCGGGGAACCTCCCGTCCTGCTGCTCGACGACGTGTTCAGCGAGCTCGACCCCGGACGCGGCGAAGCCCTCGTGGCGCATCTCCCGGAAGGCCAGGCGCTCGTCACCACGGCCTCAGTGCTGCCGGCCGAACTCCCCATCGATCTCACGTGGACGGTGACCGGTTCCGGAGTGGAGGTGTCGTGAAGGGCGACGAGCGCCCGATGAGGACGGTCGGCGAAGCGATCGAGCGCCTCGCCGCCGATCTCGGGCTCGAGGAGCACCGGCCCGCGATCAGCGTCCATGACGGTTGGAACGAAGCGGCAGGGGAGGAGGTCGCCGCCCACGCGCTGCCCCGCCAACTCGTCGACGGCGTACTCACCGTGGAGGTCGACGACCCGGCCTGGGCCACCCACGTGCGCTACCTCGGGCCGGCCATCGTCGCCTCGCTCAACGAGGCCGCAGGAGGCCCCGTGGTCGCCGAAATCCGGGTCGTGGTGGCGCGGCCACGGACGGGCCCGCGGGACGGCTGAAATTGGGGCGTCGCGCGCCGCTCAGGTGCCCGAAAATCCGGGCCTCATCTGGTACCATGAACGCATCGTGTTTCAGGGCGCTGACCAGCACTTTTGTCCCGTCGTGACAACCCGGTGACCGCCCAGAACCACCAAAGTCGAGGGGTGCCGCGACCGGGGCACGCGACCCCCTCCGTGAGCTGACCAGAACGTCAGGAAAAGGGGTATTCGCGCCCACGGCCACGCGTGGGGCTGGGGCCCCACGCTATGGAGGAGGCGGCGGGGCCGCCGGGAGAAGAAATGGCGTACGCGGCAAAGGACATCACCGTCCTCAAGGGGCTTGAACCGGTTCGCGAGCGGCCCGGTATGTACATCGGTTCCACCGGCCTGTCCGGCCTCCATCACCTCGTCTACGAGGTGGTCGACAACTCGGTCGACGAGGCCCTCGCCGGCTTCTGCGACCGCATCAAGGTGTCGATCCAAAAGGACGGCAGCTGCCGGGTGGAGGACAACGGCCGAGGTATCCCGACCGGCAAGCACCCGGAGTTCAAGAACCTGTCGGCGGCCGAAGTCGTCATGACGATGCTCCACGCCGGCGGGAAGTTCGGCGGCGAGGGCTACAAGATCTCGGGCGGTCTCCACGGCGTCGGTGTGTCGGTCGTCAACGCGCTGTCGAAGCGTCTCGACCTCGAGATCCACCGCGACGGCGCCAAGTGGACGATGACCTACGAAAACGGCGGCAAGCCCAAGGCCAAGCTGAAGAAGGTCGGGCCGTCCAACAAGACCGGCACCACCGTCAGCTTCTGGCCTGACCCCACGATCTTCGAGGAGACCGAGTTCCGCATCCAGACGCTCTCGGAACGCATGCGGGAGATGGCGTTCCTCAACAAGGGCCTCGAGATCGTGCTGCGCGACGAGCGCGACGACGCCGACGCCAATTTCAAGGAGCAGAAGTTCAAGTACACCGGCGGCATCGTCGACTTCGTGAAGCACCTCAACACCTCGAAAGAGCCGCTCCACAAGCGCGTGGCGTCGTTCGAGTCGGAGGCGCCCGAGGGCATCGTCGAGATCGCCATGCAGTGGAACACCGGCTACCACGAGGGCATCCACTCGTTCGCCAACACCATCGCCACCACCGAGGGCGGGATGCACGAGGAGGGCTTCAAGAAGGCGATCACCAACGTGGTGAACCGCTACGCGAAGCGCCGCGAGCTCCTGAAGGAGAAGGACGGCGCCCTCCTCGGCGAGGACATCCGCGAGGGCTTGACGGCGATCCTCTCGGTGAAGCTGAAGAACCCGCAATTCGAGGGCCAGACCAAGACCAAGCTCGGCAACACCGAGATGCGGTCCCTCGTCGAGAAGGTCACCAACGAGAAGTTCGCCGACTGGCTCGAGGAGCACCCGCCCGAGGGGCGCCAGATCGTGGCCAAGGCCATGCAGGCGGCGCGGGCGCGGATGGCCGCCCGCCAGGCGCGCGACCTCACGAGGCGCCAGAGCATGCTCGACTCGGCCGGGATGCCCGGCAAGCTCGCCGACTGCTCTTCGCGCAATCCGGAGGAGTGTGAGCTGCTCATCGTGGAGGGCGACTCCGCCGGCGGGTCGGCGAAGCAAGCGCGCGACCCGGCCGTCCAGGCCATCCTCCCGATCCGGGGCAAGATCCTCAACGTCGAGCGCGCCCGCATCGACAAGATGCTGAAGAACGAAGAGGTCCAAGCGCTCATCACGGCCGTCGGCGCCGGAGTGGGGGCGGAGTTCGAGGTCGAGAACATCCGCTACCACAAGGTGATCATCCTCGCCGACGCCGACGTCGACGGGGCCCACATCCGCACGCTGTTGCTGACGTTCTTCTTCCGCCAGATGCAGGCGCTCGTCACCGACGGCTACGTCTACATCGCCCAGCCGCCGCTGTACTCGGTGACGATGGGCAACACGAAGCAATACCTGAAGGACGACAAGGCGCTCGAGGCGTTCCGCAAGGAGAACGCCAACCGCAAGATCGACGTGGCGCGGTTCAAGGGACTCGGCGAGATGGACTGGCACGAGCTGCGCGAGACCTGCTTCGACCCCGCGCAGCGGACGCTGTTGCGGGTCGACGCCAGTGAGGCCGAGGCCATCGCCGACGAAACCATTTCCAAGCTGATGGGGAACGACGTCGACCGCCGCCGCGAGTTCATCCAGCAGAACGCCGGCGACGTCCGCTTCCTCGACATCTGATGACCGGGTACGCCAAGGGAGATCGAGCGCTCGATGTCTGACACCACCCACCAAGACCCGCTGGAGTACGTCGAGCTGGTCGACATCCAAGAGGAGATGGAGCGCTCGTTCCTCGACTACGCGATGTCGGTCATCGTGTCGCGGGCGCTCCCCGACGCGCGGGACGGCCTGAAGCCGGTCCAGCGCCGCATTCTCTACAGCATGTACAGCGGTGGGTTGCGGCCCGACCGCCCGCACAAGAAGTGCGCCAACGTCGTCGGCAACACGATGGCGGCGTTCCACCCGCACGGAGATCAGTCGATTTACGACGCGCTGGCTCGCATGGCCCAGGACTTCTCGCTGCGCTACCCGCTCGTCGACGGCCACGGGAACTTCGGCTCGCCCGACCCCAACGACCGCCCCGCGGCCGCTCGATACACGGAGTGCCGGCTTGACGACCTCGCCATGGTGCTGCTCGACGGCATCGACGAGGACACCGTCGACTTCGAGGAGACCTACGACGGCGAGAACCAGGAGCCCCGGATGCTTCCGGCGCGCTTTCCCAACCTGCTGGTCAATGGCGGGGGCGGCATCGCGGTGGGGATGGCCACCAACATCCCCCCGCACAACCTCGGTGAGATCATCGACGCGACGATGCACTTGATCGATAACCCGAAGGCCACCGTCGACGACCTCATGGCGTTCGTCCAGGGCCCCGACTTCCCGACCGGCGGCCGCATCCTCGGGCGCGCCGGGATCATGGACGCGTACAAGACCGGGCGCGGCAGCATCAAGATGCGCGCCGTCGCCGAGGTCGAGGAGGGCACGCGTGGGGGCATGCGCATCGCTATCACCGAAGTGCCGTTCCAGACGTCGGTCGAACAGATCGGCATCAAGATCAAGGAGCTGGTGGACGAGCGAAGGATCGAGGGGATCCGCGACATCCGCAACCTGTCGGCCCAGGGCCGCACCCGGCTCGTCGTCGAACTGAAGAAGGACGCCAACGCGCAGGTCGTGCTCAACCAGCTCTACAAGCACACGCCGATGCAGTCGAACTTCCCCGCGCTCATGCTGGCGCTCGTCGACGGCGCGCCGAAGATCCTCAAC
>DATDOY010000219.1:0-7343 GCA_035293045.1 Acidimicrobiia bacterium
GGCGGGACTCAAGTAGTTGGCGGGGTCGTGGACCTCGTACAGGAGCTGGTGGCGGACGGTGTCGAAGCTCACGCGGCCCCCCGAGGACGCGGGCTTGGTGATCACCGCCGTGCCGTCGGCGTCGACTTCAGCGATGGGATACGGGAGATCCCACGGACGCGGCAGCGCCCACCAATCCCCGCTGTAGTTGCCCCCCGCGGTCTGTCCGGAGCACTCGAGGAGGTGACCCACGACGATTCCCGCCGCGAGCCGGTCCCAGTCGTCGGCGTCGAGCGAGGCTGGGTCCGAAGGGACCGCCCACCCGTGCTCGTAGATGAGGGGGGCGAGAAACAGCGACGCGTCGGCCACGCGACCGGTGATGACGACGTCGGCTCCCTGCGCGAGAGCCTCGACGATCGGCGCCGCGCCGAGGTATGCCGCGGCGAACCGCGGTGCGTCGGGGAGTTGGTCCCACGGTTGCCCGGTGTCGATGTTGTCGAGCGACACACCCGCGGCTCGCAGATCGTCAAGGTGCGGCATGAGGTCGTCGCCGAGGACCGTGGCGATCTTGAACCCGCTCAGTCCGAGGGCCCTCGCTGTTTCGACGGCGGCGCGGGCGGCGGCGGGCGGATTGATCCCGCCCGCGTTGGTGATCACCTTCGTGCGGCCGTCGACGACGGCGGGAAGGGCGGCGCCCATGTAGAAAGGGAGGTCACGCGTGTACCCGAGCGACTCATCGCGCTGTCGGTCCTTCTGGAGGATGGCGAGGGTCAACTCGGCGAGGGCCTCGAGACACAAGTAGTCGACCCCGTCCTCGAGGAGGCCCGCGACCGCGCGCGGTGTGTCGCCGTAGAAACCCTGGCCGCCCGCGATCCGCACCGTCACGGGCGTGACGGTAAAGCGTCAGCGGTGCAGTGCGCTACTGCGGGGCGCTACGGCGCGGAGGTGTCGTCGGGGGTGATCGTGACCGGGGCGATGAGCTCGGCCCAGTCGTCACCGGAGCCCGATCGCGTGATCGGCTCGCCGGCGTTGTTCGTGCCCGCCGGAGTCGGTGCGGGCGCGGGCGCTTCGAGGACGGGCGGCGGGACGGCGTCGTCGGCGGGGACGTCGTACTCGAGCTCGATCACTCGGGCGGGGTGTGACTCGTTGCCCGATGGGCTCGAGGACGCGGGCGGGGTGAGATCCGTCATGGCCGCCGCCGAACCGATGCCGCCGACCCCAAGCGCCATGCCGGCGACGGGGATGACGAGCTGACGGCGCAGGATGACCCGGCGGAGTTCTCGTGCCTCGCGCCGGCTGCACTGGATGAGCTCGATGAGGCGTCGCTCGATCTCGCGTGGCGCGCCACCGAGGGCCGAGGCGAGCGCGTCAAGGTCGGCGTCGCGCAGGGGGAGGTCGGCCAGCTTGGCCGCGCCCCGCATGTCGCGGATGAAGGCGATGTAGTGGTCGAGCACCTCGTCGGGGGTCGCGTCCGACGGCAGGGGTCGGACGGCGTCGCCGGCCACGAGTGCGCCATCGGCGACCTCGAGCCTGGTGCTCTCCCGGGGTGCCCGCTCGGCTGCTTGCCGGCCCGACGGCCGGCGGCGGAATCCACGGCGCATCGGCGAAGCGTGATGTCCCTGACTCATGGTGCCTCCTGGTGTCCCATCGAGGCATCGGCACCGAGGGAGTCGTACCTGAAGGATCGATCAGAGCGCTTGCCCTTCCCCGGACGAGTCCGAGGGATTCGCGGCTTTTACCCGATTAGGGGGCCGGGAGACGGACCTGCACCACCGCCCCCGCCTCGGCGTCGGCGGCGTAGGCGGTGCGCCCGTCGGGCGTGAGCGCCACCGCCACGAAGAGGCGATCCTCGATGAGCACGCGCCGGGTGGAGCCGTCGAGCGATGACATCGCCCGTTCCTCCACCTCGACCACGACGACGAGATCGTCTCCGACGGCGAATCTCGAGGGCGCCGAGGGAAAGGCGACGCGGCGCACG
This sequence comes from Acidimicrobiia bacterium, assembly GCA_035293045.1. Classification (GTDB taxonomy): domain Bacteria; phylum Actinomycetota; class Acidimicrobiia; order IMCC26256; family JACPCJ01; genus DATDOY01. The sequence continues at coordinate 1,958 of DATDOY010000219.1, forward strand.
ATCCCCTCGGGGGCCCGGAGCAGCGACAGGTCGGCGCTCGTGTAGTCGGCGAGGAAGAGACCGGCGCCGCCCGACTCGAGCACCGCCGGGTTCGAGCCGGTGCCGATCGCCCTCCCGGGAGCGTTGGTGTCGGGATCGATCGACCGCACCTGGCCGGTCGCCGGCTTGGTCACCCACACCGCATCGGCGGTCACGGCCAGCGACGTGGGTCCGCCGGTGACGGCGATCTCGGTGACCACGGCGCCCGTGTCGGGGTCCACCCGGTATACGACGTCCGCCGTGCTGTCGCTGACCCAGACCGAGTCGAATCCGACCGCCACGTCCGACGGCGAGCCGTCGCCGAGGTCGATGGTGGCGGTGACGCGATTGCCGTTCGGATCGATGCGGACGAGCGAACCGCGCGGCGCCGCGTCGTCGGGTCCGTAGTCGGTGCCGGTGGCCCAGACCGCGCCCTCGCCGATGGCCAAGGCGCTCATGGGGTGCGACACCGCGACGACGGCCTCCACCTTCTTGCGACGGGGATCGATCCGCACGACCGCGTTCACCGCGTCGTCGTAGGCAACCTCGCTGCCACCGAAGGTGTCGCTCGCCGGGAGCCACAGGTCTCCGTCGGGGCCGATCTTGAGGTCGGGACCGACGTGAGGGTCGACGGGGATCGTCGCCACGACCTCCCCCGACGGCGGCGCGTCTCGTGCGCACCCGAGCAACGCGAACGCCGCGAGGGTGACGGCGCCGGCGACCGGGAGGGTGAGCCTCTTAGGCACTCACGGGCGGCGTGCGGTCGGCCCAGGGGCGGGCCTCTTCGAGCTGTGCGGCGACGCGCAGCAAGACGTCCTCGCGTCCGAACCCGCCGACGAGTTGGACGCCGATGGGCACGCCGTCGTCGGTGGCGTGCATCGGTAGGGAGATGGCGGGCTGACCGGTGACGTTGAAGGGGGCAAGGAACAGCACGATCGACGTCGAGCGGAACAGTCCCGCGAGCGGGTTGTCGGGTGTTGGCGCGAACTGACCGAGGGTGGGCGGGACTTCGGGGCTCGTGGGGGTGAGGAGGATGTCCCACCCGTCGACGTCCCACCACGACTGCATCTCGCGCGAGAAGGTCCGCAGCGCTTCCAGGGACTCGTAGTACGTCGCCGCGCTCACGAGTCGGCCGCTCTCGGCGAGCGCCCACGTCCCCGGCTCGACGTCCGACTCTTCGAGGCGGGGCTTGCCGATCGCCTTCCCCCAGAGGGTGAGATCGAGGTCGACGAACGCGTTGAAGACGTTGGTGAAGTTCCCGAGCAGGCCCTCGACGAACTCAGGCCCGCCGCCGATGCCGCTCGGGCCGGTCAACTCCACCGTGTGGCCGAGGGACTCGAGGAGGGCCGCCGTGCTCTCGGCCGCCGCGCGTGACTCGGGTGTGGTCTCGGCGAGCCCACCGGGCGAGTCGACGACCATTCCGATTCGGAGTTTGCCGGGTGCCGCGCCGACCTCTTCGCGGTAGGAGCGGGCGGCCGCCGGCGCGCGGTATGGATCGCCGGTCTCGGGCCCGGCGGCGACGTCGAGGATGGCCGCCGTGTCGCGGACCGACCGGGCGAGAAAGCCGTGCACGACGAGACCTCCCCACCACTCTCCTTCGGGGGCGAGGGAGATTCGACCGCGGGTCGTCTTGAGTCCCACGAGCCCGCACGCCGAGGCCGGCCAGCGGATCGACCCGCCGCCATCTCCGGCGCTCGCCATCGCCACCATGCGACTCGCGACCGCCGCCGCCGAACCCCCGCTGGACCCGCCGGTCGAACGGGTCACGTCCCACGGGTTGCGCGTCGGGCCGTACGCCTCGGGTTCGGTGGTCGGCTGGAGCCCGAACTCCGGGCAGTTGGTGCGGCCGAGATTGACGAAGCCCGCCTCCCGAAACCGTCGCGTCTGGTTCGAATCGTGGTCGCCCATCAGCGAGGCGGCCTTGAGGCCCTTGCAGCCGTGGTGCTGGGGCATGCCGGCGTTGGCGCCGTCGTGGTCCTTGTGCACGAAGGGAACGCCGCGGAACGGGCCGTCGGGCAGCGTCCCCGCGGCGTCGGCGCGGGCGGCGTCGAAGCGCTCGTGGATGACCGCGTTCAGTTCGGGGTTGAGCTTCTCGATGGCGGCGATCGACGCGTCGACCAACTCGATGGGGGCGACCTCGCCGCTGCGGACGAGCTCGGCTTGGGCAGTGGCGTCGAGACTGGTGAGTTCGCTCATGGCCGGGAACGGTATCCCCTCCTCGAGTGTGAGTGTGTGCCCGCCCATGGGCGGGCACACACTCACACTCGGTCTGGGGAGGGTGTGCGTATGGCGTCGCGCATAGCGCGACGCCATACGCACACCGTTCGAGGGACTCACCAGCCGCGGAGGTCGACCTCCCACGTGTCGAGGACCTCCTCGCCCCGCACGACGTGCATCTGCGCGTGCTTGGCGATCGTCGGATCGATGTGCGACGGCCGGAGGCGGACCCGATCGCCGACCTGCGGTCGCGACGCGGCCGGGAAGCCGAAGGTCACGTGTTCGTCGGAGAAGAACCAGACCTCACCGTCGCAGCCCTCGCCGTTGGCGATCGGGGGGTTGCCGTGGTCCATGGCGAGCGCCTTGAGGCCGGCGTCGGCCACGGCCCAGTCGTCGTTGACGTGGATGACGCTCGCGAGCACCCGCAGGCCCTCGTGGAACGGCAGGTTGTCGAGCGCTCCGTACGCCGTGTCGAGCAGGACGTACGAGCCGGCCTGGATCTCGTTGACCCACCTGTTGACGGCGTAGGTGCCGGTCCCGCCGCCCGAGACGATGTCGCCGCCCACGTCGGCGTGGGCTTCGAGTAGCCGCTTCATGCAGTCCTCGGTCATCGTGACGCGCGCGTCGAGCGCCTCGACCCCGACGACGTGCCCCTCGTAGCCCATGACGCCGCGCACGTCGAGGCCCTTGGCGCGCGCATAGTCGGCGATGTGCCCGGCCTGCTCGGGCGGACACCCGCAGCGGGGCATCCCGACGTTGACGTCGATGAGCACTTCGCGAATCCCGCCCGCGTGGGCGGCGTCGACGGTGACCTCGGAGTCCACCGCGACCGTGACGCGAGCGTTCGGGATGGCGCCGAGGCGCGTGCAGTCGAGCACTTCGTTGGCGAGCAAGAGGTCGTCGCCGAGTCCGACCGCGGCCATGCCCTCAACTTCGCGGATGGTGGCGCAGGTGAAGTTGGTGTGGCCTTTCTCACGCTGCAGGCGGGCGAGCGCGGTGGTCTTGTGCGCTTTCACGTGAGGACGCAGGCGCGGCCCCGGGAGCGCGTCGGTCATCGTTGACAGGTTGTGCTCGAGGACGTCGGCGTCGGCGATGAGCGCCGGCGTCTGCAAGTCGTGGATCTTCACGTTCCATCCTTCTTGGTGGTCGACTTCGTTCGCTTGGCCTCGCGCTCCTTGCTCTCGGCGAGGAGCGCTTCTTTCCATGCGCGAAAGCGATCGTGGGTCACGCCGTTCGGCCCGTCGCCCTCGCCGCTCCCGTCGGGAAACAGGCGGAAGGTGTACCGCTCGCGCAGGTTGCCGGCGTTGATCGCCATGTAGCGGGCGTCGCCTCTGCTCGCCGGTCCCGATCGCCACAGGAGGTAAACGCCGATGCGTCGCTTGTACGCGACGACCTGGTAGCCGAAGTCGGCGCCGAGCGTGATGACGGCCTTGGGGGCCTCGACCCACGACGTGGCGGGGATGGTGCGGTCGCGCACGGGAGTGTCGGGCAAGTCGGTGGTGTGCATCGGCGTGGCGTCGATGGGGCGGTCAGCGGGAACCCAGTCGTCGCGGTGCTCCACCTCGGACATCGCCCGATGCTGTCACGGAACGCGGTGGGTACGCTCGGCCAATGGACGTCGTGGTCGCCGGGGCGAGCGGACTCATCGGTCGTGCGCTGCGTCCCGCCTTGGAGGCGGCGGGCCACCGCGTGATCCCTCTCGGGCGGGGCGCGGGGAGCGGCGCGTCGTGGGATCCCGCCGCAGGCACGATCGATGACGGAGTACTCGAGGGTGTGGGCGCCGTGGTGAACCTGTGCGGCGAGCGCATACGAGCGGGTCGGTGGACGAAGGCGCACAAGAGAGCGGTGCTCGAGAGCCGCGTGGGCACGACGGCGCTCCTCGCTGAGGCGATCGCCGGTGTTTCCCGTCCTCCCGCGGTCCTGTTGAACGCGTCGGCGGTCGGGATCTACGGAGAGCGGGGCGACGAGGAGCTCACCGAGGACAGCGGGCGGGGCGACGGGTTTCTTTCCGACGTGTGCGCCGCGTGGGAGGCGGCGACGGCCCCGGCGACCGCCGCCGGCGTGCGCGTCGCGAACCTGCGCACGGGGCTGGTGCTCGCCGGCGACGGCGGGCTGATGAAGGCGTTCATGCCGCCCGGCCCGTTCGTCGCGGGTCGCCTCGGCTCCGGCATGCAATGGATGAGCTGGATCACGATCGTCGACGAAGTGCGGGCGATCGTGCATCTCCTCGAGGGTGATGTCGCCGGTCCCGTCAATCTCACGGCCCCCGCGCCCGTTCGAAACCGGGAGTTCGTCGGCGCGGTCTCAGCGGTGACCGGGAAGCGCGCGCTGCCGCCGGTGCCGGCTCTGGCCATCAAGGCCATGTTCGGGTCGCAAGCGGCGGCGGACACCGCGCTCGTGAGTCAGCGCGCCCTCCCGCGTCGGTTGCTCGCGTCGGGGTTCGAGTTCGTGCACGACCAGTTGGACGCGGGCCTTCGGGCGGTACTGTCCCCGCCGTGACCGACCATCAACGCATCTATCTCGAAGGCCGCGACCGCATCAGCAATCTCGTCCTCGCGCTCGACGCAGGGGCCGAGGGGGCACCGGTCCCGGCGTGTCCCGGCTGGACGCTGCGAGACGCAGTCGCCCACGTGACCGGGATCATGGACGACTCGTTGGCCGGGAACCTCGAAGGCGTCGGGAGCGACGCGTGGACCCGAGCGCAGATCGCCAAGCGGGCCGGCCGGTCGGTGGAGCAGATCGTCGAGGAGTGGCGGGACCTGTGCGATCAGGCCGCGGTGCTGTTCGAGACGCTACCGCCGCCGGTGACGCAGTCGCTCGTCGGTGATCTCACGACCCACGAGCACGACATCCGTGGCGGACTCGTGAACCGCGATGCCCGCGACACCGACTCGGTCGATCTAGCCCTCGATTGGTACGCGCGCTCGTTCACCAAGCGGGTCCTCGATGCGGGGTTGCCGATGGTAAAGGTCGTGGCGGGGGAGCGGGAGTGGACCCGGGGCGACGACGCGCCGACCCTCGCCGTGACCGGTTCGCCCTTCGAACTGCTGCGGTCCTTGACGGGCCGGCGAACCGCCGACGAGGTGGCGGCGCTGGAATGGAGCGGCGACCCGTCCGCCTACGTTCCGCTCGCCTCGGCCTACGGCTGGCC
>DATDOY010000220.1:0-2097 GCA_035293045.1 Acidimicrobiia bacterium
ATCACACCGGCGTGCTCATCATCGACGGCGCCGAAGTGCCCCTCGACCAGCTCACCATCGTCGAGCCGCTGGGCCAGATCTACTTCAGCCCGGGGGCCGACCAGATCATCCCCGTGTTCGACGCCGGCACCCATCGCGTCAGCGTCGTGTACTGGCCCAAGGCCCAGACCCGCGCCGACGCGTCGACCTACGGCTGGCAGTTCCGAGTGGGGAGCTAGCCACCGCTCAGAGCGATCCCTATCGCATCAGAAGCGTGGTTCCCGCACAGGTTCCTGGGACTGAGCAGAGTTCCGGAACCCAAGGGCTCGGCTTCATGCGCGCCGGCAAACTCGGCGCGCCGTCACCCAGCGCGTTCCTCGCTGCAACGGTGTACTCATATGTCGTACCCGGCGTAAGCCCATCGTCAGTGAACTCCAGCGTGTCACCATCGACTGTTGCAATTGGCGCACCGTCTCGGGCGATGACGTACTCGAGAAGCGGCAGCCCGCCTTCACGCGACGGCCTCTCCCACTCAAGGCGGATCTCCCCAATCACCCCGGCGCCGGGGGCGGCGACCAGGTTCTGGGGCTCGGAGGGACGCGAGAAGGTGGTGGCGCTCGCCTCGGCGGAGGTGGCCCCCTCGCCCAGCGCGTTGAGCGCCCGCACCGCGTAGGTGTGGGACTCGCCCTCGCCCAGGCCGGCGTGGTCGTAGGTGGTGGTGGCGGAATCGAGGGTGGCGACGAGGGCCCCGTCGGCGAAGACCTTGTAGCCGGTGAGGGCGCTGCCCCCGTCGGAGCCGGGCGCGTCCCAGCCCAGCGCGATCACCCCGGCGCCGGGGGTGGCGACCAGGTTCTGGGGCTCGGAGGGACGCGATCCCACCACGAACGTCGTCGGCAGACCTCGAGTCGTGAGATCTGCCGTCGTCAGCCAACGGCTGCTACCCCCCGCGTCCTGGAGGTTGAGGGAGGTGAGCGTCCACGTTCCCTGCTCGGCGTGTTGTGGTACGCGAACGATGGACTCGTACACGCCATCCTGCGCGGTGCCCGACACCCGCGACCAGTCGTCGAAGCTCGCCCAAAGGGACGCCGACCCCGACGGGCTACGGAACGTGGCAGAGCCCCACCTGTGTCCTGACACGCCGTCGGTGATGCGGGCCCTCACGGTGATTCGCTGTGCTTCGCTCGACGCGTCGACGACCGAGGGGGTGAAGCTCAGCTCGCTGATGTCGGGCGCGGTGGTGTCCGAGGGAGGAGAACCGCCGATGAGGACTTGAACCGAATTACTCGCCGGTCCTTCGCCGTAAGAATTCACGGCCCGAACAGCGTAGGTGTGGAGATCGCCCACCACGACGGCGCTATCGACATACGTCAACGTGTCCGACCCCGGCGAAGCCAGGAGAGCGTCGTTCCGGTAGACCCTGTAACCGCTGATCGGGGCGCCGTTATTCGAGGCGGGCGGCGACCACGTAAGTGTGACGTCATTGGGAGTCGCGGCGGCGGTCAATGTCCGCGGCGCGGACGGCGGCGACGGTGGAGGCGGACTCACTTCGAAGCTGGTGGGGAACCCCGCAGCCTGCAGATCCGAGTTGGTGAGAAACCTCGAGTTGCCAACGGCGTCGCGCATCTGGACCGAGTCGATGATCCAGAGGCCTTGGGCGGAGTGCTGGGGCATCCGAACCTCGCCCTCATAGACACCGTCTTGCGCGGTCCCCGAGACGCGGCGGAACGAATCGAATGAGGCACTCGTCCATTGACCCGTCGGCCCCCGGAAACTCGCCGACGAGTAGCCGTTCCCGGAGAGGGCATCGGTGATCCGCGCCCGAACAATCACCAGGCGCGATTGGGTCGACGTGTCGATGGTCGTTGGCGCGATGCTCAGCTCAGCGAGAACGGGGGCCGTCGTGTCGCCGGGTCCGCTCTGTTCGAAGCTGGTGGGGAACCCCGCAGCCTGCAGATCCGAGTTGGTGAGAAACCTCGAGTTGCCAACGGCGTCGCGCAACTGGACCGAGTCGATGATCCAGAGGCCTTGGGCGGAGTGCTGGGGCATCCGAACCTCGCCCTCATAGACACCGTCTTGCGCGGTCCCCGAGACGCGGCGGAACGAATCGAATGAGGCACT
>DATDOY010000221.1:0-6904 GCA_035293045.1 Acidimicrobiia bacterium
CACCCCTCCCACCCAACTTTGTTTCCTTTCTCACGCTATGCCGCAGTCGCGACTCCCAGTTCGCGGGCGCGCTGTTCCCTGAGCCGGAGGATCTCGCGGGCCGTGTGCTGGGGCGTGCCGACGAGGCACCTCCACGCGTAACGCAGAGGCAGGAATCCGCACTGGACAATCCGGTTCTGACGGGTGATGTCGTACAAGAGCGCGTTGCGACCGACCCGGGTCGACGCGCCGTCGAGCTCGATCACGATCCGCACGTCGAGATAGACGGCGTCGACCTTGGCTACGAACACTCCGTGCTCGTCTCGGATCTCGTACTGGTACATGGGTTCAGGCAGGCCGTGGCGGGCGACGAGTCGCTGGAACTCGGCCTCGAGCACCGTCGAGGGAACGCCGGTCCGCTCCGCAAGCGATCGGCGGAGCCGGCCCGTGCCCCGCCGTCCCCGACGACCGAGAGCATTGAGGACGTCGAGGAGTTCGTCCCATTCCACGCAGCCGCGGGCGAGCGCATCGTCGACCGCCCGGTCGACGATGGCCTGTGAGCTGACCGCGCCGAGGTCGAGCAGCGTGCGTGCGGGCCTCGTGACCGGAATTCCTAGGTGTTTGGTGACGTACGCGGGCCCCAGGTCGGTGCTCCGGTGTGTGATGACGTGCCCAGGTCTCGTCTGCTGGAGCAACTCGCCGGACACTTCGACGAGATCGCGCCCCGTCCCGTCGATCCGCCAGAGTGCCGCTGCGGCCCGGTGGGAGACGGCGGCCCCATTGCCGAGAGCCAGGGTCGCCGCGAGGAGCCGCTGATGCCACGTCACCGGCACGCCAGGAAGCGCGTAGACGCCCCGGTGAACCCGAATCAGGTGACCCCATTGGAGGAAATGGTCGACCTGGCGGTCGGTGAGGCCGAGGTCGAGCAGCTGCCGGCGGGCGATCAGGCCGTACTGGCAACGGGTGATGTCGTAGATACGTGAGTCCATGCTCGGGAGCATCGCGGCGAGGTGTGACAGTCACCGCGGGCCGTCGACCGTCGCCAACGCGGTTTTCCACAACCAGTTCCTCGCGCCCTGGTGAACCGTGATTCCCTACTACGGCCTGACGTGAGAAAGGAAACAAAGTTGGGGCGCGCGGGCGGGGGCGGGGCGACTACAGGTCCTTGCGCATTTCCGACATCGTGCGGCCCGCGACCCAGTCCTCCAACGTCCCCGTGAGCACCCACCCGCGACGCGCATAGAACCCCTCGGCCGGGGATCCCGCGTCGGTCCGCAGCGTTAGCCACCGCACTCCCAACCCCCGGGCCGCGTCCTCGAACGCGGCGAGCAGGTGCGCCCCCACCCCCTCGCCCCGCACGTCGGCATCCACGACGAGTTCGCTCAGATGGCCGACACCCTCGTTGGTCCATCCCGTCGCCGCGCCCACCACCACTCCCCCGCGCCGAGCCGTCAGCGTGAGGCCCCGCTCGTCCCACGCTCGGCCGACCGCCTCGCCGTGCCGGGCCCACTGCCGATCGAGCCATCGCCGCACGGGCGGCTCAAGCCCTGCGGCCTCCACGATCTCGAGTTCGAGGCCACCGCGTGCAACGACCCGGCGACCGCCAAGGGCGGCGTCCGCAAACGGCACCCACCGCTGATCGACCTCCCGCAGGAGGTGCACGCGGTCGATGGTGACCAACGCGCGGTAGTCGGCCAGAGCCAGTGCCCCGGCGGCGACCCGCTCTGGGTCGTCCTGCTCGGACAACGTCACGTGGGGGACGTACGGCCACGCCAGTTCCCGATGGAGAGGCGGGACGAACACGGCCTGGCGGAGCCGTTCGAGGCCAGCGAGATCGCCCGCCACCGCGAGGAACAGCACGGGGTTGTCGGGGAGGAACGTGGTCGGCGGACCGAGGTCGAGCGTGAGCGACGCGCTCGCAGCCGCGGCGTCGCGCAACAACGAGAAGACAGCGTCGAGGTCGCGCTCGTGCACATTGACCGGCGGGACGAGCGTGACGTGGGCGGGTACGCGGTCGAGCGAGCCGTCGCCGAGCGCCCGGCGCATCGCCTCAATCTCGGTGCGCACGGGCTCGGGCACGAGGAGGGCCACGCCCAACCGGACGCGGGGCATCAGCGCTGGCCTCTCACTGCGGGCGTCGCACCGGAGTGTTGGTCACCCGCGGAGGGTCGGCAGCGCGTCGGGAGCGGTCGTCCGCCAGTCGTAGTTGGACCAGCCGATGGAGCCGGTCGCTCGCACCGCTTGCATGAACCCTTGATAGTCGGCCACCGTGGCCGCGTCGCCGATACCACCGATCGGATGCACCGGCGCCGCGGGGTCGCCCAGGTGCGCTCGCACCATCGCGACGTTGGCCTCGGTGTACTTATAGGCGTCGCGCCATTCGCTGCTCGACTTGCGATTGGTCCAATACCCCATCGGCATCCACGCGTCGTAATAGGGCTTGATCTCCTGCCACGGGAAGGACGGCCAGAAGTTGAGGTTGATGATGTCGGTCACGACGGGCGGAAGGACGATCGCCGCGATCGGGTAGCCGCCCGACTCCTCACGCAACCTACGGGTCATGTCGACGAGCCGGCGGTTCCGCTCGGCGACGTCGGTGACGTTGCCCCGGAATTCGATGTCGACGCCGATGCCGTCGAATCCCTGGCCCTCGGCCCGGAAATCACGGATGGCGCGGAAGCGCCGGAGGTCGCCGTCGTCGTAATTCTTGGGGAGGTACCAGGCCACGACGCGCATGCCGAGCGAATGCGCCTTCACGAGGAAGCGGGCGACCGTCTCCGGCGACTCGATGTCGCCCGGCGTACGCGGGTCGTCGCGCGACGCCTGGATGTACAGCGTCCGCACGCCTTCCGCCGCCATCACGTCCAGGGTGTCGGGAGTGATGACGGGCGTTGGCTCGCCCTCTTGCATGTACCCCGGGCTGAAGTCGAAAACGTCGATCCACGCGCCGTACCCCGTGAAGACGTCGGCGCGGCTGACCGGCGCGACCGGGGCGAGGGTCGTCGTGGTCGGCGGAATCGTCGTGGTCGTCGTCGGAGTACTCGTTGACGTCGTGGTGGTGGAACTCGTAGAGGTCCTCGCAACCGCCGAGACGGCCGCGGCGGAGTCGTCGCCGCGTTCGAGAATGACGTACGTCGTGGCTCCAGCCAGGTTGATCGTCACGAGCGCTCCGAGAAGGAGGGCTCGGCGCATTCACGAGAGGGTAGACCACCGCCGTCCCGAAATGACACGCGCCCCTGGGTGAGAATGGGACTGGATGACCATGGAAACCGTGGACGACCGATGACTCCGAGTCCGCCGCCGTCGACCCCGCCTGCGACCGAAGCCGAGGTTCGCCATTTCGTCAAGCGGCTCCGCCTCGAGGTTGGCGTCACCAATCTCGCCGGCGGCGCCGTCCTCGTGGTGGGCAGCGTGCTCTTCGACCCACCAGCCCCCCAGGACACCGGGGACGTCGCCGGCGGGCTGTTCGCCCTCCTCGTCGTCGTGGTGGTGTGGCTCGCCGGCCTCTGGGGATCCCATCGGCTCGTCGCTCCACTCGCCGAGTGGCTTCGCGGCGGCGAAGCGGGGGTGCCGGCTCCCCCGACCGTGCAGCGCCGCGTCCTCGCTCACCCGGGCCTTCAAGCGCTGATGCTGCTCGCGCTCTGGACGACGGCGGCCTTCAGCCTCGCCGTCATCGACGCCCTCGTGGACGTCGAGGACCGAACCCGAGAGTTCGTCCGCACCTTGGCCGGCATCGGCGTCGCGGGCGTCGTGGTCTCGACCCTCTCGTTCCTGGCCGACCAACGCATCCTCGGGCCGTGGTACAGCCGGTTCTTCGCGGGCGAGGACCCCACCCGCCTCGACGTGCCGTCAACGCGCGTCCGGCGGCGCCTGCTCGTCATGTTCTCGCTCGGCACCGCCGTGCCTCTCGCCATCATCGGCGGCGTCGTGACCGAGCGGCTCAACACCCCTGGCGGCGTCGGCCAACTCGAGGCGATCGTGTGGTTTCTCGTCACCGTCAGCCTCGCCGCCAGCCTCTACCTGACGCTCGCCATCCGCCAGAGCATCATCCGCCCCCTCGAGCTGATCCAGACCGCGGCCGACCGGGTCCGTCTCGGGGACCTCTCGGTCGCGGTACCCGTGGAGTCCGCCGACGAGTTTGGCGAGCTCGCCATGGCCTTCAACGCCATGGTCGACGGCCTGCGCGAGCGCCAACGCGTCGAAGACCTCTTCGGCCGCAACGTCGGCCCCGCCGTCGCCGAGCGGTTGCTGGCGTCCGAGGGCGTCACCATGGGCGGTGAGCGGCGGATCGCCAGCGTCCTCTTCCTCGACCTGGCCGGGTTCACCACGCTCACCGAGGAGCGACGACCCGAGGAGGTGGTCGAGCTCCTCAACCGGGTGTTTTCCGTCGCCGTGGCCGAGGTCGATCAACGGGGTGGATTTGTCAACAAGTTCCTGGGCGACGCCGCGCTGGCCATCTTCGGTGCGCCGCTCGACGATCCCGACCACGCCGTCCACGCGGTTGAAGCGGCGAAGGCGATCGGCAAGCACCTCGATCGGCTCGACGTGCCGTACGGCATCGGCCTGTCGACGGGGCGAGTCCTCGCCGGAAACGTCGGCGCCGCCGAGCGGTTCGAGTACACCGTCATCGGCGACGCCGTGAACGAGGCCGAACGGCTGCAGGAACTGACGCGCACTCGCGGGGTCGCCATCCTCATTTCGGGTGCGACGGTGGGGGCGCTCTCGGACCCATCGGGCCTCGTGGCGGTGGGGCGAGAGCACCTGCGGGGACGTTCGGCCGCTACCGAGGTGTACGGCGTGACCACGTCGGCGTAGCGCGATCCGGCCATTTCTCATCCGGCCCTGACGAATCGGCCCAGCGCGGTTACAGGCCGGCCACGTCGATACGCACGGTGGCCCGAGCGAGCGCGGCCTGCACCTCGGCATCGGTCTCTGTGCGCGCGCGTTCCTCGGCGTCATGCTGGGCCTTGCGGGCCCGCTCGACGTCGATCTGACTCTGGAGTTCCGCGACATCGGAGAGGATCGTGACCTTGTTGTCGCGAACCTCGACGAATCCGCCGTGCACCGCCGCCACCTCTTCGCCGCCGCCCGTGAGGATGACGCGAACCTTCGCGATGGCGAGTGCGCCGAGGAACGGCGCGTGCCCCGGAAGGAACGCCAGTTCACCGTCGGTCGTCCGGGCGACGACCATGTCGGCCTCGCCGGAATAGAGCACCCGCTCGGGGCTCACGAGCTCGACCTGGAGCGGCATGGTCAGGCGGCCTCGTCCGTCGCGCCCTCGGCCTCGAGCTCCTTGGCGCGCTTCATGACGTCCTCGAGCCCACCCTGCATGTAGAACGCCTGCTCGGGCAGATCGTCGAGTTCGCCGTCGATGAGCTTCCCGAACGCCTCGACGGTTTCGTCGACGGACACGTACTTCCCGGGGATGCCGGTGAACTGCTCGGCCACGAAGAACGGCTGCGAGAAGAACCGCTCGGCCTTTCGGGCCCGGGCCACCGTCACCTTGTCCTCCTCCGACAGTTCGTCGATCCCGAGGATCGCGATGATGTCCTGGAGGTCCTTGTACTTCTGCAGCACGGCCTTCACTGAACGCGCCACGTTGTAGTGCTCGGCCCCGACAATGTGGGGATCGAGAATTCGGGACGACGAAGCCAGAGGATCCACCGCCGGGTAGATACCGAGTTCCACGATTTGACGCGACAGGTTGGTCGTGGCATCCAGGTGAGCAAACGTCGTTGCCGGCGCCGGGTCCGTGTAGTCGTCCGCAGGAACATAGATGGCCTGCACCGACGTGATGGATCCCTTGTTCGTCGAGGTGATTCGCTCCTGCAGTTCGCCCATTTCCGACGCCAGCGTTGGCTGGTATCCGACGGCGGATGGCATGCGTCCCAACAGAGCCGACACTTCGGAACCGGCTTGCGTGAACCGGAAGATGTTATCGATGAACAGCAGCACATCCTGGCCTTCCTCATCCCGGAAGTACTCGGCCGTCGTCAATCCGGTGAGAGCCACGCGGAGTCTGGCGCCGGGCGGTTCGGTCATTTGGCCATAGATCAGAGCGGTCTTGTTGATAACCCCGGACTCTTTCATGTCGAGCCAGAGGTCGTTACCTTCGCGCGTGCGCTCTCCCACGCCCGCGAAAACGGAGATGCCGCCGTGCTTGGTCGCAATGTTGTTGATGAGCTCCTGAATGATGACGGTCTTGCCCACGCCGGCGCCGCCGAACAATCCGATCTTTCCCCCCTTCAGGTATGGCTCGATGAGGTCCACCACTTTGATTCCGGTTTCGAACATTTCGAGACGCGTGTTCTGATCGACCAGCGCGGGGGCTTGCTTGTGGATCGGTTCCCGCCGCTTCGCGTTAATGGGCCCCATTTTGTCTACAGGCTCACCGATGACGTTCATCACGCGGCCGAGCGTCGCATTTCCGACAGGAACCGTAACCGGCCCACCGAGGTCCTCCGCGGGCATGCCGCGAACCATGCCATCTGTGGCTTTGAGCGCAATGCAGCGGACGCGGCCCTCTCCAAGGTGCTGCTGCACTTCGACGATCACGTCGATCGGCGTCGGCGCCTTGAAGCCTTCGCTTGTGATGTGAAGCGCTGTGTAGATTGGCGGCTGCTTTCCTTCCGGAAATTCAACGTCGACAGCCGGACCGATGATCTGTGAAACCCTTCCGATATTTGCCATTTATAAAGCTCCAGCTCCGCTGACCACTTCAATGATCTCCCGCGTGATCGCTGCCTGGCGGATTCGATTCATATTGAGGGTCAAAGTATCAATCATGTCGCCTGCGTTTCTCGTGGCGGTATCCATAGCGGCCATCCGGGCGCCGTGCTCGGATGCGGCCGATTCGAGCAGCGCGCGATACACCTGAATCTCCACATAGCGCGGCAGCATCCGGTTGAAGATCTCCTGTGGCGGC
>DATDOY010000222.1:0-2856 GCA_035293045.1 Acidimicrobiia bacterium
CGACGACGCCTGTATTGAGACGATACACACACAGGCCACACCGATGACACCCGGGAGCAGGTGCAGCGTGATCGCGTCGTCCGTGTCGACGGGGATGAGATCGAGCGCCGCTGCTCCGTCGCCGGCGATGAGGAAGATGACTGCCGGGATGAGTCCGCCGAGCACCGCGACGCCAAGTGCGACTTCGCGCACCCAACGACCCGTCCACGCGGAGACCACGGAGGCAAGGCCCGCGCTGCCCCCGGCGAGCCCGTGCCAACCGTTGGTCTCGAACACGCCGAACAGGTGCTTGGCGGTGACCTCATCGCCGACGCCAAAGTCAGGGTTGAGGATCAGGCTGCCCGCGCCGAGGACCACCAGCATCGGGCCCCAGATCCAGAGGTAGGCGCGTGGCAGGTCTGCGAGGTGGGTGCGGGTCTTCGACTCCGGCGGCGTGGTCAACGAGGCTCCGATCCTGAGAGCAGTCGCCCAATTCTGCACCGTCGGTCGACCACCGTTCCCCGTAGGGTCTCGCGATGGTTCTTGAACACGCCGTTCTTGACGTGATCCCCGGCCAGGAGGCCTTGTTCGAATCGGCGTTCGCCGAAGCGAAGGGGATCATCGCGTCGATGCCCGGGTTCCGCGGGTTGCGACTGGAGCGATCACTGGAGACGCCGAACCGGTACCTCCTGCTCGTCGAGTGGTCCCGCCTCGAAGACCACACCGAGGGTTTCCGGGGCTCGGACGAGTACCAACGCTGGCGAACGTTGCTCCACCACTTCTACGACCCGTTCCCCGCGGTGGAGCATTACCGCAGCGTCGTGACGGCATAGCGATCGCCGACGCCCGACCGTCGTTGTGGTCCGGCCGCCAGTTTCACGACGCGGGATGGCGGTGATCTGGGCTCAGATCGTTCTTGATTTCACAGCCATCCGGGTGCGGGAGAGCAACTCGGCCGCGCCAGCTCGTCTCAGCGACGCCGCGGCGAGACGCTGGGGCTGTCGCCGTTCAGCAGGAATCTTTGGCCCGAGCCGTCGGCGTTCATGATGTGCAGGTCGAGCCAGCAGCACCCGCCGTCGTCGTTGCCGCCATCGCCGGGGTCTTCCACCCAGATGATCTGACCGTCGGGGGTCCAGGCCGGCGCCGATTCGTGGCCCTGGGGCCGGCCGGTGACCGAGCGCTCGTCGCTCGTCAACCGCTGGATGTCGGTCCCGTCGACTCGCACGGTGTACACGTCACGGTCCGCCTCGACGGCCGCCCCGTCGGTGGCCACGAAGGCGATTCGTGTCCCGTCGGGCGACCAGGCGGGATCGAGCTGGGTGACGCCACCGGACGCCGTGAGCTCATGCAGGTCGGACCCGTCGGTGTCCACCACGTAGATGCGCTGGCCGTTCGAGAACGCGAGCTGCGTGCCGTCGGGAGACCATGCGGGAGCCGACGACATGGCCCCTTCGGTGTTGGGCACGGCCGTGTCGCCGCTGCCGTCGGGGCGGATGGTGCGGATCTCGCCTCCCTCTCGCACGAAGGCGATGCGGGTCCCGTCGGGCGACCACGCCGGGAGGCGGCCGTCGGTGAGCTTGCGCGGTTCCGATCCGTCGGCCTTCATCACCATGACACCGGACTCGGCACTACAACCGGGTGCTCCCACGAAGGGCGCCTGGTAGTAGCACCGGAAATACGCCAGGCGCATCCCGTCGGGCGACCACGCCGGGTCGACGCCAGGGCCGACGTACCTCCCCCCGTGGTCGGTGCTGTCGGCGACGTAGATGCCCCCGGACTCTCCTCCCTGCACGTAGGCGATATCGAAGCCGGTGGAACCGGCATCGCGCGGCAGCCCCGGGCCGGGGACGGGAGCGCCGGCGCTCGGGGAGCCGGCGGCGTCCCCGTCGGCGGTGGCGCCCTGAGGGTCACCGGTCGGGTCGACCGGATCATCGGCTCGTCCGGGGCGCACGTCCCGGGCCGTCTGCGCCCTCGCCTCCGGCTCGGGCGAGGCGTCGTCGTGCTCCTTGTCGACGGTCTGCACTCGCGCCGGTTCGCCGCCGGACGTCACGAGCGCGCCACCGACCGGAACGCCGAGGCCCAGGGCACCGATCGCGGTGAGCAGCCAGATGCGAAGGCGCCGCGCCGCGCCGATCCGATCGGCGCGCTCGCGCACCCGGCTCATGTTCAGGGGCCGTGGCGGTGCACCCGCGGCGTCGTGGAGGAGGAGACGGAGATCAGTCATCGGTGTCCACCTCGAGACCGTGCGAGCGCAGGGAGCGGAGGGCGTCGGCGAGCATGCCCTTGACGTTTCCTTCCGCGCACCGCATCCGTACCGCGGTGTCGCGGACGGAGAGATCGATGAAGTACCGCAGGATGACGACCTCCCGTTGGCGCGGCGGCAGCGCCGCCACGGCGCGGCGGACGGCGACGAGAGTCGGGGCGTCGGGATCCTCGTAGCTCGGCGCCAGAGGCGTCACACGGGCGATCGCGCGGCGTTCCGCGGCGCGCCTGCGGAACGAGGAGTTGGCGAGGTTGATGCCGACCCGGTAGAGCCAGGCGGCGGGCGCGTCCATTGCCCGCACGCGGTCCCAGTGGCGCACGAGGAGGGCGAGCGCTTCCTGCGCGAGTTCTTCGGCCAGAGAGGAATCGCCGCAGTAGAGGCGCAGGCATCCGTAGAGCCGCCCATACTCGGCGTGGCAAAAGTCGTCGACGGAGGTGCCCACCCCGCGTTCTCGAACGGCCTCCGCCCCCATCGCGCCTCCCCCCATATTGGAACAGACGCAGGAGCGGGGCGTTCGGTTGGGTGCGACCTTGGTCAGGCGAGCGGCCAGGGCGTGTTCAGTCGTCCCACCCGCACCGAGGGAGCCCGGGGAAGGCACATTCCCGTGCGCACAC
>DATDOY010000223.1:0-24801 GCA_035293045.1 Acidimicrobiia bacterium
CGCCCGTTTCGGAACAGGCCGATGAGCGGAATGCTCTGCACGTCGAACGCCTGGGCGATCTGCGGATTCTCGTCGATGTTGAGCTTCACGAACTTGTAGGCGCCCTCGCGCATCTTCGCCATTTGGTCGAGGATCGGAGCCACCTGCCGACACGGCGCGCACCACGGCGCCCAGAAGTCGACGACGACGGGGATCTCACTTTGGAGCACCTCGCGTTCGAAGGTGGCCGAGGTGACCGATCGGATCGGTCCCTCGTCTCTCGGCTCGATTGGATCGTCGAGGGTGGCCACGGGCCCGGACGGCCGTTCGCCGGCCGCGACCGCGCGAAGCCAGGCCGCCCCTTCCTCGATGCTCTCGAGCGCGACCTGGTGGGCCATGGGGTACTCGGTGTAAACGGTCGGCACGCCGTGCTGGGCGAGCGTCTGCGCGGCCGCGCGTCCCCGTTGCACCGGGAGCATCGGGTCGTGGGTGCCGTGCTGCACAAGGACGGGCGGAAGCTCGGCACCCCAGTCGTACTCGAGTCCCCCGATCTCGGGAAGAAAGCCACTCATGCACAGGACGCCCGCGGGGTGCGGACCGGTACTCGTGCGCAGCCCCAGCGCAAGGGCAAGCGATGCACCCTGCGAGAAGCCCCCGAACACAGCCCGGTCGCGCTGCAGCTCGAACTCGGCGCACGCGGCGTCCACGGCCGCGTCGAGCGCAGCGACGGACGCGAGAAACGAGGGGGCGTCCAGTCCACCCTCGGCGAACTCGTACCACTGGAATCCCGGGCCGTAGGGCGTCGGGGCCCGTGGCAACACGACGACAAAGGCGCCCTCGGGATCGAGGTAGCGCACCAACTCCGCGAGGTCGTTCTCGTCGGCGCCGAGTCCATGCACGAGCAGAAACAGGCGGTCGGCGGGTCCGGCCCCGCGTTCGATGCGCGTCACGAGCTCCACGCCACACAACCTAACGGGGCGGCGCGGCGAGTACGGTCCCGCGTCACATGCAGCGACGAGTTCCTGCCCGTTCCTTCCTGCGCTGGGTGTCCGGCGCCGCTTTGGTCGCCGTGATCGGCGCGTGTGCGAATGGGGGCGGCGAACCGTCCAGCGCCAGCAGGCCGACGACGTCCCACGCGGCCGCGAGCGAGAGCGTGCCGGCGTGCGAACCCGGCGGACGCACGACGCGACTCGCCGGCGTTCGGGTGCGTGCGTTCTGCGGGCCGGCCGTCGCCGAAATCCGGATCGGCACCGAGACGCTTCGCTTCGAGGGGGGCGTGTGTGAGCGACACGACGACTGGCTCTCCCTCAACATCGGGTTCGAGATCCTCGACGATGACCCGGGCGACGTGCAGCTGGATCCGGCCTTCAACTCGTTCACGCTCCTCATGGGGCGTCATCCGCTCGCGGCGAGCGACGCCGCGGCCGTCAGCCTCGACGGCGTGCACACCGAAGGCGTCGTCACGTTCGCGCTGCCGGGCCGCAACTACCTGCTCGACGACAAGACGATCACCCTCATCGGAACTCGGAGCGCGGGCCTCCTGTCGGGCACGGGTTTTCTCGGCGAGGGCCGCGACGACGAACTTCTCATCGCGGGCGCCTTCACCTGCGACTCGGCCGCGATCCCGATCGAACGCGTGCCGGAGGTCGCGGCGACGCTGCGGACTGGTTGACACAGCACGTCCCGCGACGGCCACTCGGTCAGCAGGCTCGTCCTGACGATTCGTGTCAGGCTCTCTGCATGCGACTCGCACTCAACCTCGGGTATTGGGGCTCGGGCCCCGCCAACTTCATGCCGATCGTCCACGAAGCCGAAAGGCTCGGCTTCGACTCGGTATGGACGGCAGAGGCCTACGGCTCCGACGCCGTCGTCCCGCTGGCGTGGGTGGCGGCGCTCACCGAACGCATCCAGGTCGGCTCCGCAATCCTCCAGATGCCGGCCCGCACGCCGGCCAACACCGCCATGACGGCGGCCACCCTCGACATGCTCTCCGGCGGCCGGTTCAAACTCGGGCTCGGCTTGTCCGGTCCCCAGGTTGTCGAGGGCTGGCACGGGGGCGCCTACGGGAAACCGCTCGGTCGGACCCGCGAATACGTGTCGATCGTGCGCGAGATCCTGCTTCGGGAAAAGCCTCTCGAACACCACGGCGAGCACTACGACATCCCCTACACAGGTGCCGACGCCACGGGGCTCGGGAAGGCCCTGAAGCTGATCACCCATCCCCTGCGCGCCGACATCCCCATCTATCTCGCCGCCATCGGCCCCAAGAACGTGGCCTTGACCGCCGAGATCGCCGACGGGTGGCTCCCCGTCTTCTTTTCCCCTTATCGGTTCGGTGAGACGTTCAAGCCGATCCTCGAAGAGGGGTTCGCGCGGGCGGGCGCATCAGAGCACGGCCCCAAGACCCTCGAAACCTTCGACGTGGCTCCCACCGTTCCCGTCGTGATGGGCGACGACGTACAGGCGTGCATGGGGTTCGTGAAGCCCATGCTTGCGTTGTACGTCGGCGGCATGGGCGCGCGCGGCAAGAACTTCTACTTCGACCTCGCGTGTCGATACGGCTTCGAGGCCGCCGCGGCCGAGATCCAGGAGCTCTACCTCTCCGGGAAGAAGCAGGAAGCCATCGCCGCGGTTCCCGACGAACTCGTCGATGAGACCGCGCTCGTGGGTCCGCGCGACCGCATCGCGGATCGAGTGGGGCCGTGGCTCGAATCGGGCGTGGGGACGATGATTCTCGGGGCGGCCCAGCCCGAGGCGTTGCAGCTCATGGCCGAACTCGTGCTGTAGGCACGACGCAAGGGCGGCATCGCCGCGCCCAGGCGTACGGCTTGTGCGGGCGGCGGCACCCGTGAACACTGGTTGGCCCAGGCTCCGGGCCGAGCCGAGAACGGACGGGCGTCTGACGTGCCCGTCCCCGTCGCACCGGGACCCCATCTGATGAGGCCGATCACCGAACGCGGGCGGGATCGATACCGCAGCTACCGGCGCCGCCGGGCCGACGACCGCGCCTGGTCGTCGGTCGATCTCCCGGGCCGGGTTGACATCCCGACGCGCCGCGTGGTCCTCCCGGAGCGCGACCCCAACCTGCGCATCGAGCGTCGTCGATTCGAGTTCGTCGATCTGCGCCGCGTCGGGGTCATCGCGGGCGTGGCGGTCGCCGTCCTCGTCGTCTTGGGCTGGATCTGGAGCACGACGCGGGTCGATGCCGACCTCAGGGGCGTCGAGAGCGGCGCCGCCCTCACGCCCGCGGAGGCTTCCGACCTCAGGTTCCGCATCGAAGTCTCTCCGTCGGGACGGCTCGACGAGGCGACGCTGCAGTTCAACAACAAGGACGTGCTTGCCGACGCCGAGGTCAAAGGCGACGTCATCACGTTCAGCCCGGGGCCCCTGGGCGAGGGTGAGTATCACCTTCGGCTGACCGTCCCGCGGCCGATCCTCGGTGACGCCAACATCGACTGGCGATTCCTGGTGGACGGCACCCCCCCGACGATCCTCGCCCCTCCGTTCATCGAGGCCAAGAGCATGCGGGACAAGGTGGTGATCGACGGAACGGTGGAAGGAGCGACGACCTTCCACGTGAACGGCGAGGAAACCGACGTCGGCGGCGATGGCGAGTTCCGGCTCGAGTACCCCAAGCCCCCAGCGGGCCCGATCCGCCTCGTCGCCGTCGACGAGGCTGGCAACAAGAAGACCTGGGCCGTCTCGGTCCCGGTCCCCTACCGCGACGTGCGCGGCGTTCATGTCACCGCCCACGCGTGGGACAACCCAAGCCTGCGCGCCGAGATTCTCGCCATGCTCGAGCGCGGTCTGATCGACACGGTCGAACTCGACATCAAGGACGAGGGTGGCCGCGTCGGGCATGTCTCGCAGGTGCCTATGGTGGGAAGGGTCGGAGCCAGTGACGGGCTGTACGACTTGGCAAAGCAGGTCGAACTCCTCCATGAGAAGGGCGCGTACGTCGTCGGCCGCATCGTGGCCTTTCGCGACCCCGTGCTCGCTGACTGGGCGTGGAACAACGGCCGTCGTGATCTCGTGATCCAGACGGCCGAGGGCGAGCGTTACGGGGCGTACGACGGAGGCTTCACGAGCTTCGCGAACACCGATGTCCAGGATTACAACATCGCCTTGGCGGTCGAGGCGGCCAAGGCCGGCGTCGACGACATCATGTACGACTACGTTCGGCGTCCCGAAGGCGACCTCGCCGAGATGGTGGTGCCGCGCCTCGAAGGCGACCCGCAGGACGCGGTGATCGGATTCCTCGCGCGCAGCCACACCCGCTTGCGGGCGCTTGGTGTGTACCAGGGGGCCGCCGTGTTCGGCGTCGCCGTGAGCCGGCCGGAGCAGAGCGGTCAGAACATTCTCGGGATGGCGTACCACACCGACTACATCGCGCCGATGCTCTATCCGTCGCACTGGAACGTCGGCGAGTACGGGATCCCCGACCCCGAGCGCGAACCGTACGAGATCATCAAGCGATCGCTCGCGGAGTTCCGCCAGGCCGTCAACCGCACCGGTCGCCCGCTCGTCCCGTGGATCCAGCACTTCTCGCTCAACGTGACCTACGCCACCGACGAGGTCGTCGCCCAGGTGCAGGCCGCGAAGGACATGGGGTTTGCATCGTGGATGATGTGGGACCCCAACGTCACCTACGACATGGACGCGCTCGAAGCATCGTCCTGAGCCACGCTTGACACCCCGCGGGCGGTCGGGGAGCATGACGGTCGTGGATGATACGACCGTGTCGATTCCGACCAGAATGCTGGTCCTCGGCATGGCCCGCGAGGACGGGAGCATCCACGCCGCCGAGCTGTACGAGGTCGCGGAGGCGTGCGGACAGAGCGCCGAGCAGGTGCGATCGTGCCTTCGGCGTCTGGTGGGCGACGGCGACTTCATCCGCGAGGGAGCCGGCCGCGACGCCATCTACAGGGCCACCGCCGAGGGTGGCTCCTTTCTCTCGACCCCCTTCGAACGCACGCGGCGGGCGTACGCCCAGGACGCCCAAGGACGCGGGTGGGACCGGTACTTCCGCCTCGTGGCCTTCGCCATCCCCGAGGAACGGCGCTCCGTGCGGGATGCCTTCCGGCAGGTGCTCGTCGGTTTAGGGGGTGCGGCGATCCAAGGGGGGCTCTACGTCTCGCCTCACCCCTGGCACGACGAGGTCCGGCGCGAAGCCGACGGCCTCAGCATTGCGGACCTCGTCACGTGTGCGTCGGCCGACGACCTCGCGATCGGGGCGACGGCACACCCGCGTGAACTCGCCGCGCGCCTCTGGCCCGTGGCCGACCTCGAGCGCCGCTATCGGGGCCTCGTCGAAACCTTCACGCCCGTCGTCCGCGGTCTCGAGGAGATGCGCGGACGACACGAGCGGCTCCCGGAAACGGTGTTCCTGCCTGGGGCCCTCGCCCTCACCGTGGCGTTCACCGATGTGTTCGACGCCGACCCGCTCCTCCCTCCCGAACTCCTGCCCCACCCGTGGCCGGGGCGCGAGGCCCGTGAACTCGCCCGCGAGGCCCGCCGGCTCGCGTTCGCGCAACGCGAGCAACCCAGCCGTCCCGGCTTGTTCCGATTTTTCGACCACGCCCTGGAAGGGATCGGGTAGCGCATGAAGTTTGGAATCTTCTACGAACACCAGCTCCCGCGGCCATGGGATGCCGACTCCGAACACCGGCTGCTGAAGGATGCGCTCGAACAGGTCGAGCTCGCCGACCGTCTCGGGATCCAGTATGTGTGGGAGGTCGAGCACCACTTCCTCGAGGAGTACTCCCACTCGAGCGCGCCCGAGGTGTTTCTCGCCGCCGCGAGCCAGCGCACCTCGCGCATCCGTCTCGGGCACGGCATCGTGCAGATCCCGCCCGCCTTCAACCACCCCGCCCGCATCGCCGAGCGCATCGCCACGCTCGATCTCGTCTCCGACGGGCGCGTCGACTTCGGCACGGGAGAGGCCTCGAGCGAGGCGGAGCTGGGCGGCTTCAAGATCGACTGGGACAAGAAACGCGACATGTGGCACGAGGGCGTCGACGCCATCACGCGCATGTTCGTGGAGGAGCCGTTCGCCGGATGCGACGGGGAGTTCATTTCCATGCCCCCCCGCAATGTCGTGCCGAAGCCGCTCCAGAAGCCGCACCCGCCATTGTGGGTCGCCGCGTCACGCCGCGAGACCATCCATCTCTCGGCGGAAAAGGGAATGGGTGCCCTCTCGTTCGCCTTCATCGATCCTGAGGAGGCGCGGGAGTGGGTCACCGACTACTACGCCACGCTCACCTCGGACGCGTGCGTCCCCGCGGGCTTCGCCGTCAACGCCAACGTCGCGGCGGTGACCCCGTTCATGTGTCATGCCGACGAAGAAACGGCCGTCAACCGCGGCCTCGACGGCGGGCATTTCTTCGGGTACTCGCTCGCGCATTACTACATCTTCGGCGAGCACCGACCCGGGGTCACGAACGTGTGGGAGGAGTTCAACGAGCGACGCGCCTTGTTCGGGTTCGACCGCGAAATCGCCGCCCAACAAACCGACCGGCTCGGCGCCCGCCTCGTCGAGGGCGGGCAGGGCGTCCTTCGGGGATCGGTCGGAACCCCCGACCAGATCCGCGAGTTCCTTCGTCGCTACGAGGACGCCGGGATCGATCAGGTGATCTTTGTGAGCCAGGCCGGCAACAACCGCCACGAGCACATCTGCGAAAGCCTCGAGCTTTTCGCCAAGGAAGTGCTTCCCGAATTCGCTGAACGCGACGAGGCGGCGGACCAGCGGAAAGCCGAACGACTCGCTCCGGCGATCGAAGCCGCCTTGGCCCGACGCTCTCCGCCGAGACAGGCTCCGCCCGAGTACACGATTCCCGCCGCGATGCGCGTCTAGGCGCGCGCGACCGGCGCGCTACGGCGCGCTGGTCGGAGGCGCTTCAGGTGTCGTGTCGCCGAGCGTGGTCGTGAAGATTCCGGGCGGGGCGTCCTGCGCGGGTTCGTCCTTTTGACAGGCCGTGGCGGCGAAACCGAGAGCGATCACGGACAGGGCGAGTATTCGGAGCGGTCGGCGCACGGGCGCCATCCTACGGCCCGCCGCTAGGGGTGCGAAGCCGCCTCCTCGGCGAGGGAACGAACCACCTGCTCGAGGTCGACGATCGTGTAGGGCTTCGCGAGGTGAGCATCGGGTCGAAGCGCAAAGGCACGCCACTCGTCCTCGACCGGGGTCTTCACGGTGCACATCACCACGCGAGTGGAGGCGAGCCCCGGATCCGAGCGGATGCGCTCGAGGACGGTCCACCCGTCGAGGTCCGGCATCTGGACGTCGAGCACGACCACGTCTGGCCGTTCCGAGGCGAGCTCCTCGAGCGCCCGGGTGCCGTCCTCGGCCAGCCTCACGTCGCAACCCGCGGTGCGGAGCACGAGGGCGGAGAACGTTCGAACGTCGGCGTCGTCGTCGACCAACAGGATCTGCGGCCGCCGCGGCGTCGTTCCGTCGGTCATCGCACTCCTACGCGCACCGGAGCGTCCAGGTCGGCAGTGCGATCGCGATGAGGCGTCGAGTCTCCTGCCGCGGAGGTCCAATCGCGAATGCGACCGCTGGCAATGGACCACACCACCCACAGGAAGTAGGCCGCCGCGGGGACGGCGAGGGTGTCGATCCAAATGCCATGGACGTCGGCGTCATAGCGCCCGGCGCTGACGTACAGGGCGTACGCGCCGTGCATGAGGCCGCATGTCGGGAAGACAACGGTGAGAGCGAGGCCGGAGAGCGACCACCCGCCGCTGACCACGCGGTTGGCGAGCTGGGTGCGCAGGAGCACCGCCCCGATCGCGCCGTACAGCACGATCAACACGAGGTTGGGAGCGATCCCCGGGTCCGACACCAGGCCGAGCGCGCCGACACCGAGCGCCGAACCCGCCAGCCACACGGCGTACGCGCCCCCGAGCGTTGGGAGGATCTCGACCCAGGCCGGGGTTCCCGGCACGAACCGGTCGCCCCGACCCCCCGTCAGCGCCTCGACGCGGAGGAGGAACCAGACGACCCCCGCCGGAAAGCCGACGAGCACCGCGACCAGGTCCAGCGGTGCCCCTGCGCGGCCCTCGAAGACGATGTGAGCACCGTGGACGAGGTGATGCGGACCGCAGGTGAAGGCCATGAAGATCCAGGCCATTCCGAAATGCGAGAACCCCAGCGTGCGCCATCCGCGTCGCATGTCGGCGATCGTCAGAATCCCATACGCGGTGTAGACGGCACCCAGAATGAGATTCAGAACCCCAACGGTGGTTCCCATCACACCCCTCCCGACCTTCCGACGCCGACCTGGCGCATGAACTCGCGAATGATCGACGGCTCCGGTTCACGCGGCGCGGCGGGAGGCGGGGCCGAGGGAAGCTCCCGATCCGCTCGCGGGAGCAGCAACCGGAAGGTCGTCCCCTCCCCGGGGGTGCTCTGAACTTCGATGTGACCGCGCAATGCCTGGACGAGGGACTTGACGATGTAGAGGCCGATGCCGGTCCCCCCGAAGCGACGCACGTCTCCCGATTCGGCTTGCCAGAACCGGTCGAAGCAGTGCTCGACGCCGTCGGGCCACATGCCGACACCGTGATCCCGGACCTCGATCACAGCATGATCCGATGTCGAGGCCAGCGTGAGCTCGATCACCTTGTCGTCGCTCGAGTACTTCGCCGCATTGTCGAGCAGGTGGTCGAGAATCGTGCGCACGGCGTCGGGATCCGCGAGGGCTTGCGGCACGTCGTCGGCGATGTCGATCGCGACGCTCCGTCCGATGCCATTGGCAATGGACGTCGCCGCTTCGTCGATGGCAGGCGACAAGTCGCAGGGTGCGGGGTCGAGTTCGATCGTGCCCGCCTCGATGCGGCTGGACATGAGGAGACGGTTCACGATTCCGGTCAGCTGGCGCGCGCGCTCGTGGATGGCGCCGAGGCCCTGATTCCGGATGGTCTCATCAAGGTCGTGCTGCCGCAGCATCAACTCGCTGTAGCCGAGAATGACCGTGAGCGGGGTCTTCAGCTCGTGGCTGGCGGTGGCGAGGAAGAGCGTCTTTGCCTCGTCGGCCTGGACGAGCTTCGTGATGTCGCGGAAGGAGTGGACAACCTCGACGACCCGATCTCCGTCATCGAGAACCGGGGCGGCGTGCGCGAGCAAGGGTTGGCGCTGGCCGTCGCTCGTGGCGCGCCACACCATCACGTCTCCGCTGTCCTCGATGAACTCGAGATGGGCTCGGAGGAGTGCGCATCCCTCCGAGCAGTCGAGCTCGCCAATGTCGCGGCGTAGGCCGAGCACGTCGGTGCAGGTTGCCCCAACAGCATCGACGGCGGTGCACGCGAAGGTTCGGGTCGCGGCGTCGTTCCACTCCCGCACGCGCCCGCGTGGCGAGGTCACCACCACGGCTTCTGCCACGCCGGTCAGGATTGCGCCCGCCTTGTCGCGAGCGTGGCCGAGGACCGACGACATCTTGCGACGCTCCTCGCGCACGGATCCCAAGAGCAATGCGGCCATTCCCAGGGTGACCGGGTACACGGCGACGGTGAACGCTGGGATCCCGAGCTCGCGATGAACGAGCGGCGGAACGGCGAGCACCCCCATCGCGGCAACCGATGCCAGGAGTCCGCACAACCAGCCGCAGATGTAGGAGTAGTACGACACGACCAACAGCAGTCCGGCCAGCACGAGGCCGGTCGACGCCGGATACGCCAGCAGGACGACCGCTGTGAAACCGCAGTCCACCAGCAGACCGGCGACGTCAGCGGCCTTGCCGGGGCGGCGTCGCTCGACGAACTGCACCAGACCGGCGAGTGGGAGGAATCCGAGTCCCACTACGGAAGCCACCCTCTCGGAACTCCACGTTGCGTCCTCGGCCAGCGGCGATGCCACCACGACCGCGAGCGCGGCGACGAACCGCAGCACGCCGACGAGGCGCCGAACGCCGGTCGCGCCCGTCTCGCCGCTGATCACCACACGGCGAATCTGGTCCTCGAACTGGTCGACAGGCTTGGCCTCGCGGTTCACCAACTCTCCACTCCCCACCCCCGCAACGATGCGGACCGAGGAGGGCGCGCACAATCACCCGCCATGACTAGCCAGGGCACCCGAAGCCCGCGAAACGGTGCGAAGCTGCTGGCATGTCCGCCCAGGTCGATCCGAGCCCACCGGCCGCCAGAAAGTTCTGGGGCTGGGGCGTCGAGGGTGGTGGCCCGACCCGCGCCCAGCAGGAGACGATCGCGGCGACGCTCGCTGACCGGTTCGGGCTCGACGAGATGCATGTGGTCGAACCTCCCACGGTCGACGAACTCGACCTTCCCACCCCTCGACTCGCCCCTCCGGCCGCTCTCGCTCCCATCTGCAGCGTCGAGCCAGCCGAGCGAGCGGGACACACCTACGGAAAGAGCTTTCGCGACGTGGTGCGAGCGCTCGAGCGCCGCTTCGACCATCCACCCGACGTCGTCGCCTTTCCGCGCGACGAGAACGACATCGTCGCCCTGCTCGACTGGTGCTCGGACGTTGGCGCCGCGGCCATCCCATATGGCGGGGGGTCGAGCGTGGTCGGTGGCGTGGAGCCGGACGTCGGCGACGGGTTCGCAGGCTCGGTCACCATCGACCTGCGCAATCTCGACCGGGTCGAGGAGATCGACGTGACCTCGCGAGCCGCGCGCATTCAGGCCGGCATCTACGGCCCGGCCCTCGAGGACCACCTCCGCCCGCAGGGCCTGACGCTGCGGCACTTCCCCCAGAGCTTCGAGTTCTCGACCCTCGGGGGCTGGATCGCGACGCGGTCGGGAGGACACTTCGCGACGCTCTACACGCACATCGACGACTTCGTGGAGAGCATGCGGGTCGTCACGCCGGCCGGCGTCATGGAGTCCCGGAGGCTCCCCGGCTCCGGCGCCGGGCCCTCTCCCGATCGGCTCATGCTTGGGTCCGAGGGGACCCTCGGCGTGATCACCGAGGCGTGGATGCGGCTGCAGAACCGCCCCCGCTTCCGTGCCACCGCGTCGGTCATGTTCGGTGATTTCGATGCCGGTGTCGGCGCCGCCCGAGCCCTCTCGCAGTCGGGCCTGTACCCGACCAACTGCAGACTGCTCGACGCCACCGAGGCCATGACGAGCGGTTCGGGGGACGGCAGCGCCCACGTCCTGTTGATCGGGTTCGAGTCGGCCGACCACCCCGTCGGCGAGTCGATGCGGCGCGCCGTCGAGCTTGCCCGCGACCATCACGGCTCCATCGACGACGACGCCGTCCGCACGCGCGTCGACGATGGCGATGTCGGCCCGGGTGCGCCGGACGCCGCGGGCGCGTGGCGGAACGCATTCATCCGAGCGCCGTACACGCGGGACGCACTCGCTGCCATGGGAATGATCACCGAAACCTTCGAGACCTCGATCACCTGGGACCGGTTTCCCGCGTTCCACGTCGGGGTCACGGCCGCCGTGCAAGAAGCCCTCGCCGACGTCGGCGCGGGAGCGGGGTGGATCGCGTGTCGGTTCACGCACGTCTACCCCGACGGTCCGGCGCCGTACTACACCGTCATCGCACCGGGTCGCCCCGGCGGACAGCTCGAACAGTGGGCCGCGGTCAAAGCGGCCGCGTCCGACGCCATTCTCCGCCTCGGCGGCACCATCACCCACCACCACGCGGTCGGGCGCGACCACCGTCGCTGGTACGAGCAGCAGCGCCCTGGGCTGTTCGGCGACGCGCTGCGCGCGGCCAAGCGCACGCTCGATCCGGCCGGGATCCTCAATCCTGGTGTCCTTCTCGCGCCGGAATCGCCCGCTTCCCGCGGCTGATTTCCGGGCGTACGCTGGAAGCCCACGAACAGAGGGGTGCGCCATGCGCCATTACCTCATCGTCGCCAACCAGACGCTCGCCGGACGTCACCTGATCGAGGAGGTGGAACGCCGCATGGAAGCGGGTCCGTGCCACTTCCACATCGTCGTTCCCGCGACGCCGCCTCACCTCCACCTGACGTGGACCGAAGGAGAAGCGCGCGCGATCGCGCAGGAACGACTCGACCAGGCGCTCTTCGAACTGCGCGATCGCGGCGCGGATGTGAGCGGCGTCGTTGGAGCCGAGCGGGCCCTCGACGCCATCGCCGACGCGTGTCGCGCGGCTTCACCGCCGTTCGACGAGGTCATCGTGTCGACGCTGCCGCTTCGGTCGTCGCATTGGCTGCGCCAGGCGCTTCCGCAGCGCGCCGAGCGGTTGACAGGGCTTCCCGTCACCCACGTCCTCGCGGAAACGGCCGACACCTAGTAGCGCCATTAGCCTCCCCCGCTTGGGAACCGACACCGAGCCCGGCAGGCCATCCAGCGAATGCTACGACGCCGTCATTTTCGATCTCGGCGGCGTGGTTCTCCCCTCACCCTTCGACGCGTGGGCCCACTATGAGCACGACCTCGGGCTCGCCGTTGGAACCATTCGCGGGGTCGTCGCCGCATCGGGCGGCGACGGCGCGTGGGCCCAGCACGAGCGCGGCGAGCTCGCGTTCGAGGAGTTCGTGGCCGCCTTCGAAGCCGAGTGCCTCGCCGCCGGCGCGCCCGAGGTCTCGGCGCTCGAGGTGATGAACCGGTTGGCCTCCGGATCGTCGCCGCGGCCAGAGATGCTGGCGGCGATCTCTGTGATTCGCGGAGCCGGCTTGAAGACCGCCGCCCTCACCAACAATTGGGCCGCGCCGGCGCTCAACGTCGGCGGCGTGGAAGGTCACGACGATCGGCCCGTTGTCGAGTTGGCACGCTGGTTCGACGTGATCGTCGAGTCGGCGGTCGAAGGCATCCGCAAGCCCGACCCGCTGATCTACGAGATCGTCTGCGAACGCATCGCCGTCGAGCCGTCTCGGGCGGTCTTCCTCGACGACCTCGGCGTCAACCTGAAACCCGCGCGCGCGATGGGCATGACCACGATCAAGGTCACGCAACCCGCGGCCGCGCTCGTCGAACTCGGGAACGTTCTCGGCCTCTCGCTCACGTCGACAATTTCCCCGGCTCGGTAGCCTTCGGCGATGGACCTGATCTTCGTTCGGCATGCCGAACCAGTCCGCGTCGAAGCCGCGCCCGGAGACCCCCCTGCCGATCCCCCGCTCACCGAGGCGGGCCACGCGAAGGCGCATCTCGTGTACCAGTGGCTGGCGGCCGAGACCATCGACCACATCGTCACGAGCCCCCTGCGCCGCGCTCGCGAGACGGCCGCGCCGCTCGCGGCGGGCCTCGGCATCGACCCCGAAGTCGTCGACGGCATCGGTGAGTTCGACCGGCGCGACTCCTCGTACATCCCCTTTGAGGAGATCCCGCGTGACCACGATCGGTTCTCCGCCATGGTCGAGGGCCGATGGACCGACATCGACGGATGGACCGACCCTCTCACGTTCCGAGAGGAGACCGTCGCCGCCGTCGAGAGTCTGGTGGAACGATTCCCGGGCGGACGCGTGGCCGTGTTCACCCACGCGGGCGTCGTCAACGTCTACCTCGGGCACGTTCTCGGCATCGCGAGATCGCTGTGGTTCTACCCCGGCTATGCGTCCCTCAGCCGGGTCGCCGCTGCACGCACCGGTGAACGCGGGGTCGTGAGCGTGAACGAGACCTCACACTTGATGCCCACCCGATTTGTCGCTGCGTCGAGTGCAGGATCGGGCGGAGAAGAGGCTCGATGAGCGCGACTGGTCCGGCCCCGAAAGTGTTGACCGACATCGTCGACGCCAACGTCATGGTTGTGACGATCAACCGTCCCGAGGTGCGCAACGCCGTCGACCCGGACACAGCTCAGGCGCTCGCAGACGCCTTCCGCGCCTTCGACGGCGACGACGCACTTGCCGTGGCGATCCTCACCGGGTCCGATCGGGCGTTCTGCGCGGGCTACGACCTCAAGGCCGTGGCCGCGGGCCGCTCGGCCGGGGCCCCCGAGGACGGCGACGGGCCCATGGGCCCGAGCCGGATGCTGCTCTCCAAGCCCGTGATCGCCGCGGTGGAGGGCCACGCCGTCGCGGGCGGCCTCGAACTCGCCCTCTGGTGCGACCTCAGGGTGGCGGCGTCTGACGCCGTGTTCGGCGTGTACTGCCGTCGATGGGGTGTCCCGCTGATCGACGGAGGAACCGTGCGTCTCCCTCGACTGATCGGCCAGAGCCACGCCCTCGATCTCATTCTCACGGGCCGCGGCGTCTCCGGGGAGGAGGCCCGCGTCATGGGTCTCGCCAACCGGATCACACCGCCAGGCGGCGCGCTCGAGGCCGCCCTCGAGCTAGCCCGACAGCTCACGGCGTTTCCGCAACGCTGCATGCGCGCCGACCGCCTGAGCGCGTACGAACAGTGGAACCTCTCGCTCGACGACGCCATCCGCAACGAGTACCGGGGCGGCGTCGAGGTCGTACGATCGGGCGAGACCCTCGAAGGGGCGGCGCGGTTCGCCGCCGGCCGCGGCCGCCACGGCTCGTTCGACGATCTGTAGCCCCGACGATCCACGCGAAAATCGCTGGAGTAGCGGCACGATTGCGGGCGTAGTCTCGGCCCATGACCGCCCCCGCCCCTGACCCAGCGCGGACGCCGACCGGCGCGGCGATCGAGGTCGTCGATCTCGTCAAGGACTTCGCCGGCGCGCTCGCGCTCGACGGCGTGTCGTTCGCCGTGCCGCGGGGCCAGGTGTGCGCGCTGCTGGGTCCGAACGGTGCGGGCAAGACCACGACCATCCACATCCTCCTCGGGCTGACGCTGCCGACCGCGGGCACGGCGCGCATCCTCGGCCACGACGTCACACGCGAGCGGAGCCTCGCCCTGCGACGGACCAACTTCACGGCCTCCTACGTCCAGCTGCCGGCCCGCTTGCGCGTGCACGAGATCCTGCGGATCTTCGCCGAGTACTACGAGGTCGATGACGCCAAGGGTGCCGTCGAGGAGGCGATCACGCTCTTTCGGATCGAGCACCTGCGACACCAACGCGCCCAGTTGCTCTCGAGCGGACAGCAGACCCTGGTCGGGTTGGCCAAGGCCTTCGTGAACCGGCCCGAGGTTCTTTTCCTCGACGAGCCCACCGCCAGCCTCGATCCCGAGCACGCCTTCGAGGTCCGCAACACGCTGCGGCGCGTTGCCTCCGACCAGGGCATGACGATCCTGATCACCAGTCACAACATGGTGGAGATCGAGCGCATCGCCGATCGCGTGCTCTTGATCTCCAACGGGCGTCTCGTGGCCGACGCGTCTCCGGCCCAGCTTCGCGACGAATATCAGGCCGCCGATCTCGAAGAGGTCTTCCTGACGGTGGCACGCCAAGGCCGCAACGCCCGCCGCCACCCGATCACCGAAGGAGGGCAACCATGAGCTGGCGGCGCGTGCGGGCGGTACTCCTCCATCAGTGGTACGACACGAGGCGCAGCCCCGTTCGCACGATCGAACTCGCTTACTGGCCCGTGCTCTGGCTGGTGTTGTGGGGCTTCATCACGAACTACATCCTCTCCGCGGGAGCCGACGTGCCCGGAGGGGTGCGCATCCTCCTCGGCGGGCTGATCCTGTGGGAGCTGACCTACCGCGCCAGCCTCGAGATGTCATGGGCGTTCATGATCGACGTGTGGGACCGCAACATCCTCAACCTGCACGCGTCGCCGCTCACGCCCGCCGAGCACTTCGTGGGATCGCTGATCTTCTCGCTCATCCGGGCGAGCGCGGCGGTGGCCCTGCTCGTGGTGATGGCGTGGCTCTTCTTCGATTACAACCTGCTCGACGCCGGGCGGGTCGTGCCGGCGGCCGTCCTCATCCTCCTCGGCATGGGGTTCGCGCTCGGCCTCGCCATTCGGGCGATCATCCTGCGCTACGGCTCGAACGCCGAGATCGTGGCGTGGTCGTTGCCGTTCCTGGTTCAGCCCGTCGCCGCCGTCTTCTACCCGATCGAGGTACTCCCGGGGTGGCTCCAAGCCGTGGCCAACGCGGTGCCCGCGTCGCACGTCTTCGAAGCCTTGCGGGCGTTCGTCACCGACGGTGAGGTGCTCGCGGCGCGCCTCGGCGCCGGGCTCGCGCTCGATGTCGTCTACTTCGCCCTCGCCGCGACCTATTCGGCGCGGGTGTACCACACCGTGCGCGTCCGCGGATTGCTCGGTCGGCCCGGTTACTGAAACGCGAAGTGCCCGGGGAGGTGAAGAACTGACGGAGGTTGTTTACAGGTCGGGGTCTCTCACGAGAGAGTCCGACATGACCGAACGAGAACAGCAACGCAAGATCCGACACCGGCTGGCGGTGCTCCGGCACGCCGAGGAGGTCACGGGCAACGTCGCGGCGACGTGCCGGTACTACGGCATCAGCCGCCCGACCTTCTACAAGTGGCTGCATCGTTTCGAGGAGCTCGGCGAGGAGGGGCTCCGTGACGGCTCCTCCCGACCCCATCACAGCCCCGGTGCAACGCACACCGAGGTCGTGGGCAAGATCATCTACCTGCGCCAGCACTATCACTTCGGTCCCCGCAAGATCTCGATGTACCTCAAGCGCTACCACGACATC
This sequence comes from Acidimicrobiia bacterium, assembly GCA_035293045.1. Classification (GTDB taxonomy): domain Bacteria; phylum Actinomycetota; class Acidimicrobiia; order IMCC26256; family JACPCJ01; genus DATDOY01. Next base: position 16,432 of record DATDOY010000223.1, read on the forward strand.
GAGATCAGCCCATCGGGTGTTTGGCGCATCCTGAAGCGGCTCGAGATGAACCGGTTGCCGGCATCACAGCGCTACAAGCGCCACGATCGTCGCTGGAAGCGCTACGAGAAACAGCTGCCCGGCAACCGCCTCCAGGTCGACGTGAAGTTCATCGAGCCCATCGGCGGGGCCCGCAAGAAGCACTACCAGTTCACGGCCATCGACGACTGCACCCGGATCCGAGTCCTGCGGGTGTATCCCCGCAACAATCAGAAGACCGCGATCCAGTTCATCGACTACGTCCTCGAGAAGCTCCCGTTCGGCGTGGAGTGCATCCAGACGGACAACGGGGCCGAGTTCCAGGGGGCATTCCACTGGCACGTCCTCGACCGCGGCATCGGCCACGTCTACATCAAGCCGAAGACGCCCCGACTGAACGGCAAGGTCGAACGCTCACATCGAATCGACCAGGAGGAGTTCTATCGACTCCTGGACGGCGTCGTCATCGACGACACCAAGCTCTTCACCGAGAAGCTCCAGGAGTGGGAGGATTTCTATAACTTCGACCGCCCGCACGGTGGCCTGGACGGGCAGACTCCCTACGAACGACTACGACAGAAGACCACGACCCCGGCCGCGTAAGCACCCATCGTCAGTCGCACAAAGTGCCCGGGGAGGGATTCGAACCCTCACACCCTTTCGGGCAGGGCGTTTAAGGCCCCCGTGTAGACCGTTCCACCACCCGGGCAGGACGGCAGCGTACCGATCCGTTCAGGCCGCTTCGACGGTCGCGCCGTCGGGCCTGCCGATCGCCGCGCTCGCCGCCTGCGTCAACAGCACCCGCGTGCGCCGGGCTGCGTCGGCCTCGAGGGCGTTCGCGACGAGGATTCCCTCGATCATGTCGGCCACGACCGCTTCGATCGGTCGGCCGCGAAGGCGGACCGCCACCACCGCACCCCAACGTGCCCGGCGGATGGTGCGGTCCGTCTCCGGCAGCCTCGGGGGGGAGCGGAACCCCGGGGCGATGAGACCCAACCGCCGCGCCTCCGCCGCGAGGGCCCGCGCTGCTCGCGCGAAGCCCACCGCAGCGGGGACGTGGGGTTGCGTGCTCATGCCATGAGTATGCCGAGGGGGTGTGACAGAAAGCCGCGGGGGCCGGAGGCAGCCTCAGCGGCCGGGCGCGACCGCCGCGGTAGCCGTCGTGGCGGTCTGCGCCACGCCGCCATCCAGGCTCCGCATGCGGGCCGGGCGGGTCCACAGCCATCCCGCGACGAGCACCAACGTGCCGCCGGCCACGCCGACCGTCGCTTCGACGCCGAAGGCGTCGGCGAGCCGTCCCTGGACGAGCGCCCCGAGTGGAAAGCCCCCGGTGAACGCCATCATGAAGAGCGCCATGACCCGACCCCGCATCTCCTCGCGCACCGCGAGTTGGATCGAGGTGCTCAAGGCGCTGACCACGACGAGCGCCGCTGCCCCCATCACCGTGAGCGCGATCAGGCCCACGGCATAGACCGGAGCGACCGCGAGGCCGACGGCGCCGGCACCGAGACCGAGCACGCCCAGCACGGCGAGCCGCGAGCGCGGGATGTGTTCGCCATAACCGCCGACCACGAGGAGTCCGCTGACCGCACCCCCCCCGAAGGCGGCGCCCAACAACCCGTATCCCAACTCGTCGACCCCGAACTCGCGGGCGAAGACGGGGGTGAACTGCACCACGGGGGCGCCGAAGAGGCTGGTCAGGGCCACGAGCGCCACCCCGAGCGAGATCGCCGGGTGCCCGCGCGCGTATTCGATCGCGGCGCCGAACTCGCCGCGGAAACCTCCGCCTCCGCGATCGACGACCGGCTGCGTGGCACGCACACTCGCCAGGGCGATCAGCACGAAGACGAACGTCAGGGCGTTGACGAGGAACGCCGCCCCCGGCCCTGACGCCGCGAGCACCACGCCGGCAATCGCGGGGCCGACCGCCCGAGCCGCGTTGAACTGCGCCGAGTTGAGCGCCACGGCGTTGAGCAAGTGCTCGCGCGGCACAAGCTGCGGGACGAAGCTGTGCCACGTCGGCTGCTGGATGCCAGCGACGAACCCGCCGACGGCGACGAGGGCGATCAGCACGCCGGGGCGGATCTCTCCGGCTTCCCAGAGGGCGAAATACGAGAACGCGATGACCATGAGCGCCGTTTGCGTCGCCAACAGGATGCGCTTGCGATCCACGCGGTCGGCCAAGACGCCCCCGACCGCATTCATGGCCATCATCGGGAAGAACTGGCAGAAGGCGGCGAGGCCCACCCACGCCGCCGAACCGGTCATGTGGAAAAGGACATAGAGCACCGTGGTCTGGTGCATCCAGTTCCCGACATTGGAGACAAGCGCCCCGCTCCAGAACTTGGCGAAGTCGGGGTTTCTCAGCGCACGAAAGGCATGGCGCATGCCTCTCGGCGCCGGGGCGTCGTCGAGCACGAGATCGGGCGGTACCGGTGAGGCCATGGCTGTCCGAGGCTACCGCCGGGTCATCGAACCGACAGAAGCCACGCACGGTCCCCTGCCGCCTTGGCTGTCCCACTTGCCCCGGCGGGGCGATTCGGGCTTTCCTGTCGCGATGAGCCCCGACCCCCGCGACCGTGAACTCCAGGTCGCGAAGGATCCCGACCCCGCGACGGCCGAACCGCTGATCCGACCCGACGTGCTCCCGGCCCGTAGCAACGAGGGCACGGTGGTCCCCCTCGAACGCGGTGCCCCGAGCGAGGTAGAGGTGTGGGAGCCGACCCATGACCCGCGCCGGTCGGACGTCGATCATTGGGGCCGATCCGAGAGCACCCGCGAGTTGGCCCGCCGGTTGTACGAGCCTCTGTATGCGAAATGGTTCCGCGCCGAGTGGGACGGGCTCGAGAACATCCCGCGTGAGGGCGGCGCCCTTCTCGTCGCCAACCATGCCGGCGCGATCCCTTCGGACGCCCCGGTGATCATGCACGGCATCGAAAAGGAGCTCGGTCGCCCGGTCTACGGCCTCGCCGACTACCTCTTCGTCGCCGTGCCGGTGCTCGGGACGCTTTGGAGCCGGGGCGGCGGGGTTCCCGCCCACCCCGACAACGCGTACCGACTGCTCCACGACGACCAGCAGCTCGCCCTGGTGTTTCCGGAGGGGTCGAAGGGTCCCGGCAAGCACTACTCGGAGCGCTACAAGCTCCGCCGGTTCGGCCGCGGCGGGTTCGTCGAGACGGCGATGCGCGCCGGTGTGCCCGTCGTCCCGATCGCAGTGGTCGGCGCCGAGGAGTCGATGCCCATCGTCTACAAGAACCGACCGCTAGCGAAGCTCCTCAACCTGCCTTACGTGCCGCTGACCGCCAACATGCTGGCGCTCGGACCCTTGGGTCTCGTCGGTTACTTCCCGGCCAAGTTCCGTCTCCGCGTGCTCCCTCCCGTCGAGTTCGACGTGCCCGCGGACCAGGAGCGCTACAGCCGCTCGCGGGTCATGGAGGAGTCGGACGCCATCCGCGAGATGATCCAACAAGAGCTGTACCGCATGCTCCAGCGGCGTCGCAGCGTCTGGTTCGGCTGAGGGTGAACATGCAGATGCAGCTCAATCGCGACATGCCCGGGGCCCCCGCCGGAAGCTCTGCTTCCGGTGGGGTTAGTCGTAGCGTCTGGTTCGGCTGAGGCGATCGACATGCGCGTGCTCGTCACCGGCCTCGGCACCTACTGGGGCGGAAGCCTCGCTCAAGCCCTCGAGCAACTCGACGACGTCGAGATGATCGTGGGCCTCGATACCGAGGAACCGACCGTCCCCCTCGAACGCACGGAGTTCGTGCGGGCCGACACCAGCTATTCGATCCTTTCTCGCATCGTTCGGGCCACTCAGGTCGACACGATCCTGCACACCCACCTGATCGTTGACACGCGCAACGCGTCGTCGCGTGAGCTGCACGAGATCAACGTGATCGGCACCATGAACCTGCTCGCCGCCGCGGGCGCCAGCAACAGCCCCGTGCGCAAGGTCATCGTCAAGAGTTCGACCCTCGTGTACGGGTCGTCGTATCAGAATCCCACCTTCTTCCGCGAGGAGATGCCCCGGGCGCGCTCGCCGCGCACGCGAGTCGAACGTTCGCTGATCGAGGTCGAGGACTACCTTCGCGATTTCGCCGAAGACAACCCCCATGTGGTCGTGTCGCTGTTGCGCTTCTCCAACGTCCTCGGCGAACGGCTTGACACGCCTCTCTCCCGCGCCCTGCGCATGCCCGCGGTGCCGGAGATCTTCGGCTTCGATCCGCGCCTCCAGTTCACCCACCACGAGGACGTCCTCGGCGCGTGCCTCTTCGCCGCCCGCCATGACGTCCCCGGCATCTACAACGTCGCCGCCGACGGACTGCTCCCCTGGAGCGAGGTGTGCACGATCCTCGGCAAGCCGAGGCTGCCTCTCCCGCCCGTCGGCACCGGGTTGGTGGCCGGGTCGCTGGCGCGTCTCGGCCTCGTCCAGCTTCCCCGCGAGGCGCTCGAGCTGCTGCGGTACGGAAGGGGCGTCGACAACCGCCGCTTCAAGCGGGCCGGGTTCCGGTACCACTACACCTCGGCGGGGGCAGTAGAGGCGTTTGCCGAGGCGCTTCGCCTCGAACGGTCGATCGGAGACGCCCGTCCGGCCTATCGGTACGAGCGCGACGTCGAGAACTTCTTTCGTCACTCGCCCGCGGTCATCCGCTCCGGCGACGCGTGAGCACGCTCTTCCGCGGAGACCGCGCCCGCGTCGAGCGCGACGACCGGGTGGCGGTCCTCGTCCTCGACGACCCCGAGCGCCGCAACGCCCTCACGCAACCCATGGTCGACGACATCGTCGCGGGGGTCGACGCGGTCGAGGCCGACGAGACGATCGGCGCCCTCGTCGTGACCGGGGCACCGCCGGCCTTTTGCGCCGGCGCCGACCTCGGCGACCTCGCCGCGAGCAGCGGCGACGGGAGCGCCGGCCCCGACCTCGCCGCGGAAGCGAGCCTGAGAGCGATCTACGAGGGGTTCCTGCGCGTGGCCCGCTGCCGGATTCCTACCGTCGCGGCCGTGAACGGCGCGGCCGTTGGCGCGGGGCTCAACATGGCGATGGGCTGCGACGTGCGCGTGGTCGCCGAATCGGCGCGGTTCGATTCGCGGTTCCTCGCTCTCGGGCTGCATCCCGGCGGCGGCGGGACCTGGCTGCTCCACCGGGCGCTCGGTCCCCAGACAACCGCCGCCATGTCGCTGTTCGGCGAACGACTCGACGGACGCCAGGCGGTCGAGGTCGGCCTTGCGTGGGCCTGCGTTCCAGACACCGAGGTCGTCGACGCCGCCGTGGAGATGGCGTCGCGCGCGGCGGCCGCCCCTCGCGACCTCGCCATTCGCGTGAAGGAAACGCTGCGCGGTTGGGACGCCGTCACCGCCCACGACCAGGCCGTGGACGCCGAACTCGCCCCCCAAATCTGGTCGGTGAACCAGCCGGCCTTCCGGGAGCGACTCGGCGCGCTCCGGCGACAGATTTCGTCGCCTCGCTGAGGGCGGGAAACCCCCGCCGGCGTCCCCTCCGGCGGCCGGGTCAGGCAAACCCGACATTTCCGGCAGATCTCTAGCCCCATCGGACTACGCGACCCCCAAAGGTGCGTGATCTGCACCGACCCGGCACGTACCGTCGCAATCGTGGTTGCCAACCGCAAGATTCGAGCAGATCGCGCCGACGTCCTCGGCCTCGCATTCGGACATCTCCCTCATGTCGAACAGCGCGTGGTGTGGTTGACAGCGATCGAGCGCTTGACAGCCGCCGAGGCCGCCGAGGTCCTCGGCCTCGACCCGGGCGAACTCGGACAGATCTCGTTCCGGGCGCGCGATCGACTGCGCCGGCGGATGACCGCGTTGCTGCGGACGCGCGTCCCGGAGCCGTGCCGCGAGGTCGTCGCCGACCTCCCCGGCTACGCCCTCGGCGCCGCGCCCGACCTCCGCGCCGCGAGCGTCCGCACCCACCTGAACGAGTGCGCTCGCTGCACGGTGATCGTCCACACGCTCGCCGACCTGCCCGCCGCTCTACGAGCGCGGCCCCCGGCCGAGCCTCCCGACATCAACGGCGACGCGTCCCTCCAACGGTCCGCCGAACCGTCGCCGGAGCGGGTGACGATGCGCGCCGCGGGCTCGGACCGATCGGTGCGTCACGTCGCGTTGGGACTCGCCGTCGCCGTGCTCGTGGTGGTTGGCGCCGCAGGTCTCGTGCGCACCACCCGGAACACGGACGCCGGCGTGTTCGCGAGGAGCGACCCCTTCCTCGCTCCGGTGCCCGGCGACTCCGCGCCGTTCGACACCGGGACGCCGAGGCCAGCCTCGGAGGACACGTCGGACGGCACCGAGGTGCTCGGCATCGTGATCGCCGCGAACGCGCCGGCCGCCGAGGCCCCGTCCGGAGGAACACCCGCGCCCGACCAGGCATCCGCACCTGACCTCGTCACCGAGCCAGCGCCTCCCGCGCCCGGGGCACCGCCGCCGGGGTCTACGAACCCGACGCCGTCGGAGGGAGTCGTTGCGCTCGACGGTGTGCTCGACACACTGCTGGGCGGCGTGCTCGACGCACTGCTTGGCGGGTAGGCGCCCGCTCCCGAATCGTCGAGTGGGCTCGCTCAGCGCGCCTGGGCGATCGCGTCGAGGGTCGTCGGATCCTCGAGGCTCGACAGGTCACCGGGATCGTCGCCGGTCGCCACCGCGCGGATGGCCCGGCGCATCACCTTGGCGCTGCGGGTCTTCGGCAACGCGGCCGCGAACCGCACCGTCTTGGGCGTGAACGCCTTGCCCATCCGCTCGGCGATGAGCCCAGCGAGCTCGCCCCGCAAGGTTTCGTCGGGTTCGCGATCGGGCACGAGCACCACGAAGCAGGCCAGCACCTCGCCCTTGACCTCGTCGGGGAGTCCCACCACCGCGGCTTCGACGACAGCCGGGTGCGACACGAGCACCGTCTCCACCTCCGCCGGCCCCACCCGTTTGCCGGCGACATTGAGGGTGTCATCGGAGCGACCGTGCAGGAACCACTGGCCGTCGTCGGTGACCGACGCCCAATCGCCGTGGCGCCACACGCCCGGGTACGTCGACCAATAGGTCGTGAGGTAGCGGTCGGGGTCGCCCCACACCCCTCTGGTCATCCCCGGCCACGGCTTGGTGCACACCAACTCGCCGACCGCGCCGCGCAGCGATCGCCCGTCGGCGTCGAAGACGTCGACCGCCATGCCGAGCGACGGCCCGCCCAGCGAGCAGGGCGACAAGGCCTGGGTCATGTGAGGCGACAAGAAGCACGCGCCGACCTCGGTTCCCCCCGAGATGTTGATGACCGGGCAGCGGCCGCCCCCCACCACCTCGAAGTACCAGCGCCATGGGTCTTCGTTCCACGGCTCGCCGGTCGACCCGAGCACGCGAAGACTGGAGAGGTCGTGGGCCCGCACCGGGTCGTCGCCGTGGCGCAGGAGCGCGCGGATCAGGGTGGGTGACACGCCGAGGATCGACACGCGGTGGCGCTCCACGAGCGACCACAGCCGGTCGGGACCCGGAAAGTCGGGAGCCCCCTCGTAGAGCACGACCGCGGCGCCCGCGGCGAGGGTCCCCACGATTTCCCACGGGCCCATGATCCAGCCCATGTCGGTGACCCAGAACAGCCGGTCGTCCGACCCGCAGTCGGTTTGGAACGCCACCTCCTCGGCGATCTTGGCGAGGAAGCCGCCATGCACGTGCACCGCTCCCTTGGGCCGGCCGGTCGTCCCTGACGTGTACGCAATGAACAGCACGTGCTCGGAGTCGACCGGCACGCTGGCGACGGGCGTCACCTCTCCGTCCTCATCGAAGCGCACGTCGCGCCCGGGTGTCATCGGAACGTCCGATCGGCCGAGGCGCGGGACGACGACCACGGTCTCGATCGACGCGACGCCGGCAACGGCGTCGTCGGCGATCTCCTTCATGGGCACCATCGCGCCGCGGCGCCAGAACCCGTCGGCGGTGATGATCGCCTTGGCGGCGCCGTCCTCGAGGCGCACGGCGATGGCGTCGGCCGCATAGCCCGAGAAGATGGGCAGGAAGCGGCCCCCGATCTTGGCGACGGCGAGGAGGGCGGCCACCGTCTCGGGGATCATCGGGAGGAAGATGCCGACGGCGTCGTTCTCGCCGATGCCCTGCGCCGTGAGGAGTCCGGCGAGCCGATCGGTGAGCACGCGAAGTTCCGCGTAGGTCAGCTCTCGAACCTCGCCGTCCTCGCCCTCCCACACGACGGCGAGCGCGTCCGGACGCGCCTGCGCGTGGCGGTCGAGGCAGTTGTGGGCGAGGTTGAGCCGGCCTCCGACGAACCACCGCGACCATTCGATGCCCTCCGACGTGTCGAGCACCTTGTCGTAGGGCGTGAACCAGTCGAGGCCGAGG
>DATDOY010000224.1:0-9781 GCA_035293045.1 Acidimicrobiia bacterium
CGGAACCGCTGCGGGTCGGCCCGTACGACGTCGAGGGTCTGGGTCCCGATCGACCCGGTAGAGCCGAGCACGGCGACCCCGACGGTGCGCGTCATGACCGGCCCTTCGCGACGAACGTGATCAGAGGATGCGCCAATAGGCGCATCCTCCAGAAATAGGCGTCGAGTTCGGCGGGCGCAGCCCGCCGAGAGAATTTGGGCACGACAAGGGTTCCTACCTGCACAACCTCTCAGAAGACGTCGAGCACGCGCACCAGCCAATAGGCGGGCGGGAGCGCGAACAACATGGCGTCGAAGCGGTCGAGCACTCCTCCGTGCCCCGGGATGAGCGCGCCGAAATCCTTGAGACCCATGTCGCGCTTGATCATCGACTCGATGAGGTCGCCGAGGGGGGCGGCGACACCGACGACGACACCGAGCCACAGTGCGCTCCCGCCGTCCCACGGGCTGATCGGGCGCACGAAGATCAGGCACGCCACCACCGCCCCGAGGATGCCGCCGATCAGCCCCTCCGACGTCTTGTTGGGCGAGATGTTCGGCGCGATCCGGCGGGTGCCGATGCGCGATCCCACGAAGTAGCCGAAGACGTCGTAGGCGACGACGGCGATGACCACGCCGAGGATGTAGCCGATGCCGTTGACGGGAACGGCGAGGAGGAACCCCGCGAACGAGGCGAGGACGCCCACATAGACGACCGGGAGCATCGTGAGCGCGGCGTTGATGGTGGGCCTCGCCTCCTCGGCCTGGATGAGAAACCAGAGAAGCACCGTCACCGTGGTCATGCTGAGGACGAGAACGAATCCCTCGAACCCGCGGTCGTAGGACGCCAGAACGAGACTCACCGTCGCCACGAGTCCCGCGGGCGCGGCGGGCTTATAGCCCCGTGCCCGGAGGGCGGCGTAGAACTCGGCCGCGGCGGCTCCAGCGATGAGCGCGACGAGGACCGCGGTGGGGAATCGGCCGACGTTGAACACCACGAGCGCGGCGACGGCGATCGCCACGCCCACGAGAATCGCCGTGGGGGCGTCGCGCTCGGCGGGCGGCGCGGCTGCCGTCGGCGTCTCGGGCATCCCCGGTTCGAGCATCCCCTCGCCGCGAACCCGCGGCGCGGGCGCGCCTTCCGATCGTGCCGCCCATTCCTGGGCGCGGCCTGGGCCATGCGGAATGGGGACGCCGTTCATGGTGGGCGCCGTCGGAGCGACGGGCGCCGGGGGCGGTGGAGCGCCTTCGGGTCCGACCTTGCGCACCCCGGCCGAGAAGCGCTCGGCCGCCGCCGGTGGGGGCGGCGGCGCGCTCCCCGCCTGGCGGGCCTGCGCCACCTGACGCCGGCGCTCGTCGACCTCGCGGGCGAAGGCGTCGTCGTCGTCGAGCGCGGGCGACATGTTCGTTTGAACGCCGCCCTGGCCGGCGGCGAGATCGCTCATGTCCGACTCTTCCCAGTCCATGTCCTGATCCCGGAACCGGGGCTGGGGTCCAGACGGCTCGTCTCCGCCGCGCCCAGCGACGGCGGCAACTTCACCCGACGGCGGCTCGGTCCAGTGGGGCAACTCGACGGAACCGGTCGGTCGGTCGTCGACCACCGGCGTGCCGTCGCGTTCGCCGAGCATCTGGCCGCCGACCCGCCCCCGCGGGGGCTCGCGGTCGGCTGGGGGCGGCGGGTCGCCCGGGAGCGGGAAACGAGAGGCCGGACGCGGTCGCTCGCCCGGCGGCTCGTCCTCGTAGGCGGCGCGGGCCTCTTGCGCGCCGATGATGCGCACGCCCTCGGAGGGCGGCGGCGGAGGGGGTGCCGGGCGCAAGCCCTCCTGCGTCTCCTCGTCTGGGTCGTCGGAAAACAGCCCGTCGTCGGCCATGGCTCCCCTCAGACTTCCATGAGTTCCTGCTCCTTGTGCTGGAGCATCTCGTCGATTTCGGCAATGAAGTCGTGCGTGAGTTTTTCGAGTTCCTTCTCGGCTCGATTGAGATCGTCCTCCGAGATCTCGCCGACCTTTTGGAACTCCTCAAGATCGTGGCGCGCCTGGCGGCGGATGTTGCGGACCGCCACGCGGGCGTCCTCGGCGCGCTGTTTGACGACCTTCACGAGGTCGCGGCGGCGCTCCTCGGTGAGCTGGGGGAAGGCGAGCCGGATCACCTTGCCGTCGTTGGAGGGGTTGATCCCGAGGTCGCTCTTCTCGATGGCCTTCTCGATGGCGCCGAGGGCGTTCACGTCGTACGGCGTGATCTGGAGGAGCCGCGCGTCGGGAACGCTGAACCCCGCGATCTGCTGCAGCGGCACCTCAGAGCCGTAGTAGTCGACCATCAGCTTCTCGACGAGGCCGGGGTTGGCGCGTCCGGTGCGCACGCGCCCGAACTCCTCGCGCAGGTGGTCGAGCGATCGCCGCATTTTCTCTTTCGATTCATTCCTGACGTCATCGACGATCATGCGACACGACCCTGGTGTGCGGAACCCGCCGAAGGGTTCTCTTTCGACTCATTCCTGACGTCATCGACGATCATGTCAGCTCACCACCGTGCCGATCGGGTCGCCCATGAGGGCGCGGCGGATATTCCCCGGCTCGAGGACGTCGAACACCACGATCGGGAGCTTGTTGTCCATGCAGAAGCTGATCGCCGTCGAATCCATGACCTGGAGGCCCCGGTTGAGGACGTCGATGTAGGTGACGGCGTGGAGCTTCTCGGCCGTAGGATCGGTCCGGGGGTCGGCGCTGTAGATGCCGTCGACGCCTCCGTGGGTGCCCTTCAGGATGGCGTCGGCGCCGATTTCGGCCGCCCGCAGCGCCGCGGTGGTGTCGGTGGTGAAGTAGGGGTTGCCGCTCCCGGCCGCGAAGATCACGACCCGGCCCTTCTCGAGGTGCCGCATGGCCTTGCGCCGGATGTACGGCTCGGCGATCTCGGCCATGGTGATGGCGGTCTGGGTGCGGGTGGCCTGGCCGGCGGCTTCGAGGGCGTCCTGGAGGGCAAGGGCGTTGATCACCGTGGCGAGCATGCCCATCGTGTCGGCGGTGGCGCGGTCCATGCCCCGATCGGAGCCGGACATCCCCCGGAAGATGTTGCCGCCACCCACGACGACGGCGATCTCGATGTCGAGTTCGCCCCGCGCCTCGGTGATCTCGGTGGCGAGACGGTGGACGATGCCGGCGTCGATGCCGAAGCCGATCTGGGGGTCGGCGAACGCCTCTCCGGAAAGCTTGAGGACGACGCGCCCGTATCGGCTCTCGGCGTGCCCGCTTCCAGCCACGAGGACGACGTTACCCTTCGCCGACCTTCACGCGGGCGAAGCCCTTGACCTCGGCCCCCCCGAGTGCCTCCACGAGCGAGGCCACGCTCTTTTTCGTATCCCGCACGAAGGCCTGCTCGAGGAGCACGTTGTCCTTGTAGAACCCTTCGATGCGGCCCTCGACGATCTTGGGCAGCGCCTGTTCGGGCTTGCCCTCGTTGCGGCTCAGGTTCTCGAGGATCTCCCGCTCGGCGGCGACCACGTCGGCGGGGACGTCCTCGCGCGCCAGCCAGCGCGGCGCCGCCGACGCGATGTGGAGGGCGAGGTCGTGGGCCACCTGGCGGGCCTCCGCGTTCGACGAGTCGACCCCGCCGAGCTCGACGAGCACGCCGATCACGCCCCGGTCGTTCTGGACGTGCTTGTAGCCGTCGACGATGCCGTCGGTCTCGATGCGGACGATCCGCCCGAGGCTGACGTTCTCGCCGACCTTGGCCCCGAGCGCCTTGACGGTGTCCTCGACGGTGCCGCCCTCGTGGGCGACGCCGGCGAAGTCGTCGGCGGGGCTGGTCAGGGCGAGCTGCGCGAGTTCGCCGACGAAGTTGACGAAGTCGTCGCCCTTGGCCACGAAGTCGGTCTCGCAATTGACCTCGACGATCACGCCGACGTTGCCGTCGACGAGCACCTCGACGGCGCCGTCGCTGGCCTCACGCCCGGCGCGTTTGGCCGCGCCCGAGAGCCCCTTCTCGCGGAGCCACGTTGTGGCGGCCTCCATGTCGCCGTCGGTCTCGACGAGGGCCTTCTTGCAATCCATCATCCCGGCGCCGGTGGCCTTGCGGAGCGCCGCGACGTCCTTGGCGGAAATGTCTGCCATCTCGATGTCCTGTGTCCCGTTTCGTGTGTGGTCGGTGGTTTCGGTGGTGGTGCGCGTCCCCGGCGTCAGGCCGAAGGGGCGTCCTCGGTCTCGGCCGGGGCAGCCGGCGCCTCGGGCGCCGCCTCTCCCGCCGCCTTGGCCGCCTTCAGCTTTTCCTCGCGCCTTTTCTGCGCGGCGGCCGCTTCGGCACGAGCCTGCGCCTGTTGTTCCTCGCGCTGGGCGATCTCCTCGGGCGTCGGGGGTTCGGGCTCGGGCTCGGCTTGCGCGGCCTGGGCCTTCCCACGCTGGCCGGCGAGGAGGCGGCCTTCGTCGACGGCGTCGGCGATGATCCTCGCCATGAGCGTGGCGGCGCGGATGGCGTCGTCGTTCCCCGGAATCACGAAATCGATGATGTCGGGGTCACAGTTGGTGTCGACCACGGCCACGACGGGTACTCCGAGCTTGTTGGCCTCGCGGACCGCGATGTCCTCACGCTTGGTGTCGATCACGAAGATCGCCTGCGGGGCGCTCTCGAGGTTGCGGATGCCGCCGAGGTAGCGCTGGAGCTTGAGCAGCTCTCGGCGGTGGCGCAGGGCTTCCTTCTTGGGCATCAGCTCGAACTCGCCGGCTCGTTCCCGGGCTTCGAGGTCGAGCATGACGGCGACCCGCTGCTTGATGGTCTGGAAGTTGGTGAGCATGCCGCCGAGCCAGCGGAAGTTGATGAACGGCATGCCGCAACGGAGCGCTTGGCGCTCGACCGGCTCCTGCGCCTGCTTCTTGGTCCCCACGAACAGGATCGTTCCCCCGCCGGCCACGAGGTCGCGCACGAAGCGGTAAGACTCGTCGACCCGGCTCAGGGTCTGCTGCAGGTCGATGATGTAGATCCCGTTGCGCTCGCCGAAGATGTACGGCTTCATCTTCGGGTTCCAGCGACGGGTCTGATGCCCGAAGTGGACGCCCGCTTCGAGCAATTGACGCATGGTGACGACCGGCATGGTCGAACCTCCGGTTTTTGGTCCTCCGCCCGCTAGGCGAACCCGATCATCGGATCGGGCAGCCACCGAATCTGTGCAGGCGTGCGAATTCCCAGAGACGGATCCCCGGGTTGCCGCCGAGGGTAGCAAGCAGGCCCCATCCCCCGCCCCTCGGCCGTGCCTACCGCCGGTCGGGACCGGGATCTCGCCACCATCTCGTGAGAGGTGGCTTGCACGCGGTTTGGTGGACGCAGGTGGTCATGATCCTGCTCCGCAAGGTCCGGTTCAGCGACCATCCGCGTCCATTCGATCCGCGGACCCTGCCCCCGTGCGGCGGCGGGCTTGATCAGCGATGGCGCCGAGCCGGCGGGACGTGACCACTGGAAGGTGCACGACCTCCCGCCACGTGAACCGGCCCGGGAGCCACCCGGTCGCTGCCACGACGGCCGTCTCCCGGCGTGCGTCGTAGACGGGCTGATCCTCGTGGTGCTGGCCGTCGAGTTCGGCGAACATTCCGATGGAGGACCACACGAGGTCGACCCGGGCCACGAAGAGGCCGTGCTCATCGAAGACCTGGTACTGACGCTCCGGTGGAGGCAGCCCCGGAACCCGGCGAGCGAGCTGGACCATGAGGGTCTCAAGGAGACTCTCCGTTGGGAGAGCTCCCGTTGGACGCCGGGTAAGCACGCTTCGAATCCTCGTCACTCCCCGTGCGCGCGCCCGCCCGAGCTCAGGAAGCGCCGCTTCGATCTCGGCGATCGACGTCAACCGCATGCGGAGTGCCGACTCGAGGGCCTGCTCCCACTCGTCGTCCGACATCTCAGCCGCGAGGTCGATCAGGGTCTGGAGGCCGTCCGTGCACGCAATCCCGTCGATGACGATGACGCGATCTGGCGATAGCACTCGACGGCGGGCTCCAGGCCGGCCGCCGCTTCGACCGGGTGCGACCGTCAGGTCCGGTCCGCGCACGCGAGCCGCGTCGAAACCGAGGAGCCACGCGGCCACCATCCCGCTCGCCACGCCGCCGGAGGCCGCGACCGCGCCGATGGCTCGGTCAATGAGGTTCACGGGCTCTGGTCCGTCGGCGTAGATGCGTGGCTCGATTTTTCTCCACCGGCCCGTCGTCTCACCCCAGCGCAGGGCGGAACGCGTCAGCCCGATGGCGTGGGCATCCGCGCTGGTGAACACCCGGCGGCGCGCTTTGGTGGACGGGAACGGTCGTGGATTCGGTCGGCGCGGCCCCAGTCCACGACCACCGGCGTCCATCGAACCGGTGTCCCCTCCGGTCGCCGTCATCCGACAAGGCGGTAGGCGGCGTGGATCAGTTCGGGTTCGACGCGGTAGCGGACGGCCTCAGGAAGGCTGAGACACGGCGGCGGCGCATCAGCGAGGACGAGGCGGACGGCGCCAAGAGCCTCCTCGTCGGTGACGATGGCGCCGTGCTCCCACCAGCCGTCGGGGTCGACGACGAGGTTGGCCGCCCCGTCGACCTGGGTCTGGTCGGCAGGTACGAGCACGTCCCCGACGGCCCCGATGGTGGTGAAGTCGACCCCATCGGGAACCGGCGTTGAGGCCAGGTCATGAATGAACCCTGATCCCTCGGCGAGCTGCCGCACCGACCCGGACGAGGGCGGCGGCTGGTCGATGGCGTCGGAGAACTCGTCGATGCCGGGCACCGCCGCGAGATCGAGGGCCAACGCGGCGAGCGGCGCGCCGCGATGAGGGGCGGCCAGGGTCACCACCTCCCCCAACGGCGGGTACTCGTCCTCGTGACCCGTGTAGTGGAGCTTGAGGAACGCCTCGACGACCACCCCACCCTGCGAGTGACCGATGAGGTCGACGGCTCGGCCGGGGTGGGCCGCGGCGAACTCCCGTAGCTGGTCCGCGAGGCGGCCGGCGGCCACCTCGGGGCCGTCCTGGGTATCGGCGGGACGAAACCGCCCTCCATCCTCGGCGTACGAGAACCACGAAACGTCCTCGGCCGCGTATCCCAGCTCGGCCGGCCGTAGTGCGTTCGTCGAACCGTCGGCATGGGTGAACGAATTGAGGCCGGACACGGCGAAGAGATGGCGTCCCGTGCCGCCATAACCCTCCGCCGGCGGTGCATCGCCTGAGCAACGCCCACGCAGCTTCCACCAGTCATTGACCCCCTGCCCGGCCGCCACGACGAGTCGCCCGCCCTCGCGGATGAGCACGAGGCTCGGCGTCGTGCCGACGGCGAGGAGCACGGCAACGCCGTCCCGCAAGGGGGCGAGCACCGCCCCGAGCCCGAGGCCACCGGAATCGGGTTGCCCGAAGGTCAGCCACTCCGGCGGCCCCTGCGGCAGGAACCACTCCTCGGCGGCGGCTCGTTCCGCCTCGTAGGGGGCCACTTCGGGGATGGCATCCTCGGTGGGGATCAGCCGCACCATCTTGGTGAGATCGGGCGGCGCGAACAGGAGCATCGGGTCCACCGGGGTGCCGTCAACCCGGAGCCCGAAGTGCACATGCGTGGGGGCGTGGTCGTGCATGCCCGCTCCACCCGAGGTGCCGAGCGGGTCCCCGATCCGCACGGCCTGACGGCGGCGGACGCTCGCCGCCGCCAACTGACCGTAGGTCGTGCGGACGCCGCCGCCGTGGTCGACCACCACGAACAGGGCACCGGCGATCGTGCCCACGAAGGCGACGGCGCCGTCGCCGGCGGCAGTCACCGGCGTATCGGGCGTTGGTGCGTAGTCGACGCCGGCGTGCCCCGAGACCTCGAACGCCCCGACGCCGGGACGGAACGCGCGCACGACGCCCCCGCCCACCGGGGGCTTCCAGGCGAGGGGCGCCTCCTCGGCCCACGCGAGCCCGGGCGCGGTGAGGCCCGCCACCACTATGACCAGGAGGATTCGTCGGGTGACCCGCTGCACGCACCGCCGCTAAGCGCGCGGAATCAGCAAAACGCGACAGAAAATTCAGTGGGACCTGAAAAACGCGGAAATCGCGCCCCGGCTAGCGGGTGGGCGCGTGTTCGGATTCGGTGAGCCGGGCCCGCAACTGGAGGACGGACTTGGTGTGGATCTGGCACACCCGGCTCTCGGTGACCCCGAGGACCTCACCGATCTCCGCCAGCGTCATGCCCTCGTAGTAGTAGAGGGTGAGCACGAGACGTTCCCGCTCGGGCATGCTCGTGACGGCGTCGCCGAGGATGTGGCGCATCTCGTCGACCTCGAAACTGGCCTCGGGCTCGGTCGACTGGTCGGCGGGGATGGTGTCGCCGAGCGTCGGGCTCGGCCCTTCGTCGCCGTCGCCGCCCACCATCTCGTCGAGCGGGACGAGACCGACGAGCGAGATCCGAGAAAGGGTCTCATTGAGTTCGTCGACGGTCACGTCGAGTTCGAGCGCCACCTCTTCGTCGGTGGGGCTGCGCTTGAGCTCGTTCTCGAGCTTGGAGTAGGCCCGCTCGATAGCCCGGGCCTTGGCGCGGATCGAGCGGGGCACCCAGTCGATGGCCCGCAGCTCGTCGATGATGGCGCCCTTGATCCGCGAGATGGCATAGGTCTCGAACTTGAACCCGCGATCGAGGTCGAACTTGTCGATGGCGTCGATGAGCCCGAACATGCCGTAGCTCATGAGGTCGGCTTGCTCGACGTTCTGGGGCAAGCCGACGCCGACGCGGCCCGCGACGAACTTCACCAGCGGCGAGTAGTGGAGGATCAGGCGATCGCGAAGGCCCTGATCCCCCGCCTTCTTGTATTCGACCCACAACTCGCTGATGGCGTCGTCGGACGAATCCTCAGAACGGCGGACCATCGACCGAGTCTATCTGCCGCCCAACCGACCGGATTCCTACGCTCGGGGGTGGGTGTCGTCGTACACCGAACGCAGGCGCTCCTTGGTGAGGTGTGTGTAGATCTGCGTGGTGCCGACGTCGATGTGGCCCAACAGCTCCTGCACCACCCGCAGGTCGGCGCCGCCTTCGAGCAGGTGGGTGGCAAAGGCGTGTCGGAGGGCGTGGGGATGCAGGACGCGACCATCAGGCAGGGGGTAGCGCTCGAGCACGCGCCGGACGTCGCGGGGCGTGATGCGGCGCCCCCGCTGATTGAGGAAGAGCGCGTCAGGTGGTGTCACCCCCTCGACGGCGAGGGCGGCCCGCCCGGCTCGTTCGTAGCGGGCGATGGCATCGAGCGCCGGCTCGCCGAGCGGGATCTGGCGCTCCTTCGACCCCTTGCCGAGCACCGTGACCGCACTGCGGCGGTGGTCGACGTCCGAGCGCCCGAGCCCGCACAGCTCCGAAACCCGCAGGCCGGCGCCGTAGAGGAGCTCGAGAACGGCCCGGTCGCGCAACACCCGGGCCTGCTCGGCGGGATCGTCAAAGGCTGAGGAATCGGCCGCCTCGATGATGGCGACGGCTTCGCGCGACTTGGGGACCCGGGGCAGACGGGACACCCCTTTTGGAGAGCGAAGGGTCTTGGCGGGGTCGACCTCAACGTATCCGCGCCGCTTGAGGAAGCGGAAGAACGCTCGGATCGCCGCCACCTTGCGAGACACCGACGCGGGCGCGAACGCCCGCGTGTCGAGGTAGCCGAGGTAGCGGCGCAGGAGTTGGTGGTCGACGGTGCGCGGATCGTCAACCTGGCCACGCTCCATCCACTCGACGAACTGGGCGAGGTCGGAGGCGTACGCGGTCCGCGTGTGGGGGCTGACCGCGGTCAGCGAAGCGAGAAAGTCGTCGACGGGCCAGCCCATGGCGTCCACGGTAGGACGCACTACCGTGCGC
>DATDOY010000225.1:0-10884 GCA_035293045.1 Acidimicrobiia bacterium
CACGTCGATCCCCGCGCCAACTTCGGCGAGACCTCGTATCGCAACCTGGCGAGGCGGTGCTGGCCCTGTCACGCGCGCAAGACCGAAGAGGACCGGCGTCGCGGGTTGCTCGGCAAGCATGCTCCGAGGCGGCGGAAATGAAGGGGGTGGGCGCGCCAACGCCCCGCGGCGTGCGCGGGGAGCGGCGGATAGGACTCTCTGCATGGTCGCGCGCGCGCGAGCGCGTGCAGAGCAGAGCCAGCACCGAGAGACCGACGCGGTGTTTACTCGCGCGGGAGGTCGATGCGTTCGAGCCAGAGGCCGGGGGCGGTGATCTCCGCTGCCGTCGGCAGGTGGGCTTCGTCCTCGAAGAGGCGGGCGAGGCCGTCGGGGCCCGCGCGTTCGACGACGCCGTGGCAGAAGGCGGCGCCCTGTTCGAGGTGTGCCCGCTCAGACCCGAAACCGAGCAGGGTCTCGAGGAACTTGGCCGCCTCGCCGCGCTCGACGCGGTGGCGGTGGCTGGCTTCGCGGATGCGGTCGAACGACGGGATGAGGGGCGGGCCGATCTCGCCGAGCACGTAGTCGGCGTACCCCTCGAGGACCGACGTGACGAGGGTGATCCGCTCGCGGATCCAGTCCTGGGCCGGCGTGCGCATAGCGCCGAGCAACTCGGTCGGGTCGCCGAAGGCGCGCTGGAAGCTCTCGGGGTCGGCGGGGTCGAGGCCGGCGAAATGCTCCTCGACGAGACGGCTGTCGACCTCGAAGGCGCTGACGTAGTCGCGGGCGAGCGCGACGACGCGCTCGTGCAGCCACGGCACCGACAGCATGGCGGCGTAGACGACCTCATGGAGCGCGACGTAGAACGACAACTCGTCGTGCGGCAGTTCCCAATCGGCCTCGAACGACGCCAGGTTGGCGCCGACGAACATCACGGTCGGGGCGGTTGCCAAGGGCAGGGGCATTTCGTGGCGCCCCAACGAGAGCGAGGCGAGGTGCCCGACCATGAAACCGGCCTGCACGCCGAGGAGCAGCGGCGCCATCGCCGTCAACAGGTTCGACAGGTCGCCGAGTCCGGCGCCGGCGAGTCCGGCGGCGAGCTCCTCGGGAAATCCCTCCGGCAGGTCGTCGAGCAGCCCCTCGGGCATTCCATCGGGGAAGGCGCCATCAGGGAGGGCGCCATCGGTGTCCGCCGTCACCACCGTGACGCGCTCGGCGAGGGCGGTCAGCACGGGGGCGAGGGCGTCGAGCGTCTCGTGCGCAAAGACCCCGCGTCCGACCGTACGCGGGTGCACTTCGAGGCCGGCGCCGAGATTCGTCAGCGCGCTCACGTGCATGAGCGACGTGCGAGTCAATTCGCCGAGCAACTCGGCGTGGGCGGCGTCGACGGCGGGCTCATCCTCTCCCTCGAGCGCGACCCACGTCGACACCTGCCGGGCCACCTCGAAGTTGATGGGGCCCTCGCTCTTGAGCAGGCGGAGCACCTCGCTGAAATCGAACTGGCCGAACCCGAAGGGCATCCCGGGTTGAGGAAGGTCCGCCACGCGGCCATTGTATGGAGGTGACTTCCGTCGCCATCACCGGCATCTCCGGGCGCACGGGCCAGCGCCTGCTCCGGTTGCTCGACGCCGACAAGAGCGTCGACCGGATCGTCGGGCTCGACCTTCGGGAGCCGGCGTTCCGCCCCAAGGGCCTCGACTTCCACGCCGTCGACATCGGCAGCGCGGATCTCAAGCCGCTCCTCGAGGGCGTCGACGTCCTCGTCCACCTCGCCTTCCTGTTCGAGCCGCTCCCCGACGAAGCCGTCATGGTGCGCGTCAACATCGACGGGACCCGCCGGGTACTCGACGCTGCCGCCGCCACCGGCGTGACGAAAGTCGTCCACGTCTCCAGTGCGTTCGCGTACGGCGCGCGCGCCGGCAACCCCATCCCGCTCACCGAGGACGCCGCGCTCAAGCCCAACGACGCGTTTCTGTTTGCCGCGCACAAGGCGGAGACGGAACGGCTGCTCGTGGAATGGGCCGACGGCCACCCAGGCGTGGTCACGACGGTGCTGCGACCGGCGCTCCTCCTCGGCGGCGGCACGCCGGCGGCGTTGCGATCGCTCGTGCGCGGGCGATTCCCCGTTCGGGTGCGCGACGCCGCGCCCGAGGTGCAGTTCCTCCACGTCGACGATCTGGCGTCTGCGCTGGCGTTCGCGCTCGATCACGATCTCGCCGGGGCCTACAACGTGGCGCCCGACGGGTGGTTGTCGCATGAAGACGCCACCGCCCTCGCCGGGTGGGTGCCCCGCGTCGCGGTGTCGGCCGACGTCGCCGATCGGTTGGCTCGCCGACTCTGGACGGCCGGCATCGGTGACCTTCCTCCCGGGATGGTGCCCCTGCTCGTCCACCCGTGCGTCGTCGCCAACGACCGGTTGCGGGCGGCGGGATGGGCGCCCCGGCACACCAACGAGGAAGCACTGCTCGCCTGCGTCGACGAGGAGGGAGGCGCGGGCGGCCGCAAGGGACTGGCGGTGGGAGCGGCTGTCGCCGGCGGCGTCGTCGCCGGAGCGCTCGCCTGGGCGCTGCTGCGCAAGCGCCGCTCCTGAACCGAGCGGCCGACACCGACCTTCGCCGCGCGGACCGGCGGGCGTCGGGAACCGCCCGTCAGATCAGGTGAGGTACTTCTCGATCCAGGAGTCCCAGTCGTCGGTGAAGTACTTGACGCGCACCTTCTTGTATTCCTTCACCGACCACAGCAGGCAGTACTCGTCGACACCGGTCTCGTCGCGAATCGCCTCGATGGTCTCCTCGCAGTCGCGTGCCGAGCGGCCGTGCACCATGGTGAACACCGAGTACGGCCAGTCGGGGTACGTCGGACGCCGGTAGCAGTGGCTGACGGCGGCGAAGCCCGCCATGGCGGGGCCGATCTCGCCGAGCCGATCCTCGGGTACCGCCCACACGCCCATGGCGTTGGCCTTGAACCCGGCCTTGCGGTGGTTCATCACCGCGGCGAAGCGCCGCATGAACTTGCGCTCTTTGAAGCTGGCGAGGAGCGCGAGCACGGTGTCCTCGTCCACCGCCGCGCCAGTGTCGTCGGAGATCGCCGCCGCCTGCGCCGCGAACGGCCGTTCGACGAGCGGAAGGTCTTCCTGCACGATCCGGATGGTGGCGATCTCGAGCGGCGACAACTCGGGCACTTCCATGTCGGGCCGGCGCTCGGGGCGCTCGTGCTCGAGCACTTCGGCCTTGGCCGACGCGCTCGTCTTGCCCGTCATGTCGAGCTTCACGCCGATCTTGTAGAGCGTGAGCGTGGGCAGGACGCGGGTCACCTCGGCGCCCGACTCGCGGTGCAGCACGTCGACGTGGTCTTGGAGCACCTGCCCCGGAGGGACGGCCACCGTGTACCAGAGGTTGAAGGCGTGGTTGCGCTTGTAGTTGTGGCTCACGCCCGGGTGGTCGTTGATCACCGCCGCCGCCTCGTCGACGCGATCGTCGCCCACGCGGGCAGCCACCAGGCTCGACCCGTAGCCGAGCGTGCGGGTGTCGAAGATGGCGGAGAGTTGGCGCAGGACTTCGCTGTCCTTGACCCGCTGGACGCCCGCCATCACGTCGGCCTCGCTCATCCCGAGGCGTTCGCCGAGCGCCGCGTAGGGGCGCGCCACGAGCGGGAAGTCCCACTGGACGGCGTTGAGAAGCTCCTGATCAGCGGCGGTCAGGTCGGCGTCAAGCGTGGTCACGGCTCCATGGTCGCACGCGAGGACCCGTGCCGAGAACTCGCCCCGGCGGCTCCCGCTCCGGGCGGGCTTCGAGGGTGACCGAGAGGTCCAACTCGTCCGCACCGCGCCGCACGCGCACGACGACCGTTTCCCCCACCTCGTGCCGGCGCACTTCGCGGAGGAGGCCGGTCATCGTGCGCACGGCGCGTGTGCCCACGCCGATCACGATGTCGCCGGCGAGGATCCCGCCCGCGGCCGCGGGGCCCGCCCCGTTGACGGCTCGTACGAGCGCGCCGTCTTCGGGCGCATCGACGTCGGTGGCGGCGAGCCCGAGCCAGCTGTGGTCGACGCGGCCCTTGTCGAGGATCTGCTCGATCGACCGGGCGGCGCGCGCGGTCGGGACGGCGAGGACACCCGACGGACTCTCGCCGCCATCGTCGCCGGCGTTGTGCCCAGGGGTGGTCAACAGTCCGATGAGCGCGCCCGAC
Organism: Acidimicrobiia bacterium; assembly: GCA_035293045.1. Taxonomy (GTDB): domain Bacteria; phylum Actinomycetota; class Acidimicrobiia; order IMCC26256; family JACPCJ01; genus DATDOY01. The sequence goes on from DATDOY010000225.1 coordinate 4,165, forward strand.
GCGTCGAGCAACGCGCCGCCGGCCCCCTCAGGAGCCATCAGCGCGTCGACCTCGAGCACGTCGATCATCCACGTCCCGTCGAGGTGCACCACGCGTCCGCGGGACGCGATGACCCCGCGAGCCGCCCAGCCGTCCTCCGCGCTGGCGTGGCCCGCTCCCACGAGCACGCAGTCGGTACCGACCTTGGCCGCGGCGAGCGACGGCGAGAAGTCGAGCGCGGGCAGACCGGGAAGTTCGGCGCGGAGGAGCGCGAGGTCGTAATCAGGATCGGTTCCGACCACCTCGGCCGTCGCCGAGCGACCGTCGGAGGTCACGATCTCGATGCCGGTCGCGCCGTCCACGAGGTGCCGCGTCGTCACCACGAGGCTCGGCTCGTCACCATCACGTGACCCGCCCGCAGCCGCTCGAGATGAATACGAAACGCCAGAGCCATACCGCGGCATGGCGCCCTCCCATGCGGTCACTCCGACAATCGCCGGGGCGGCCGAGCCGGCGACGGCGGCCACGGGTCCGGTGGTGATCCCCAACGAGGATGGGAACAGAACGCCGGCCTGGCTCGGTCCCGTGCGCCGTCCCTCGCCGTCGCTCCCGAGCATGAGCGCGGCGACCCCGAAGGCGATCACCGCGCTCGCGAGGCCGACCGAAACGGGAACGCTCAGCCGGCGGGCCGGCGAATCCGCGATGGGAGCGGGTTCCGCGGGGAGCTCCGACGGGTGAATCCATGGACGCTGCGGAGGGGCCGGATCGGCGTGATCGTCGTCCTGCCCGCTTGTCCGGCCAGACACGGGCGGAGTGTAACGACGGCGGTCGCGGAGGAGGGGTCGCCCCGGCGTGGTCGGGACCGACGCGCGAACATCGTGCGCATGCAGTGGCCGCTTCGCCTGGGGATGTGGACGCTCGGCGCCCCCGAGCCGATGCGCCTGCGCGAACGCGAGGCCATGTTCATCCCGGTGCGATGGCTGTTCGTCGTCTCGGCCGCGCTCGCGGCCATCGCCGACACGGGGAAGCACCCCCTCCTGGCGTGGTCGACACCCGCGTTCATCGTGGCCGTCAACGTGGTGGCCTCGACGGTTCCGCGCCGGATCGAATCGGCTCGCGGCCTGCGTCGCTTCGGCCTCGGCATCAACCTGGCGGACGGCGTCGTCGTCGTGGCGTCGATGTTCAACTACGCCGCCACTCCCGACACCGCGACGGGGCTCATCCTGATGCTGATCGTGTTCGAGGCCGCGCTCCGCTTCGGGCTCCCGGGCGGACTCATCGCGGGGGCGCTGGCGGGGACGGCGAGTCAGATCTGGATGTTGTTCCGAGAGTCTGAGCACGCCATCGCGTACTCGTTCTCCACGGCGGGGGCCCGGACCGGCGCCTACGTGTTGGGCGGCACGCTCCTCGGCATGCTCGTCAGCCAACTCGAGGTGACCGGATCCCAAGTCCGCGCCCAACTGCGGCGCACCGACGCCGTCGGCCGATTCGCCATCGACGCACCCCGGCTCGGCGTCGACGAGGCGGCGTCGCGGCTCGCGGCGATCTTGCACGACGACCTCGGACACGAGTTCGCCGCGGTGGTGGTGGTCGACGACAACGATCCGCAGTCGTTCCGGCTCGTTGCCACGGCGGGGTACCAGCGTGACCTCGTGGATCGGTACGAGCGGTTTCCCGTGTCGCAGGGGATCGTCGGGCGCTGCTTTCGCACCGGCGAGGCGCAGTTGCTTCCCGACGTGTCCCGCGACCCCGACTACATGGTCGTCGACCCGAGGACGCAGTCCGAGATGACGGTGCCGCTGCGAGCGCGGGGCGAGGTGTTCGGCGCCCTCGACGTGGCGTCGCCGCTGCGAAGGGCCTTCGACGAGGAGGACCTCCACTTTCTCGAAACGGTGGCGGCCCAGCTCGCGCTGGCGTTCGACAACGCGCGCCTCGCCGACATCGAGCGGCGCACCATCACCGAGCTCGAAGAGCTTGCGGCGATGAAGGACGACTTCATCGCCATCGCCAACCACGAGCTACGCACCCCGGTGACCACGATCTCCGGATTCGCACAGAGCCTCGTGAAGCAGAGGCACGTGTTGACGCCCGAGGAGATGGATGACGCCATCGAACGGATCGCCCGCCAGAGCGCGCACTTGAAGCGCTTGATCGAAGACCTGCTCACCGTTCCGGGCGCGCGGGGCAGGAGCGCCCTCTCCTCGGAGGTCGTCAGCGTGCTTGACGTCGCCGAGGAGGTGGTCCGTGAGCTCGATCCTCGCGACGGCCTGCACGACCTGCGGGTCGAGCCGGCGCCCGAGCTTCCGACGGTGGACGCGGACCGAAGCGCGGTCCGGCGCGTGCTCATCAACCTGGTCGGCAACGCGGTGAAGTACTCGCCCCGGGGTGGGCCGGTGACCGTTGCGGCCGGGGTGGTGGACAACGCAGTGCGGGTAACGGTCACCGACCGCGGCATCGGCGTCGATCCCGAGGACGTGCCCGTTCTCTTCACCAAGTTCGGCAAGGCCGGGACCGCCGAGGCCGGCGGGATGGGGCTTGGCCTCTTCATCGTGAAGGAGCTCGTGGAGGGCATGGGCGGCACGGTCGGCGTCGACACCGCGCCCGGCCGCGGCTCGGCCTTTTGGTTCGAGCTTCCGCGTTCGTCGACGCGAGCGCGCGCCCGGGCCTCCTGAAACGGGCCAGACGCCGAGCCGCCCGTAGACTGACGCCATGACCAGGGATTTCGCGTCGGCGAAGCTGGCCGCGCCGCCGGGTGACACCTGGGTGGGCCTCGCGCAGGGGCCGCTGCCGGTCGACGAGGTCCGCGTCTGGGCCGCCCGTCCGAGCTGTGGCGCGGTCGTCGTGTTCACCGGCATCGTGCGCGACCACTCCGAGGGACGCGACGGCGTGACCGCGCTCACCTACGAGGCGTGGGAGGCGGAGGCGACCGAGCGCCTTCGTGCGGTTGTCGACGGGGCTCGATCACGCTGGCCCGAGGCCGTCCGCGTCGCCACGCTGCACCGACTCGGCGACGTGCCCCTGAGTGAGCCCACGGTCGTTGTGGCCGTCTCCTCGCCGCATCGCGACGTCGCGTTCGACGCGGCGCGGTTCTGCATCGACACCCTGAAGGAGACGGTGCCGGTGTGGAAGCGCGAACACTGGTCGGGCGGCACCGACTGGGCGGCGTGCGACCACGACGTGCGACCGGTGTCCCGCTGACATGACCTATCTCGTCGGCGCCATCGCGCTAAGCGCCTTGCTGGCGTGGCTCGTCGTGTGGTGGCACCGCCGGCCGAAGTCGATGACCAAGGGCATCGACGAGTTCCGAGAGGCGCGCGAGGCCATTGCGCCGCGCCGTCCCCCCACGCCGCGCGCAACCGACGGCGACCCGGACGGCGGAGAGCCCGGGCTCACCGATCCCAACGATCCCAGCGGGAGGTAGGCGCCCTGCCCCGCGACCTCGCCATCGACCTGGGCACCGCGAACACGCTCGTCTACGAGCGCGGCCGCGGGATCATCCTCAACGAGCCCAGCGTGATCGCGCTGAACAGCCGCACCAACGAGGTGTTGGCGATGGGGCACGAGGCGTGGCAGATGATCGGCCGCACGCCGGGATACATCGTGGCGGTGCGCCCGCTGCGGCAGGGCGCCATCACCGACTTCGACGTCACGCAGCGGATGATCCGGCTGCTGTTGCAGCGCGTCGGCGTGAGCAGGTTCAGTCGCCCGCGCTGTCTCATCTGCGTCCCGTCCGCCATCACCGAGGTCGAACAACGCGCGGTGCTCGAGGCCGCCCGCCGCGCCGGCGCGCAGGCGACGTATCTCATCGAGCAACCCATGGCCGCCGCCATCGGGGCGTCGCTCCCGATCCACGAGCCGCTCGGCAACATGATCGTGGACATCGGGGGCGGCACCTCCGAAGTGGCGATGATCTCGCTCGGCGGCATCGTCACCATCGAGGCCGTTCGCATCGGGTCGTTCGACATCGACGCCTCGATCCAGAACTACGTGCGCCGCGAGTACGGCATCGCCATCGGCGAGCGGACGGCGGAGGACGTGAAGCTGGCCATCGGGTCGGCGCACCCCGTCGCCGACGAGTACAAGGCCGAGGTGCGAGGCCGCGACCTCATGAGCGGCTTGCCCAAGACGGTGATCCTTTCGCCAGAGGAGATCCGCGAAGGCATCCGAGAGCCCGTCGACACCATCGTCGACAGCGTGAAGACCTGTCTCGCCCAAGCGCCGCCGGAACTCGCGCAGGACCTGATCACCGAGGGCATCCACCTTGTGGGCGGCGGCGCCCTCTTGCAGGGCCTCGACCTCCGCCTCGCCACCGAGACCGACCTGCCGATCGTGGTCGACGAGCACCCGCTCGAGGTCGTGGTGCTCGGCGCCGGCCGATGCCTCGAGTCGTTCGAGCGCCTGCAGGGCATCTTCCTCGGGTCGAGCGCCTGATCTTCTCGGGCTACGGCCCCATGAGATCCTCCGCCGCCTGCCTGACCTGCCAGTCGCGATCGTCCCGGGCCGCGCGGAGCGCCGCTTCGACCTCGGGCCCCTCAAAGGCGGCCAGCGCCAGGACGGCGCGGCGCCGGATCTGCGGCCGGTCGTGCATCGCGGCGAGCACCGCCTCGAGCCCACCGGGATCGGCGAGCGATCCGAGCGCCGCGACCGCCGATTCTCGGACGAGCGGGTCGGCGTGGTTCTGCACAATCGCCGACAGGGTCGCGGTGGCGCCGCCGGCGACGGCGTCGTCGCTGCACTCGCCGAGCGCGAATGCGGCAGCCTCGGCCGCGAGCGGATCCTCGTCGGCGAGGAGGCGGATGAGGGATTCGACAACGTCGAGGCCGGTCTCGGGCGCGACCTCGGCGGCTCGACGCCGGACGTCGGCGTCGAGGTCGTTCGCCGCATCCATCCACACGGACTGCGAGATGGCTCCGAGGCGCGTGAGCGCGGCGATCGCCGCGGCCCGAACGCCGGCGTCCTCGTCGGCGACGAGGGCCTCGAGACGAGCAATGCCCGGGCCGTCGGCGGAACCCTTGACCCCGAGGGCCGCGGCGGCCGCCGCGCGCGCGATGGGGTCGGGTGCTGTGAGGTCGTTGCCCGGAATCCCCCGCTTGCCCTTGCTCATGGGCTCATCCTGACGCACTTGATCCTTCCCGGGTGCTCGGCCGTGGCACGCTGTGCCGGCCCATGACCGACGCCACGATGCTCCCTGACCCCAGCGCTCCACCGCGACCTCGGGCGGGCCTCGATATCCGTGATCCACACGTCCGTCGAGTGCTCCGACTGCTCGGCGGCGTGGCCCTTCTGGCGTACTCGATGGTCATGCTCACGCTCGTCCCGCTTCCCTTCATCACGATTTCCCCCGGGAGCGCCACCGATGTCCTCGACCTCATCGACGTCGACGGCGCGTCGACCTACGAACCCGAGGGGAAGTTGCTCTTCCTCACGGTCTCGCTGTCTCAGCGCATCACCGTCATCGAGGCGCTCGCTGCGTGGAGCGAGAACGGGGTCGAGATCATCAAGGAAGAGGTCTTCACGGGAAACGTCGATCGCGACGAAGTGATCCGCCGAAACCTCCTCGACATGCAGCGCGCGGAGGTGACCGCGGTGGCCGTCGCGCTCACCCACCTTGGGTTCGAGATCCGGACGCTCGGTGGGGGCGCGCGCGTCGTGGGCGTCGTGGCCCGGCTGCCGGCCGAGGGGATCCTCCAGGAGGAAGACGTCATCACCGCGGTCGACGGGAAGGCGGTGGTGTTTCGCTCCGATGCCATCGAGGCGGTCCGGGCCCACGCGCCGGGAGAGTCGGTGCAGGTCAGCTTTCGACGCGGAGACGAGGACCACACGGCCGAGATCGCAACCGTGAAGAACACGGAAGGGTTCGCGCAAGTGGGGGTGAACCTCGCGGAAACGTTCGAGTTCGCCTTTCCGTTCGACGTCGACATCGACACCGGGCAGGTGGGCGGTCCGTCGGCGGGCCTCGCCTTCACGCTGGCGATCATCGACGAGCTGACCCCGGGTGAACTGACGGGAGGGGACGTCGTGGCCATCACCGGAGCGATCGAGCTCGACGGCAGCGTCACCCCCGTGGGGGGCGTCGAGCAAAAGGCGGCCGCGGCTCGCAACGCCGGCGCCAAACTCATGATCGTGCCGAAGGGCGAGGCCCAGGCGGCGCGGAGCGTCGTGGGCACGCGGATGAACGTCGTGGAGGTGACCAACCTCCAAGAGGCGCTCGACGCGCTCGCCGAGCACGGCGGCGACGCACTCGCCCTCCCCGCCTCGCCATCCGACCCGTCGACGGCCGCACCCGCACCCGCGCCGTGAGCAGCCCACGGCCGGTGTGAGACATGCCGGAAATGTCGGATGAGGGCCACCAACAGCCCCCATGTCCTCCGGTAGCCTGAGTGCTCCCCGTGTTCTCCACCCACCCTCAGTGGATTTGTCCAACATGCAGAGCCGGCTGAGATGAGCACGCCAGGCGCCATCGTCAACCTCGCCGCGCAACTCGTCGTGTTCATTGCCGCGGCGAGCTTGTTCCTCGTGGTCACCACCACTCCGACGTTCCTCGGCGCCAACGCGCGGGGACGAGCGATGCTCCAGTTGGGGTGCATCCTCCTCGCGATTGGCGCGGTGGCGCGGGGGAGCGCCGTCGAGATCGATCCCACCACCGCGTGGCTGATGATGGTCCGGCTCGCCGCCGTGGTGTTGCTCGTCGTCGCCCTGACCGGCGTCGCCCACCGCAGCGCGCGGCGTGGTCTCGCCGTC
>DATDOY010000226.1:0-3452 GCA_035293045.1 Acidimicrobiia bacterium
GTTCGTGATCGACGGACACAACGCCGACCTCATCGTGGTCGTGGCGCGCAAGGCCGGCACGTCGGGCACCGAGGGCCTGTCGTTCTTCACCGTCGCCGGTGACGCCGCGGGCCTGACGCGCACCGCGCTCGAGACGATGGACATGACGCGCAAGCAGGCCAAGCTCGAGTTCTCCGGCGTGAAGGCCGAGTTGCTCGGGGAGGAAGGCGCCGGCTGGGCGCCGTTGTCGAAGACGCTCGACCAGGCGGCCGTCTGTCTCTCTTCCGAGATGGTCGGCGGGTCACAGCAAGTGCTCGACATGTCGGTCGACTACGCCAAGGTGCGCGTGCAGTTCGGCCGCCCGATCGGATCGTTCCAGGCCATCAAGCACAAGTGCGCCGACATGCTCCTCGAGGTCGAGTCGGCCAAGTCGGCGGCGTACTACGCCGCGTGGGCGGCCGCCGAGGACAACGACGAGCTGCCGACGGTGGCGTGTCTCGCCAAGGCCTACTGCTCCGAGGCGTACTTCCACTGCGCGGCCGAAAACATCCAGATCCACGGCGGCATCGGCTTCACGTGGGAGCACGACGCCCACCTCTACTTCAAGCGGGCGAAGTCGTCGGAGACGTACCTCGGCGACGCGTCGTATCACCGCGAGCTGCTCGCCCAGCGCATCGGCATCTGATCTCCGCGGCGGGGCGCTGACCCATGGTCGTCGTCATCGCCATCGGGTTCGTCGTCGTCCTGTTGGTCCTGATGGTCGCCGCCATCGCGGTGTTGCGCGAGAGCGCCCGGATGGAGCGCGAGCCGCCGACCAAGTGGTTCAACGTGGCCGAGGCGGTCGACTGGGTCGTCCAGCACATATCGGACGACGCGGCCGCCACCCTCACGCTCGACGACGTCGAGGTGATCATCGACCTCCAGCTCGAGTACTTCCGGCGCAAGGGCGTTTCGCGCAATGGCGACCAGTCCGGCCCGAAGGGCGACGTCGTGGTCGGCGGTTCCGAAACGGTCGAGTTCATCGTGCGCCAGGCCGCCTCGAAAGGCGTCGTGCTGACCAACGCGCAAGTGCACGCCGTCATCGAGACGCAGCTCGAATACCTCCGTTCGCTCGGCCTCGTCGGGCCCCCGGCCGAGGACCCGCCCGCCCCGGAAGTGTGACGCCGGGCTGCTTGACGCCTGTGCTATCAAATGGGCAACCGGGAAAGGAGGTGGTCCACAACATGAGTGATTTGCGTTCTGGGACCCGGGAGGTGCGCGGCCGCTAGGCCGTCCGACTGGGCCACCAAGCAATGCGTGGCGTGCTGTGCGGATTCCAACCGACGCGCCGCCGACCTCCGGGGCAGGGCTGGTCCCACCTGTGTGAGTACCCGGTGTCGGTCCCAACCATCAGTCGAGTCGTTGAAGGGGCCTTCGGGCCCCTTCAACTTTTGGTGGGGTCGCCTCGGATAGCGTCTCGGCCGTGACCCGGCCTCTGCGCTTCGAACACAACCAGTTCCTCGGCGACAAGCGCTCGCAGGTCGTCCACGACCTCGACGCCACCACCGACGCGTGCGGCATCCCCGACCTCTTGGCGTCGGAGCAGTTCGCCGCCTTCGGCCCCGACACCGCCGCCGAAGCCGCCAACCGCGGCTACCGCCCCTGCCCCCACTGCGTGGCCCGAGCCGGCTCCTAGCCCAAGGGCCGTCACGCGACCGTCGGCGGTTGGAGGGGGACGGCGAGGTCGTTGGCCAGGAAGTTGAGGCGGGCTTCGAACGCTTCGTCGCTCAGCGCTGGCGTCGACGACGCGCCGTCAAGGTCCGCTGGATCGCCGAGGTCGTCGACGATCTCGACCCACGACGTGCAACCGCCGTACTCCTCGCGCACCGGAACCTCGATCGGCGTCTCGAGTCGGTGGACCCGCAGCGCGAGCACCCACAGGGGGTCGCGCCGCTTCCACTTGAGGCGCGTCGCGGCGTAGTCGAGCGTCCAGATGAACTTGCTGTCGATGGCTGCGAGGTGGTCGGGCTCGGTGAGTTGGGCCACGCCCACCACGTCGGCCCATCCGGGAAGGCGCACCACGTCGTCCGGCGGGGCGGTCGCGAGCGTGTGCTCGACGGCGCCGCGATACGCCGGCTTCAGCAGGTCGGCCTGCTGGTGGAGGTACGTCGGGTAGAGCCAGAAACGGGTGGATTCGATGCCGAAATGACGGCCGTCCTCGTGGATCCCGCCCTTGCGGACGTCGATGATCTGCTCCCCTTCGAGCAGGGCGTCGACGATGACGGCCCACTCCTTGAACGCCGGAACGCCGGTCGACGCCTTCACGTCGGTCAGGATATGGGGACCCACGGGCCCGAGCGGCCCTTCAGAGCGGGAAACACGGGCCCGAGCGGCCTCGAACGCCGGAGCGGCATGCCGGAAGAGCTGACGATCACAAGCGGTGAGGCCACGCTGGCGGCCGTGCTCGCCAAGCCGCCCGGCATTGCGCGAGTCCCCGCGCTGGTGCTGTGCCACGGCTTCCCGCAGGGCCCGGGCGGCGCGTCGTCCGTGGCGGCGACGTACCCCGACATCGCCCAGCACTTGAGCGATCTCACCGGCTGGGCCGTCCTCACGTTCACGTTTCGCGGCGCGGGGAAGTCCACCGGCGACTTCTCGATCTCGGGGTGGCTCACCGACATCGACGCCGTCGTGACGTGGCTCGAAGCCCGGAGCGACATCACCGGCGTGTGGCTCGCGGGTTCGGCGACCGGAGCCGCACTCTGCATCGTCCACGCGGCCGCCGACACCCGGGTGCGCGGCGTCGCCACCCTCGCCGCCCCGGCCACCATGCGGCACTGGGTCGACAACGCGCCCCAACTGCTCGATCACGCCCAACGCATGGGCGTGATCACGACGCCCGGCTTCCCGGCCAATGTCGCGGCCTGGGCGCGGCAATTCACCGAGCTCGATCCCCTCGCCGCCGCGGCGAAGATCCCGCCTCGGCCCTTCCTCGTGATTCACGGGTCCGAGGATGCCGTCGTTCCGCCGGAGTCGTCGATCGCCATCGTCGACGCAGCCGGCCCGGGCACCGAACACCGCATCCTCGCCGGAGCGGGCCACCTGCTCCGCCACGACCCGCGGGTCATCGCCCTGCTCGCCGGCTGGATGTCGCGACAGGACCGCTAGGAGCGGTCGGCCAGTCGGCGCATCTCGCGCGCGACGGCGCCGGGGTCGCTCGCTTCGGTCAGCGCGCGCACGACGACGAACCGGGACGCGCCCGAGCCGGCGAGGTCGGGCAGCGTTTCGGGCGAGACGCCGCCCGTGACGAAGAACGGGCGGTCGGCGTGGCCGGCCGCGTAGTGCACGTACTCGATGCCGGTACCGGGCCGTCCGGGTTTGGTCGGCGTCGCCTCCACCGGACCGACGCTGATGTAATCGATCGGCTCGTGGATGGACGCGTCGAGTTCGCTCGGAGCGTGGGTCGACAACCCCACGATCACGTCGTCGCCGAGGAT
>DATDOY010000227.1:0-7301 GCA_035293045.1 Acidimicrobiia bacterium
AGTTCACGTACCAGCTGTAGTGCTCCCCCCGTACCGAGCCATGAAACCGCGACGGCGTGCCCGTTGCCGGGGCGCACAATGCACGTTCGCGCCTTCGCTCAGGTCTCCCTGTCCGGGCCCGTTCGGCGTGGTACGGAGGACGCCGGGTCTGGCGATCGCCTGACGGGTAGCTCGGCGTGGCGGGTAGCTTGGGCCGATGGAGCAGCGGGGGCTCACCACGCGTTACGCCGATCTCGGCGGCGCGCGCGTCGGCTTCGCGTCGGTCGGTGAAGGTCCTCCGCTTGTGCTTCTTCCGGCGGGTTCCTCCCAGGTGGACTTGTTATACGAGCACGAGCAGTGGAGAGGGTTCATCGAGCGCCTGGCCGGCTTCACCCGTGTGATTATCTTCGATCACCGCGGGCAGGGCGTGTCCGATCCGTTCACCGCCGGAGAGGACTGGTTCGACGGCTCGGCTCGCGACATCCTCGCCGTCATGGACGCCGCCGGCGTCGAGACCGCCGACCTCCTCGCTAACGACTCCGGCGGCGCTCGAGCCCTCAACATGGCGGCGACCCATCCGCAGCGCGTCCGGCGGCTCGTGCTCGTGAACACCTGCGCGCGCTACCTGTCGGCCCCCGACTACCCGCACGGACCTCCGCCGACGTGGCTCGATCTCGCCCTCGAGTTCACCGCCGACAACTGGGGGTCCGGCCGAGTGATGATGCAGTTCGACCGCGACCGCCCGGAGCTGGCCGAGTTTTGGGCCCGCTACGAGCGATCGGCCGGGAGCCCCGAGCGCCAGCAGCAGTTCTTCCGCCGCGACGTCCTGCTCGACGCGCGCTCGCTCGTCCCCGACGTCCGGCAGCCGAGCCTGGTGCTGCACGCGAGCGAGGATCCGAACATCGACCCCAACCACAGCCGCTGGCTCGCCGAGCACCTCCCCGACTCCCGCCGAGTTGAGTATCCGGGGAGCGGTCACCTCGACTGGTTCCACCTCCACGCGGATTTCGTTCTGGGCGAGGTCGAGGAGTTCCTCACCGGCACCCGTCGTGACCGTGCCCCCGAGCGGGCCCTGGCCACCGTGCTGTTCACCGACATCGTTGCCTCGACCGAGCGCGCCGTCGAAATGGGCGACGCGGCCTGGCGCTCCATGCTCGACCGCCACGACAGCCTCGCTGGCGAGCTGGTGGCGCGGCATCGAGGGCGCCTGGTGAAGCGCACCGGCGACGGGCTGCTCGCCACCTTCGGCGTTCCCACCGACGGCATCGGGTGTGCCCTGGCACTTGGGCGCGCGCTGTCGACGATGGGGATCGACGTTCGAGCCGGGCTGCATGTCGGCGAGATCGAGTTGCGCGGGGACGACGTGAGTGGCGTGGCCGTGCACATCGCCTCTCGCGTTCAGGGTCTGGCCGGGAGCAACGAGCTGCTCGTGACGCGCACGGTGAAGGACGTCGTCGCCGGCTCCTCGCACCACTTCACGGACCGCGGCGTCCACGAGCTGAAGGGCATCCGCGACGGCTGGCAGCTCTACGCCGTCGCCGCCGCCAGCTAGCACTTCCCCCACTTTCGACCCGGGCGGGGGGAGTTCCAGGGAACCGGTGGAACCCCACTCGGCGTGACACGTGGCGCAGGGGTGGTACCCTATATAGGGCATCAACACCGTTCATGCGGAGAGACGCGATGAAGAAGACGTCGGTGTACCTGTCGGACGAGGAGGCTGAGGGGCTGCGGCTTCTGGCACGAACCACCGGGCGGTCCCAAGCGGAGCTCATTCGGGAGGGGGTGCGCCGGGTGCTCACCCGCAAGCCGCGGCGGACCTTCCACAGCATGGGCGCGGGTGAGGGGTCGCCATCGACCACCCGCCGTTGGGATGCCGCCGAGCTCGCGCAACGGCGACTCGGTCGCCACCCCCAGAAGCGCCAGTAGGCCATGACGCTCGTTGTCGATGCGGGCGCGCTCTACGCGCAGGCCGACATCAGGGATCGAGATCACGAGCGCGTCGTCGAGGTCCTTCGAGCCGAACGAGGCGCGCTCGTGACCTCCCAGGTCGCGGCGGCTGAAGCCGACTACCTCATCCTGAACCGGCTGGGAGTCGACGTCGAGCTCGCGTTTCTCGAAGACCTCGCCGAGGGAACGTACATCGCCGAGGCGCTGACGCCAGAGGAGTTGGGGGCGGCCCGGGACGTCGTTCGGCGCCACCGCGACCTCGAGGTCGGCCTCGCTGATGCCTCCCTCGTCGTCCTCGCTCGACGCTTCCGCACGCGGAGGCTCTTGACTCTCGACGAGCGGTGCTTCCGCGCCATCACCCCGCTCCAGGGTGGCTCGTTCCAACTCCTGCCCGCCGACTTGTGATGAGCCCAGGCGTGGCTCCGGGCGGGGGAGGCCGATGGCGCGCGGCTGACCCACGAGGATCCAGAACAACGGGAAGCAGTGGGAATTGATCGGACGCCGTCCTCCCTGCTCAGAGCCACTCCTCCGCGATTGACGCCGGTCACGGCCCCGCTGGATCACTACCGCGACCTTTGACCGACCTCGAGGTCGGATGCGGGTCTGAGCATGGTGTTTGCAGGTTCGACGCGGCCGCGTGAGACGAAACATGACCCGCGGCCACCTCACTGCCTTCGGTCGCCCGCGCTTCGCCTACTCCCGCTCGAGCGACAGGATCTCCCATGTGCCGGGAATCCCTTTGAGTGTCGGCGTGCCCCGGGAGGTGTAGGTCCGACCGTCGCCAAGGGTGAGTTCGGCGACGGTGCGGGAGACGAGGATCTCGTGCGGACCCGCTTCCGCGGCGATGCGGGCCGCCAGGTGTACCGCGAGGCCGCCGAGGTCGCCGTCGCCGCGACGTTCGACCTCACCGAAATGGATGCCGGTGCGGAGGTCGACGCCGAGTAACCGCACGTCGTCGGCGAGGCGGCAGGCGGCGGCGATGGCGTCGCCGGGTCGAGCGAACTCGATCAGATGGCCATCTCCGGTCTGCTTCACGACCCGCCCGCGCTCGTCGCCGGCGACGCGAACGACGACCTGGTCGAGCCGCCCGAGGGTCTCACGCCAGAGCGCATCGCCTCGTTCTGAAGCGGTGGCCGTCGATGCGACGATGTCGGTGAACATGACGGCGGCCAGGTCCCGGGTGGTAGCGGTTCGCGGACGAGTGCCGGTGATGAACTCGTGGATGTCGCGGTCCCAATCCCCCCAGTTGAAGAACGACGACGGTCGGAGCAGGAACGTGGCTCCTGGGATCCCGGCGGCCACCGCCTCCGAGTGTTCCGGGGTGACCGGCACAACGTCACCGGTGTGGATCACGAGCGTGGGGATCGCCACCTTCTCCAACAACGCGGTGACGTCCGTCTCGAGCGACGCGCGCCAGACCGCGGCGGCGACCTCGGGGGTACCGACGATGCGTTCGTTGTGCCCGGCCTGCCACCGCTGGGATGGTTCGACCTCGAGGCTGATGCCGCGCACCAGGATCTCGCCGGTGCCCCAACGTTCGACCACATCGTCGAGGAGCGCCTCGACGTCCCCTACCTCGCGCATCGGGTTGTAGGCCACGGCGTTCAGCAGGATCAGCCGCTCGAGGGACTCTGGGTCGTGGACCGCATACCTCACGGCGAGGGGTGTGGCCGTGCCCGTTGCGATCAGCACCGTGGGCCGAGTTCCGACGCTGTGGATGACGGCTCCGAGGTCGAACAGCATCTCCTGGCGATCGCCGACCTGATGGAGCGGGAGGCGTTCCGACGAGCCAAGTCCCCGGTAGTCGAAGATCACCACGGTGCCGATCCGGGCGAGCGATTCCCAGCGCTGGAGGTCGCCCGGCCGCGACCATCGGGTCTCGATGGAGATGAGAGACGGCGCCGTCCACACGATGGTGCGGTCACCCTCTCCGAAACGCTGGTAGGCGATCGACCCACGATCCGTGCGCAGGTACCGGACGTCAGGGATGTCCATGACCAGACGCTACGCGCGCCTCGAGGGTCAGAACCTGCCGCCCTCTGTCGAGCCTCGTGGGGTGACCTGGGCAGAACAGAACTACGACATCTGATCCGAACTTTGTTTCTTTCCTCACACCATGTCGGGGTACAGAAACCGAATTTGCGGGACGGCCGCCCTTCGGGGCGGCCGCTTCCGCGCTCGCGCCCCGGGACGAGACGCTTTGGGGCTCAAGGCATGCGCCGGGTCATCCAGTCGCTTGTTTGATCGTTGTCCCAAGGAAGTCGTCGAGTAACTCGGCGACGACCTCTGGGCGAGAGAGGAGTGGGAGGTGCCCGGCATCCTCGAGGAGTCGCAACTCCGCGCCTGGGATCAACGAGGCGAGCTCGTGCACGTCTTCGAGGGCGGAGGGGGACACCGCATCGAGGGCCCCGTGGATGATCAACGTCGGGATGTCGAGCCCGCCGAGTTGCGGGCGAAGGTCGATCCCGAAGTTCGCCTCGATGATCCGAGCGGCCCGATCGGGGCCTGTGCGCCAGATGATGTCCCGCAGCCACTGCTTGAGGTGGTCGCTCTCCGGTTCAGGGAACACCAGGTCCGCGAAGAACTCCAGGGTGGGCTCGAACGCCGTCCTGAGGCTCTCGGCGAAACGGCGGACGTCGGGGCGATCGAAGCCCCAAACGTGGCCGTTGACGATGACCAGCCCGTCGAACCGCTGGGGTTCTCGCAGAACCGCGGCGACGGCGACTGCTGCGTTCGCCGAGTCCCCGGCCACGACGCATCGTCCGACGCCTTGAGCATCGAGCACTGAGAGGAGCGTCTCGACGTGACGCTCATGGCTGATGCGTTCGACCGGGGCCTTGGATTGTCCGACGCCGTCGTGGTCGAAGCCGACGACCCTCCAGCGAGGACTCAGGAGTTCGAAGACCGGGGCCCAGATCTCCCAGCTCGCGAATGCGCCCGCGACGCCGACGAGCGTCCCAGGCCCGGTACCGAAGGAAAGCGAGTGGACGCGTTGATCACCCACTTCGTGGAACATGCGGTGCCTCCTGAACCCCGGGGCGGTGAGCGATCGGTTCGACGCTCGGGGCCCCGAACCTTAGGGCCCCGTACCGTCGCGCCCGTGAGCAGTTCTCGTCCACAGGGAATACCCCCAGAACCTCCCCGACCGTCCGATTCGCCGGTTCATGGCCCAACAGCCGGGCGATCAGGTGGGGCCAGTCTTGTAGGGCCGTGATTCGGCGCAACGGGGAGTCAGGCTGATCCGCACGTTGAGGCCGTCAAGGGATGGGTCGGGGACATCACGTCGAGGTCGTGCGAGGACGGGGTCGTCGGGACGGGCACGCCCAGGCGTGTCCGGCTCGGTCAGACTCGCGTACTGAAACGAAGGACCGTGTCCGCCGTACCTTCGGGGTCGGCGGCGAACGCGATGTGGCGCTGTCCGGCGAGGACGTGCGCTTCGGCGTGCGGAATCGCCCCCCGCAGCTCTTCGGGTGTGGCGTAGACCGGGGTATCCGTGCACTCGCCCGCGAGAACCAACGTCGGCGCCGTGATGGAGCGGTACCGCGCCGGATCCCAGTCGAACGTGTTCAGCGCGTCGGACTCCCGTTCAAGGGTCGGTGCCGTATCGAGCAATCGGCTCCATACCTCGGGGATTGACTGGATCATGGCCAGCTCGTCGGTGGACAGACCCACGACCTCACGAAGGAACATGGCCAGCCCAGCGTCAAGCTCCCCGGTCCGGAGGCGAGCCAACGCTCGGTCGGTGGCGGCCTCGGCGATGCGCGCGTGCACAGGGGGCTCGTAGAGCGTGAGCGATGCGATCTCGGCACCGGTGGCCGCAGCCTCCAGAGCGCACACCGATCCGAACGAGTGAGAAACGAGATGGGTCGGCGCGCCGACTGCGTCCAGCACGGCCAGCACGTCGTCGACCTCAGCCTGCAGGCTGTAGCCCTCACCGCCCGCGTCGCTTTGCCCCCGTCCTCGCCGGTCGTAGCTCCACACGCTGTGGTGCGCCGCCAACCGCGGTTCTACGAAGGCCCACGATCCCTTGCTGCCGGTCGACCCGTGCACCAGAACGAGCGGCGACCCGCTGCCGGTCACCCGTGCGGAGAGCTTCGTGCCGTCGGTCGACGTGATCGTCCGTTCCTCAGTCACCGCGCAACCCCTTACGTGCATCCCCGTCCATCATGGGCGCGGGGGAGCGTACCGGCGGGCTGGGGTCACCGACAGTCTGCGGGGGCTTGTCGCCCCGCGCTCGGCGGCGTGCCTCATTGGCATTGGTCGGGACGCGGAGCAGACGACGCCCGTGCACGTGTGGTCCATCGGATGTCGTCGCGTCGGGGCAGCCCCCTGATCTGTCGAACGCGCTGGTCACCCAGGCAACGCGCCGAGCTGGCTCAGGATCGTGGCGAGGTCGGAGTACAGGAGTTCCTCCTCGACGAGCCCGTCGTCACCGAAGCGGAACACCAGACACCACTCGGCCTCGATGCGTCGGCCCGTTGGCGGCAGCCCGGCGAGGTCGCCTTCGTGCGTTCCCGTCATCGTGACCTGGACACACATCCGATCGCCAGCCGCAAACAGGTCACGCACTTCCAAGTAGACATCCGGCAAGGCTTGAAAGAACTTCGCCATGCGCTCTTGGATGGCCTCCCTTCCCCGCGCGGTCTCGCCCGTCGCCACCGCCCGCTGGACGGCATCATCGGAAAACCACTGCGCAACGGCTGCGGGATCGTGGGTGTTCACGCTTCGCTGGTCGAGGTGGGCTTGGAACTGCTTTGCAGTCATGTCGATAAACGGCGGAAATGTGGTGGTCGTCATTGCGGCAGTATCCATCAGATCCGCTGGCGCTTTCTAGGCCAGACGCGAAGATCGGCGCGGTGGGTCGCCGAAGCCCGAGCCAGTCGCCACGGGCCGCGAACATGTTCTCAACTGCCAGCGCGTCGTGGCGAAGACCTTGCGCCAGGCTATGACGCACGCCATTTCCCGCACCCGGGTGGCTGTGATTTCGGCGGCGATCCGGGGCCGGATCACGACCAGGGGAGTGCGGGAAGCCGGTGGCGTGGATGGGGGCGCCTCGACCTCGGCCCCCAGAGCGGTTATGCGCGCCCTTGAAGGAACGGCACGACGCGAGCGGCGAAGCCCTCGGGATCGAGGACGTCGGCGACGTGCTCTTGACCTTCGAGGACGAGAACACGGGCGCTTGGCAGCGCCGCGGCGACCGCCTGAACGTCGGGCTTGGTGGGGTCCGAACTGTGCTCGCCGGTGACAAGAAGGACGGGAACGGTGATGGTGCGGGCAACGCCAGGGTCCAGCCGCCCGGTCCGCATTCCCCGAAGCTCACGCGTCAGCGTGGGCGCCGCGGCGACCCGTCCTGGCCACGACGGCGCGGCCTTGAA